>CAUSVV010000003.1:0-142550 GCA_963535415.1 uncultured bacterium | reverse complement strand
TTCAGTTCCAGCTTAGCAAGTGCCTTCGCTCACTCATCTCAGATGTAATTCCTTTCCAACCACAAAGTCACTCAATCTCTAAGACCAGACTCCTGAACTTCTTCCAAAGTGACCCTCTCCTCTTTCTGTTTGCCTCACTTCATTATCTCTCCATAACGAGATATATCTCTCAAATATTCAGCAATAAACTTCTCCTGTTTTTTCTTTCATCGAGTAAAAAATCAGACTTCTTCCAGTTTCTGATGATTTTCTTCTATCAATTCCTCTTTCTTTTTTTCATATCTGAGCTGGAGAAGAAATTGGTCTCTATCATATTTTGTCCAAAACTTCTTTCTCGCCTCCGCTCATTTTTCCTTCAGAGCATCTCAAAAAGTCAAGATATCCGCTAATTTCTTTTTCCCCTCCTCCGAAAGTATCTCGTGAAGTGGAGTAATAAGTTTTTCGTCATTTAATCTCTTTTCTTTATTATTCATCTTCAAAAAAATTTAATAATAAAAGACAAATTTTCCTCTCTAAAAATCCACCTCACAATTAATTCCTTTCTCCTTCGCATCAGCAACCCAGTTTTCGAGGATACGCCTTCATTCAGCTCTGATATTATTCCCTCTCAAATCCAAAAACACTCACTCTTTCAGTTCCATCTTCGAAATTGCCTTCGCTCACTCATCTCAAATGTTATTATTGTACAAATATAACCTCACTCACTCCTTTAGTTCCATCTTAGAGAGCGCCTTTGCTCACTCTTCTCAAATTTGATTGACTCCAAAAACCAAAACCACTCATTCTTTCAGTTCCATCTTTGAAATCACTTCCATTCACGCATCTCAGATTTCATTTCCTTCCAAACTCAATCACACTCACTCCTTTAGTTCCATCTCAGCAAGAGCCTTCGCTCAATCATCTCAGATGTTATTATAACTCAAATCCAAATGCACTCACTCCTTTAGTTCCATCTTCGAAATTGCCTCCGCTCACTCAGCTCAGATTTGATTGCTATCCAAACTCAAAAACACTCACTCTTTCAATTCCATCTCTGAAATTGCCTTCGCTCACTCATCTCAGATTTGATTGCTTCACAAATATAAAGCCACCCACTCTCTAAAACCAGACTCCTGAACTTCCTCCAAAGTAATTTCCTCATATTCCTGTTTATCCCCTTCTACTATCTCTCCATAACGAGATATATCTCTCAAATATTCAGCGATAAACTTCTCCTGTTTTTTCTTTCATCGGGTGAAAAATCAGATTTCTTCGAGTTTCTGATGATTTTCTTTTATCAATTCCTCTTTCTTTTCTCTAGCATGTCTGAGCTGGAGGAGAAATTGGTCTCCATCATATTTTGTCCAAAACTTCTTCCTCGCCTCGGCTCATTTTTCCTTCAGAGGATCTGAGAAAGTCAAGATATTCGCTAGTTTCTTTTTCCCCTCCTCCGAAAGTGTTTCGTGAAGTGGACTTATGTATCTCTCTATCTGAGAATAGTTTTCTATTTTTTTCATACGATACGAGATAATTGAGTAAAATCATTTTCATTCAATATCTCCGCTCCACCAATCATAGCATTTAATATTTTATTTAAAATCTCATAGAGTGTAGAAAGCTCATTATTTGAGAATAGTCTATCGGTCTCAGAAAGTTCTCTTGCTGCAAACTCCAAAATCTGATAGTGCTCAAATGGAAGTGAATCCAAAAAATTATTTTCCTGTGAAGCATTTTCAAATGCCTCAAGCTGATTTTTGAGCTCACTGCTAAGTTCCTTCACGTCTGTAAGGGAAATTTGATTTTCTTCGATTCCTCAATTTTGATCAGACTCCTCTGAATTCTCTTTCATTTTTACTTCCTTAAATTTCGTATACTTATCTCCCTTGATCATTTCATCATCAATATCATCTAGTTCTGATCTAAAGTATTCTTCATAGAGATCCTGCTTTGTCAGTAAAAGTTTTGAATCAAGAAGCTCATTACTGAAAGAAACTTTTGGATTGTGCATATTGAGGAGAGAGGGCTTAGTATTTCCATGGTTTTTCTCCCTTACAAAGGCTGTATGAAGCTCTTTTTCAACAGCTCAGAGCTTTCATTCCTCAAGACTCAGAGTTCATTCAAATTTTCATGGTAAGAGATCTGATGCCTTAAGAGCATAGATCATTCATCTTCTCTCATTCTCATTACCATTTCCATTACTTAGAAATCTATTGTAAATATGATAAAATAATGATTTTGTATCATTCTGATAATCCTTTACAATCTCCCTAAGCTGCCTCATAGAAAGCACTCTCGACTCAATTAGATTTCCGATATCCACTCCCTCGCAGAATACTGTCTTTTTTTGGAATGCATCTTGAATCTTCTTTACAAAAACAGCTAGGTGTTTTAGATCTGAAAAAAAGTTTTTCTTGTTAACCATCGTTTTTTCACCGATGAACGATTCTTTCATCACTTCAAATCATGCTTTTCCTGAAGCAACAAGTCTAGAAAATTCTGACTTTCCCCCTTTCTTATCAAAAAGAAACATAAGAATCAATCCATAAATTTCATTCTGAGACAGATACTCCGGGATAGTCTCTTCTACTTCTCTTATGAGATTCTTATCTGCTGTTGTATTTGTAGTGTAGTTTGAGTCAATTTGTTCAGGATAGTTCTTGTCTATAGTCCTCATACGATTAATCAAAGCTTGATCGAGCTCATACCTACTAGCATACATCTCTTTTTTAATATTCGCTGTAGGATCATTTCCTGTCGCAATAATACAAAAGCCGTCTTTTACGACAAAAGATCCCAACCCATTTGGCAGCGTAATCTTATCTCATACTTTTCTCGTGAGATAGTAGTTTAGTTCAGTTAAAACTCAAGGATCAATGGCATTCATTTCATCTAAAATAAAAGGCACTCCATCATGCATAGCCTTGATTATTCCTTTTGCATGATACTTGGTAAAGATATTATATTTGTCTAGATCCGTATTCTGAAGATCTCTTTTTACTTCATCTTTTTCCTTTTCCGAGAGTTGTTCATCTGTATCAATTCTCTCACTAGCATTCCTCTTGAGAGATTGTTTCTTCTTAACAAGGTCTATAAGCTTATCCTCTGGATATTTATCACCTCTCTCTCCCCATACAAGATCATCATCAGAAACACTCATCATATTTTCTGATGAAATATTCTTTTCTATAGTAAGGTCTGAGACTGTAGTCTCTTTACTTCCTGAGACAAGAACTGGCGCTCTCTTTTTATCATGAATTCCTCTTAACTCGAGATAAAGCTTAGATGCCAAAAGAGCTAGTTCTGTCTTACCAGATCCAGTATCTCCACTCAAAAATATCATCCTTCCTTGGCTAAGATCTTTGAGCATAGACTTTAGCGTTCAAATATCTCTAAGTGTCAGAATATAATTATACTTTCTAAAAATACTCTGAATAGCATGAAAATATACGATCGGATCAACAACGTTTTCTCTTAAAAGCTGAGAAAGAGAATCCTGAAAATCTTCTTCGAGTTGACTATCATCTAGATTTTCGAGCTTTTCTGGCTGTAGAAGTTTATCTTTCTCTACTAAAGCATCTCTTAGCTGTGAAGAAATATTCTGCTCAATATATTTATGAAAGCGAGAAGCCGGTTCTCTCTCAATAGTTTTTGAACCTTCATTCTCTTTCTCCTTTTTTATCGTCAAATAACGCTGAACATCAGCGAGGAGAACCTTTTTAGATAAAGAGTCCATCTCTCATTCAAATATTTCATTGATAAATTCTTTATGCCTTTCAACTGGTATTTGACCAAAAATCTCCATAATTCCTTGGGTCTTGAGATTTTCTCGCTTCTCTTGTATAGTATCACCTTTCAACATAACTCCATACTTATCAGCGAGAAGATTCGTAATATTCTCCTTCTTTCCTTCAGACAGGTTTTTAGTGAGATATCCATACTTAGATTGTAAAATTTGTAGTTGCTGACTATACTTCCTATCAGCATTAAAACTCTTCATGATATTATTTGCCATATTATCTTGGATAAGAGATATAAAAAAATCCTTATTCTAAGTATACTCTAAAATATTTTTAAAGCAAAAAAATCGGACCTTTTTCAATGAAAGATCAGAAATACTGCTTGATATGAGTAATTATTTTTGTATACTTTACTTGTACATTTAATGTCTAATATATAAATAAACAACAAGAAAAATAAAAAATCTGATTTCAGACTTTTTATCTACTAGCACATACTAGATGGATCCACAGGTTTTTGAAAAAATCAAAAGGGTTAATGAATATGGGAAGGAATATTGGCATGCTAGGGAACTAGCAAAAACACTTGAATATGCTGATTTCACAAATTTTTCTAAAGTAATTCAGAAAGCAAAGACCGCCTGCAAAAATAGCTGACAAACAGTCGCTAATCATTTTAATGAATTTACGGAAAGGGTAAAAATCTGATCTGGTGCTACTAGAGAGTTAAAAAGTTGGAAGCTCAGTCGTTATGCCTGCTATCTTATCATTCAAAATGCAGATCCAAGCAAGGAAATCGTAGCCCTCGGGCAGAGCTATTTTGCTTTGCAGACTAGGCAGCAAGAACTTTCTGCTCAGTATTTGGAAGATCAAAAGAGACTTGAGCTTAGGGACGAAATGACCAAGCACAATAAGAAACTCTTCAGTACAGCCAGATGAGCTGGGGTATATGATTATGCGACCTTCTATGATTCTGGTTATCAAGGACTTTATGGCATGAAGAAGAAGGATATCATCGAGAAAAAGAATATCAATGCGAGCGATAATATGCTAGATCACATGAGTAGCGAGGAGCTCGCGGCAAACCTCTTCCGTGCAACGCAGGCTGAGGCAAAAATCAAAAGAGAAGCCATAAAATGACAAGAAAAGGCTAGTCAAGCACATTTTGAAGTAGGAAAGAAGATCAGAGAAACGATTCAAGAGCTTTGAGGGACAATGCCTGAGGACATTCCTGCTGTAGAGGATATCAAATATGCTAGAGAAAGACTCGAGAAATTTGCAGTTCAGGAGGAATGAGAAACTCCTAGCTTTACAGATAAATTGATCGCAAAACTAGAAGAAAAAGCTGAAGACACACTTTCATTCAAACTTCCAGAACATATTGAAATTATTGAAAAGCTTGCAAAGATCATACAAGGTTACCCTGGAGAAAGGGTTGTTCAGCTCTGAGAAAAACATTTCAAAGTATCCAGTGAGGGACAGAGACTCATTAAAGAGCTCTTGGAGAAGTAAGATTAAGGACTTAAGAGAAAAGCTTGCAAACAAAGACAAAATCACTATGCTCAAATTCAGCTTTTTATTTATTGACTAAGATAGTATGGCTAAGATTGATGCAGCAGAAGTAAAAAAATGAACTGTTCTTGAGATGGATGGTCAGCTTTTTAAGGTACTTGACCTTTCATTTATGCAAATGCAGCAGAGACAGGGTTCATATACCTATAAAGTAAGAAATCTCATCACAAATGGAGTACAAAATGTGACAGTAAAATCAGGTACAACAATGGATCAGGCTGATATTTCTACTCAGAATGCAGTTTATCTCTACAATACAGGAGATACTTACTCATTTATGGAAAATGACACTGGAGAAATCCATGAACTTGATAAGGAAAAGATTGATGATATCACAGGATATCTCAAGGATAATCTCGATGTATTTATCCAAATCTATAAAGGAAATGTTATTAATGTAATCCTTCCTTCAACTATTAGTTATGAAATTATCGAGACTGTTCCTGGAATCAAAGGAAACAGAGCTCAATCTGGAACTAAGCCAGCAACTATTGAAACTGGAATGGAAATTCAGGTGCCACTTCATAAGGAAGTAGGAGATATTGTTACGCTTAACACACTTACTGGAGGTATTAACTAGTTTCTCAAAAAAGATAAAAAATCTGACTCAAAAAGTCAGGTTTTTTGTTTTGATTTTCTACTTAAAATCCGTATACTGACGCTTCATAATATAAAAATTTAAAGTAGTATGAAATTAGGTATTTTACTAAATCGGATTTGGGATGTTTTTGTGTATGCACTAGTAGCTATTGCTCTTGGGAGTTTGGTCTACTATATCATGATGGAATCATTTAATCTCCCTATTTATGCACTTCCCTGCAGCATCATCTTTGGAATACTCTTTTTTCTCTTTATCTTGAGGGAGGAGAAAAAACTAAAATCAGCTCAGGATAGTTAACATTATTTCACAGCTTTCTCACCTATCTTTGAGAAAGCTTTTTCTAAAAAGATTTAGCCTTGCAATAACAAGAAAAAAAACTACCATACAAAGACATTTTAATCTACATGATATGATATGACAAATTATTATACTCGTTCTTTAGAAGAGCACAAAAAATATAAGGGGAAAGTTGAGATGATTTCTAGAGTTCCGCTCAATACCAGAGAAGACATGTCAACCTACTACTCTCCTGGAGTAGCTCAACCATGCCTAGAAATAGAAAAAAATCCTGAACTTGCTTATGACTATACTTGGAAAGGGAGAACTATCGCTGTTGTCTCTGATGGAAGTGCAGTTCTCGGACTAGGGAATATTTGAGGACTTGCTGGGCTTCCTGTCATGGAAGGGAAAGCTGTTCTCTTTAAAGCTTTTGGAGGAGTTGACGCGGTTCCTCTTGTTCTAAAAACGCAAGATCCTGAGGAGATTATTAAACTCGTTGAAAACATTTCTCCAAGCTTTGGAGGGATTAATCTAGAAGATATCTCAGCTCCAAACTGTTTTTATATTGAGGAAGAGCTCAAAAAGAGGCTTAATATTCCAGTTTTTCATGATGATCAACACGGAACTGCAATTGTTGTGCTTGCTGGACTCATCAATGCATTAAAACTCACAAAAAAGGAAATTTGAAATATCAAAATCGTTGTTGCTGGTGCTGGTGCTGCTGGAATCAGTATTGCAAAGCTTTTGCATAGCTACGGAGTAAAGCATATTGTAATGACAGACAGTAAATGAGTTATCCATGCTTGAAGAACTGATTTGAATACATATAAGGCACTGTGGACTGAGACAAATCTTGAGGGGACAACTGGGAATCTCGCTGATGCTCTCCATTGAGCGGATGTATTTGTTGGAGTGAGCAAGCCAAATCTCATCTCTGCTGAAGAAATAAAAACAATGAATTCTGATCCAATCATCTTTGCACTGTCAAATCCAGAACCAGAAATCCTTCCAGAAGAAGCGAAAAAATGAGGAGCAAGTATCATCGCAACAGGAAGATCAGACTATCCAAATCAGATCAATAATGTGCTTGTTTTCCCTGGATTATTCAAAGGGCTACTTGCGGCAAGGATCGCTCAAGTTGAACAAAAACACATGATCGCAGCTGCTGAGGCATTGGCAAAATATGTACAAAATCCAAATGAAGATGAGATTATTCCATCAGCACTAGATAAAGATGTTGCTGAGCTCGTTGCAAAAGCCGTTGCTGAAGCATAAATTTCAGATTTTTGAACTTTTGAACTTTCAAATACCAAACAAAGATGACTCCAAAGATTTTAGCGTATCTCAGTATCATCATCTGAACTATAGTCCTCAGTGTAACAATTCTGATGATTATTTTTCCGAAACTCTTTCTAAAAATCGATGAGCGTCTTCAACTCAAAAAGCCTAGAACCCCATGAAAAGAGAGGTTTGCACTCCGAATTAATCATGCAATTAGCCCACTTACTGTCAGTATTTTCTATGCTATTATTGGTGTAATACTCGCTTGAGCAGGGCAGAGATATATTTTAGGAATTGTGTTCTGTAGTATGATTTCTGCTTCTATTGGATTTCGAGCTGTAAAAAGAATCACACAAAGACCCAGACCTCAAGATGCATTACTCAAATTTAAAGACTATAGCTTTCCAAGTGGTCATACAACCGCTGGTTTTGTTTTTTTCCTTTCCTTGGCTATGGCATGATCTTGGGTTTTGGAAAATCACTTTGCTTGGATACTTTATACTCTAGCTCTGATCTGATGAATCATAGTATGATGGAGTAGATGGTATATCAAAGTGCACTGGGTAACTGATATCATCATTTGAGCATTGCTTGGATGTGGATGTTTTATCTTTTCTTATCTGTTGTTTGTGTATTTTGGAGATGCCGTGATTCAAGCAATAGAAAAGGTGTTTTTTACTCTCTAGAATCCTATGCTAGACTGCTGTATTATTGGAGCTGGGGCAAGTGGACTCTTTTGTGGAATGCTCTTGCCAAGGGAATGGAAGAAATGTATCTTGGAAAAGAACAGTTCAGCTGGGGTAAAAATTCTACTCTCTGGGAAATGAAGGTGTAATTTTACCAATATCAATGTATCTAATAAAACCTATGTATGAGATCAGACCGAAAGATTAAAGAATTATTTTTCTCAGTTTTGACCAAAAGATATGATCAAGTTTTTAGAAGATCATTGAATTCTGAGTCAGCAAGAGGATTTTTGAAGAATGCTCCTCAAAAGCAATAAAGCTAGAGAGCTGTTGGACTTTCTATTAGAAGAAAATAAGAAAAATCTGACTGAAATTGAGTATAATCATGGAGTTATCTGAATTCAAAAACAGCTTGATTATTATCTCATCAGGACTAATCAAGGAACTTTTGAGGCAAAAAAGGTGATTATTGCAACAGGAGGTCAATCCTTTCCGAAAGTGTGAGGATCAGATTTTATTTCTGTTTTCTGAAAAGAGCAGAATATCGCTATTCATACGCCAGCTCCAGCTCTTTGCTGACTCGAGACCAAGGAAGACCTTTCCTCTCTCTCATGAAGTTCAGTCTCTACGGAGATTAAGCTTACTTTAGGAGATAAGGCTGTTTATCAAGAAGAGCATACGGTTCTTTTTACGCACTGAGGGGTATCAGGACCCGGAATCTTTAATGCTTCACTTTGGCTAGGATATCTTGATCCAGAGCTCAAAAAGAAAGCAAAAATCAGACTTTTGATCACTAAAGATCAGATTACAAAAAGACTTTTAGCATATCTAAGAGCACCTAAAGGACTAAGAAATTACACAATGACGCTCACTCCAATAGCCCTTAGAAGCTGGGATGAGGCAAAAGTTATGAGCTGAGGACTTCTAATGGAAGAAGTGAATGAGAACTTTGAGCTTAAAAAGCTCCCTTGAGTGTATCTTCTCTGAGAAGCATTGAATATCACTGGTAAAACCTGATGATATAATCTTCAGTGGTGCTGGACAAGTGCATTTTGCTGTGCAAAGGTAATGAGAAAATAATACTATTTTAGTTGAGAAAAATAAAAATTATGGAGACCGTAACAATGTTAACATTATTGCTCGGAAGTGGGATACTAAGTGGAGATGCTATGAGTGGCATGTCAATTCAACAATTAGATCCCATTGTTCTTGAACAACAACTTTCGTCTGAATTAAAAACAAAGATCGAATCAGCTTTTTCTTCTTATGATCTAAATAGTGATAGTTCCTATCAGAAATTTCTAGATACTACGCATTTTTTTAACGATAGAAGCTATACTCCTAGTGATTTAGAGTCAATACAGTCAGACTTCACGTTTAATAATGCAAGGAAATTCCAACTTAGGAAAGAAGCCTGAGAGCAATTTGCTGATATGGCTCGACACTTTTGGTCTGCATTCAATAAGAAGAAAAAAATCAGTATTACAAGTACTTTTAGAAGTTATGATTTTCAAAAGAAAATGAATGGAAGCTGCCATGCTCATCATTGTGCTGAAGCTGGAAGTAGTGAACACCAAGCAGGATTAGCTATTGATCTGGGAGTAAATGGGAGAAGACTTGATAGTGCAAGTTTTGAATGGATGAGAAATAATGCACACAAACGAGGTTTTCATAATACCTACCAAAAAGGAGTTGAGATTGATGGGAAAATGGTTGAGCCTCGGCACTGGAGATACTTGGGCGTAAAGCTTGCAACAGAGCTGTATGAGAAGAAAATGAGCTTTGCTGAATGGTACTACCAGCAAAAATAGCTTGAAATACAAGGCAGGAATTTTATACTTAGTATGTTAAGTTTTTTTATTCGTATTGTAATGCTTTATGACTGATATCAATAATCAAAATATTCAAAATACAGAAAATCTAGCTCCTGAAGTTGAAACTCAAGAGGCTCCAGAACTAGAGGAAATGCTTGAGGAGATTAAACAAAAAGACGAGGAAGAATCGACTCATAGCGACTTGCTTTCTCAGATCAGGGACCTTACCAATCAAATCAAGGAGAAAGAAGAAATCGCAAAAAACTCTCAAATTGCCTATCTACATCTTAAGTCAGATTTTGATATTTTGCAAAGGCAAACAGAACAAAAAATTCAGAATGCAAACCGTGATGCAATCATTACTGTAGCAAAGAAGTTTTTGCCCTTGGTTGAGAATCTGAGAAAATCTCTGCTTAATCTCTCTTCTGAGCAGCAGGAAACCTCTATGGGGAAAGGGATCAAAATGATGTATGATGGGTTCTTAAAAAACCTTGAATCCCTCAAGATTGAGGCGATTCCTGCGGTTGGACTGGCTCCAGATCCTCAATTTCATGAACCAGTGAGCATGCAAGCTACTGAAGATGAGGCACTTAAAGGGAAGATTATTCAGGAATTTGAGCAAGGTTTTGTTTTCAAAGATGGAGAAGAAACTTTGGTTCTTATTCCTAGTAAAGTGATTGTTTGAAGTTAACATTGAAAGAAATAAAAAAGAGAAGTCTGAATTCTTCTCTTTTTTTTATACTAAGATAGCTCTGCTATTTATGGTGGGAATAATAATAAAAAAAAGAAGTAGGATACTAAACTACTTCTCATTGAAGAAATGAGTAAGCCTTTATCACATGCCTCGGAGAGCCAAAGGATCTCTTAAATCCTTCGTCGTCTAATGCTCTAGGCAATCCCAGAGAGTAAGAACCATTAGACAGCAAATAAACAGTATCTTTTATCTTAAGGAGCTGAAGAAGTATTTCTAGGATAGTAACTAGCAATACTAGATCATACTTGATCTTAAGAGTGGGAAAGGGAAAACCTCTTGAAAAACCTGATTTCAAACTTTTCCTGACTTTCCAACGATATGCTATCAAAATAGTGAATTCTCGACTGATTTTCTAACTTGCCCTCAATAACCACTCTATGAATAGCGGAAGTATCTAAGTTAACAAGGTTGGTTGTACCTTATATTTAGAATTCCTTGATTATCCCTAGAGGTGAGTATCGTTTTTAAGGGATTTAGCAAAACCTGATTCCTTGGTATCTAAGGCACCTTTAGTACTCAAGATAGCTCCCTTTCATCTTATAAGAAAGAAGAGACAAGAAATCAGACTTTTCCTTTTTGGCTGATGAATAACACATCTCTTCAAAAGAGAGCATAACTCATCATTGGTAGCGAATGTTGGATTCAATCGCTATCGTAGAGTAAATCAAAGCATACACGGATCAACGAGGATCAGCATCAAACCTTTCATTTACAGCACAAAAAAGAAAAACAGCAAGTTCAAAATTTTTGTGAATAAAGGCTGGTAAAGAACTCATTCTCAGCACTACTCTCCCCTTATGAGGGAAAGAAATGCGTACATCAGGAAGTTGAAGACTTCTTTTTGAGAAGTAATCTTGCTTGCCTTGATGACGATATAAGTATATTCGTTTTTTCGGATTTTGCAAATTTTTGAAGAGTTTTTTTAGTTGTCTATTTTTCCAGTTCTCAACTCACGAAAAAAACCTCTCACAAAAAGTAAGAGGAATATTCTTTCAGATTTTTTTGGTATTTTTAGTTTTCTGTTTCCTTTCTTTGATACAAAATTTCTGGTGCGAGCTGCACTGAAAACTTTTTGAGAGATAAGGCAGTTTTGACCTTTTCAAAATCAAGATTGTGAGCGGTATCAATAGCCGTAAGTTCTGGGATTCCGAGGATTGCTTGCAATTTTCTAAATCCTTGAGTCAGAATCGGAGCTGAAAGTAGAGCTAAATTCTTGATAATATAGAGAAGGAACTCCAAATCTCTAATTGCGACTTCTCTTGTTTCCTCTTCCTTATATTTTTTCCATGGCTCAGAGTGCGTAATAAACTCATTTGCAAACTGAACAGTTTTATATCGCTCTTGGAGATATCCTTGGATATTAAAAGTTTTAAGATATTTTCCCTCAATAGTTCATAAAAAAGCATCAAAATCCTGAATCGTATCAGCTTTTTTCATCTCTTCTAAAAGCTGATGATGAGCAACTCCTTGTGTAATTCCATATTTTTGGCAGAGGTTCACTACTCTATTTACCAGATTTCCCCAAGCTCAGATCAGCATACTATTATATACATTTTCAAGCCTCTGAAGAGAGAAATCTCAGTCAGCATTGAGTGAAACATCGTACAAGAGATTGAAAACAAAAGGATCTCTATCCCACTGCTGGATAATTTCCGCTGGATCAATTACATTTCAGGTCGATTTTGACATTTTAGCACCGTTGAGTGTGAGATGCCCGTGTGCTAAGAGCGTCTTTGGCAACTCCAAATCTGCTGAAAGAAGCATTGCTGGCCAAAATGCTGCATGAAACCTCAAAATATCCTTTCCAATAATATGGATATCCGCAGGCCAATAGTTTTTCCATTCCTCATTGCGTCAAAATCCAATTCCTGTAAGATAATTTGTAAGTGCATCACACCAAACATACATTACATGCTCATCATCATTAGGAACTGGCACTCCCCACGGCATTTTAGAGGTCTGACGAGAAAAGCTTACATCTTCAGCTTTCTCTAGAAATGCAAGGATTTCATTTTTTCTAATTTCTGGCTCAATTTGGTAGGCATTTTCACGAATGAGCTCAGCGATTTTTTCTCTATATTTTGAAAGTCTAAAAAAGTAGTTTTCCTCTTGAATATGCTGGAGTTCTTTGGTCGGATGATCTGGACATTTTCCGTCAATGAGATCTTTCTCGAGCTTCATAGACTCACATCACTCACAGTAGAGACCTTCATAGGATTTTTTGTAGATATCACCTGCTGCAACGAGTCTCTCTCGCATAAGTTTTGCTCCAGGATAGTGCATCTGCTCATCTGAAGTACTAAGAAAAATATCATAAGAAACTTCTAAATTTTCATATAATGACTTAAAAAGCTGAAGATTTTGAGCGATAAAATCTCTGACTTCTAGTCCTTTTTCCTTTGCTGTATTTCGGTTTTTCATTCCGTGGTCATCACTTCCTGTTTGAAATACTACATCATATCAGAGAAATCTATACATTCTCGCTAAAGCATCCGCCTGAATAATCTCCAAAGCATGTCCAGCATGAGGAGCTCAGTTCATATAAGCAATTGCTGTCGTAATAAAAAATTTCTTGTCCATCTTTAGAAGAGTAATATAAAAAATCTGATCTTTTCTCAGTATTGAACTTAAAAATACGAAAAATATAGCTGTTTTCAAGAGAATATTGTAGAATGCCCCCTTTTAGAACATCAGCTCTCTACGAGCAAAAACAATACCCAAAAACATACTATATCACAAATATAAATATTGTCAATCTAAAAGAAAAAGGGATATCAGTTTTTTTTGATTTTTTCTATTTTTGGGATATACTTGAGGTAACATAATCACTTAGGACAAGGTCTACTACACACCCTTGCAAAATAGGTGACTATGTTGGTGGTATTCCACCTAAAACCGCTCTCCAGACCCACTACCCAATACGGTCGGACAGCACTTACTAGAAGTCTTGAGATTCTTCTTATGATCTGTACGAATAGTTTGCACTAGTAAAGTATTCCTACCGATTGTATGAAATCGGGCTCAAGGCTTCTAGAAACTAGAAGCTCTGAAGGTATTCCTCCAGAGTTTTTTTTATTTTATAACTATTTTTTTAGTTTTCATCTTCAGAAATAATGAGTTCCTCGATATCTTTTAGATTATCTTTTACAAGTTTAAAATCTTCAAAATCTGATGTTGATCCTGCGAGTTTTTGTGTGTGTTCTTCTTGATATTGAGCATAGATGGCCTCTATTTTATCTACAAAAACAGGAAAGAGTTTCTGATTTTTATGATATTTTTGAATCCAAGCATGGAAAGTTGAGAAAGGGGCAATATTTTGATAAGCATAAGGAATTGTTTTAAATGCTTTGAAGTAGTTTTCTAATGCTAAAGCTGATCCCTTGCCCATTCTAATCTGAAGGAGAAACATTTTGAGGGCTGTTTCATGCTGCGTCAAAAGCTGCTCCATACTATTGAGATGAAGCTGGATTACTCCAATTTGAGCTTGTAAATCAGCAAATCTTTTCTCAAATTTATTTTTTGCTCACTGGAGATGATTAGCATCAATACTCCTATTTGAATACGTCATTTCCTGGAGGTTTTGAAGGTTTGAGGCAAGCACTTTAGCATTGGTTGCATTTGAGATTTCCTTAATCATATCTCAGATTCTTCTCTGAAAAGTAGTATCCTTTGTTTCATAGCCTAGTACCTGAATTTCTTGAGCTAGTTTCAGACATTCCTGCTGTAAGATTTTATATTCATCCTTTTTCTTTTCACTAGAATCAAGCGTATGGTACTGGCTTCTGACCGCATCATAAATATTTGAGTAAGTATTGAAAGTTGTCTGGTATTCAGTGCGGTTTTTCTCGGCTCTAGTCAGCTTTCTCTCTGGGTTTTTATGGGTAAGTTTTTCCTCAGTTCTGAAGATAACAATCTTATCATCAATAAAGCTAATCCTTGAAGATTTTTTGTCTAAAAGTCTCGCTTGCTTAAAAAGGCTTAAGGTCTGCTTTTTAATCTCCTCTTTATCTCCTTTCAGCTCAAAAAGCTCAATAAATCTCTCAGGCAGCTGCTCAGGATCTACTTCAACATAAGACAAGAAAAGATCATAGATTTCCCTATTATGACTTGGATTATTTCTCTCAAAAAGATTTTTATTTCCAAGAAAGTATTTCTCAGAGGGAGAAACCGCTCTTTGTAAATTTTTATAAAGCTCTGCTGTCAAAAGCTCGCGCGATTGCGTCCAAGGGAAAACTGACTTTAGACGGGTAATATGTCATTTTTCAATTCAAATCTGCTGTTTATCTTTCATTATTTAGATAAGAAAAAAATAAAAAGTCTGATTATTCATTTGTTTTAACTTTTTATTTTTATTAACTTAATTTTTTGTATCGAAATTTACACTTCTCATCTCAGTTAAAGAGGTGTTTTGAGCTTCGTTGCTGGGTATTTTCTGGTTCGATATCTAAGTTTGTAATATATCATCCAAATACCTGATCAGAGAAGCTCTTATTGAGTTTTTGATAGAGTTTTTGTAGCTCTAATGAGGTAATTCTCTTCCCATAAGGAGGATTTGAGAGGATTCGAGCTGAAGATAAGAAATCTATTTTTCTCTGAAGAAAATCTCAGGTCTCAAACGTGATTTCCTTTTCTAGGTTTCGATTTTTTGCATTTTGGGTTGCAATTTGTGTCATTTTCGGATCAATATCATATCAAGTAAGCTGATACTGACCAGAAAAAATCTGATTTTTTGCCTCTTGAAGTAGATTTTCTCGAAGCGGAAGATTTTTATTTTCAAAGTGCTGAAATGCAAACTGCCTATGCGATCCAGGTGCAATATTTTTAGCGATCAAAAGCGCTTCGATCAAGATCGTCCCAGCTCCCGAAAAGTAATCCACTAATGGCGATTTAAACTTCCAGCCAGAAAGCAAAACCATTGCAGCGGCAAGATTCTCCTTGAGTGGAGCAGATCCTGCTTGCGTCCTGTATCCCCTCTGATAAAGAGCTTTTCAAGAGCTATTGAGATAAAGTCAGCACTGATTTTTCTCTAGGAAAAGCATCAATTCATCAGTAGTTTCCTGCTGTTTTCCAATTCTTGCAATGCTCTCCAGAAGAGCTTTATGCGCAACAGACTGTACCGTTCTCTGTGATGAGAGCTGAGAAGATTGAATATTTACTTTGAGGGTTATATTGGTATTACTGGTTCGCTGAGGATAATCAGATTTTTTTATCAGTTCAAAAAGCTGATCAAAAGTCCTAGCTTCTCCTGAAACAAGCTGAATATAAACTTTATTTGCGAGTCTCGACCAAAGGTTAATCTGATACATTCCCTTTAGATCAGTCTCAACCCAGCATCCTCTTGAGAAAGTATCAAAAGGAACGAGTTTAAGCCTCTTGAGCTCTTGAGCAAGCAAGCTTCCAAGTCAGAAAGGGCAGGTAATGAGGAATTTCATAACTTGAGGAGAGAATAAAAAAAAGCTGATTTTTATAATTGATAATCAGCTTTATCATAGTGGATGGCTTGCTTTTTTCAAGAGAAAAAGTCACCTGAACTACTTTAGAAAATTAGTCATAATTGCACATATCTCAACGGATCAGATATTCTTACCTTTATAAATCACAAAACTACAAAATCTAAGTTCCTTGGGCTTGTCATCTCAACATGAGGGATCCGGACCTATTCATCTCGTACAAGCAAGGCAACCATTACGAGAATTTGGACCATTTGGCTCAGATGCATTTTTGCTATAGAGTCCCTGAATCCTAATATACCTCCAGAATCTTCACATACTTATATCCGTTTTAGGACTCCCACGTCTTTCATACTCCTGATGATCAATCCATTCTCAATCAACAAAATGTACTTGATACCATTTATGCCAATCTCCTGGGTCTCTAGTTCATTTCATTAGATCTCAGTCAACTCGTTTTCTCAAGTTAGTTGTCTGTATCTCATATTGAAATCACCCACAATTCCTATGCTCATCCGGAAAACTTGGATCATTCGTAACTCAGTTTGACATATGAGCATATCTATAGTAAGAGTTCCCTTTAAGCTTCTCCGTCAATAGAACTCCTCTCACATAATGCATCCAAGGATCATCTTCACATCATGGATTTCCCTCATCTATCATAGGATTCGCCTTAAGTCGGCACTTATCTCTACTGTCAGACCATCTCCTCCAATTAGAGTTCCTGATATTATACATTCCTTCAATACCTTCCCTTGCAAGACTAAGAGCTATCGTCCTCTGAGCAGTTTCTGAGATATAAGTTGTAGTTCTACTAATTCCTTGTATAATCGCAATCACCCCCATCGAGAGAACAAAGATTACAACTAGGACTTCTATAAGAGTAAATCCCCCCCCCCTCAGATTTTTTTGGGCTTTTGAACCGACATTTCGCATCATCCTTTTTGAATTATAAAGTTTATCTCTACTCTATCTATTCTACTCATCTTTTCAAGAGGAAAAGACTTGAGTCAAATTTCACAGAAAGGAAATCCTCCTAATAAATACAGTTTTTCTCATCTAATACGACATCAACAATACTTCATTTTTCGTACTCTCAAGGGATTTGAACCTGAATATAGTTTTGAGTTCGCCCTTTTGATTTCCCATTTTTAACCTCTTCAATAAGAACCTGCATTGTTTTCCCATAATGAGACTCAACAAAGCGATCACGGACTTCCTCTCCGATTTCAATCAGCCTTCTATTTCTTTCTTTCCTGATTTCCTGCGGGATCTGATCAGGCAACAGTGATGCTGGGATTTTCTCAGCCTTATGATGATCAGAAAAAGGGAAAGCATGAAGCTTAGTAATTCAATATTTTTGGACTGCATCACAGGTGATTTGAAAATCTTGCTCGGTTTCTCATGGGAAACCAGAGATAATATCAGCTCAAATAGAAATCTGATCCTGATCTGGACGATCCAATCTTCTAATCTTTGTCAGCACTTCATCAAGCTTATCACTTAAATATCCTCTATTCATTGCCTTGAGAATTGGATCAGAAAAGCTCTGAATCGAAAAATGGAAATGAGGAACAAACCTAGGATTACTCACCACCTGAAAAAAATGGTCAGTAAGATATTGCGGATCGATACTTGAGATTCTGATTCTTGGAATAGTCGTTTGCCTAAGGATTTCCTCTAAAAGATATGAGAATCTACTTTCCTCTGATTTTCTTGTATCACTTGCTCACCAAGCTGCGAGATTAATTCCTGTGATCACTACTTCTTTTCCACCTTCTGCTTCTACTTGATTGATCTCAGCGATAATTTCCTCAAGCGGTCTATTTCTATGCCCACCTCTCTTAAAAATTGTCAGACAAAAACTACAGTAATTATCACATCAGTTCTGAATAATAATATAATTTTTCGTTCGAAGCTTTTGACCTGGAGTTTTGAGTCCACTAGAAAAGTTTCTAGGATCCTGATCTGGATCCTCTGCTAACAAAACAATCTTTTCCTCATAAGGAAAGAGCTCTGGGTATAAACCAAAAAAAACTGATCTATCCATCGCCTCTCCTCTGTTCATACTTCCACATCCAGCGATATAGACCCTCTTGTCTTGATGGAGATGATCTAAAATTTCTTTTACCCACTTGGATTTAGCCCTATCAGTTACTACACATGTCGCAACAAGAAAAATATCATCGGCATCCTGCTTAGTAGCCTGCAGATGAGCGATTCGTTTATTGAGATAGAACTTATTAACTTTACATCAAAAGAGTTTGTGTTCCATAGCACTATTGAGGGTAAATATTGGGAGTGATTGTACTAAAAAGGCAAAGGGAAATCAAGTCAAAAACAACTCTGATTTTAGCTTTCTAGTGAGCTTTTATTGACAAGGATTACTCTAACTAAAAGCCTGGGAACATAAAGAGAGCTTCAAAAGTATAAAAAAAAGAGAAGTTAGACTTCCCTTTTTTAGATATTAAAGGTTCTAAGCTCAGAATTCTGAGAATATTTGGTAAATAACAAAGAGGAATAAGAATAAACTACCAACTGCCAATACGATATTAATCAGCGTATTTTTTGCCTTTTTGAAGTTTTCACCTTTCCCTCCATCAACAACAAGGAGATATCCAGAGTAAATAATCATAATCACGATCACAGATCCACTCAGATATCCCAGCATCTTTGCTATTTGGATAATAAACTCCCCTGCTCTCTTTGTAAAATCTTGCTGACTAGCAATATAGTAAAGAAAGTCGACCACTTTCATTCCAACAAGAGCTGCAATCACTGCTGCAAGATTCTTGAAGAGTTTTTTCCCTCAGCCTTCTTCTCCAGAAGAGGGATTCATCATTTGAAATCCCGTAATCACAATCATCACAATTGCGAAGAAGAATGCTGCTCACTTGAGGAATGTTAGTACAAAAAAGAGGATTCCTGTATTTGAAACGAGGTTATCTTTTAGACCTGAAGTTTGATTAATCGCTGAGAGATTGATCACCTGAGAGAAAAGCCATACTGCTCAAAAGAACAGTGCCGCCCCAATCATAATATAGAGGAAGTTATTGAGTTCAGCTTTAAGATTTTCTGATTTTTTACCAGATATTACAAGCCTAATTGCGCTCATTACCAAATAAATAAATACTAATATATATCCTACATACTTGATAATGATTCGTAAATATCCTCCAGCTACTGCTCCACTTCCGGCACTTGTAGGCGTTGGGAAAAAGAGGCACTCGACATTTTGCTTAAAGGTATTTGTTTTTGATACACAGGAGATATCAAAGACCTTTTCAGAACGCCCGTTATGATCCTCTGTTCCATCCACCATAGGCTTTGCATAATGTTTTTCAAAGCTTGGTGCCAGATTTGTTGCAAATGTATCAGTAAATGGCAGTGTTAGCCCAAGACCAAGCAATCCACTAATTAAAACTATTTTAATCCAAGAAGCCATGTTATAATCAAGAAAAGATAAAAATTCTGATTTCTTTCTTTTAACTAAAGAAGATATTGAGTACTGCTAGTGTCAACTTTATAATAGCTAGAAAACTACTCAAAACAACAATTCCTATGAGTACACTCTGAATATCTTTTTTAATTTCAGCAACCTTATCTCCGGAAACGCTTTGCGTTACGAGCTTAAATCCGTTCCAAATAAGCATGATAGCCCCCATCGTAAGTCCTATAAATATCGTCCATTGAATATATGGATAGATATTCCTTCTAATATAATCTAAGGTACCGGTAATTTTATATTTAGTCTTCCCAATAGCTATATTATCAAACTTCGTTTGCTGAATTTGAAAGTCTTTATTAGCAATTGTATGAATACTTTTTACTAAATCGTCTGGAGTTCAGTTAGTATTGATCCAATTTCTTGTCGCTTTTGAATCTGCATCTGACTCTGATTTTGAATTAGAACTCGCAAAAGTCATACTCATTACTGGCATTACGAAAAGTGATAGGAATACTCAGCATGTTAAAATCAGTTTTTTCATTTTACTAAATTTTTGGATAAAAGATAGATTTTTATTCTTCTTCATCATGGCTTTCTCTGAGTTTTGCCTTGATAGCAAAAGCAGCAATGACTCAGATAAATCCAACTATAACAATTCATAATATCCATAGAATGATTTTTAACCAAGATGGGAATCCTGATGTTCCAGTTGTTTTTGTAGTCTCTATAGGAGGAATTGTCTTAGTCTCTCAGGATCTTTTATTAACATCCTGGCATACTTCAATAGTTGATAGTTCATATTGTTTTGCGATATTTTCACAGATATTTTTCTCAATAACATTTTTGAAATCATCGGTTCAAATCTGCCATTCTGACACATTATTTGGATCAACCGCATTTTTCTGCAAGAAGGTGTAGAGTTTTATAAGTTTCTCAGCTCTAATTGATCTAGTATCAGAGCCACTTTCTACTAGGCTTTCTGCTCTCTCAAACTCATCAAAAATCTGACTTGATTCCTTTTGTAAATTTAGAGGAAGTATCGCGAGAATTTCAGATTTTGCTTCTGAATAAACTCGACTCCTCTGTTTCCAAGAATCCTTATTCATAATTTCCTCTGTACCATTTAACTGCTCTAGTTCTGCATCATAACTGTCTCATTTCAAATGTGAGCTAGAGGCAAGACTATAACTCAAAGCTGAAATTCAAAAGACAAAGACAAGGATTCAGCACAATAATTTCAGTTTTTTCATTTTATTTAATATTTGAATAAAAGATAGATTTTTATTCTTCTTCATCATGGTTTTCTCTGAGTTTTGCCTTGATAGCAAACGCAGCAATAACTCAGATAAATCCTACTACAACAATTCATAATATCCATAGAATAACTTTTAACCAAGATGGGAAACCTGATGTTCCAGTTGTCTTTGTAGCTTCTACAGGGGGGATTGTCTTTGTCTCTCAGGATCTTTTATTAACATCCTGACATACTTCAATAGTTGATAATTCATATTGTTTTGCGATATTTTCACAGATATTTTTCTCGATAACATTTTTGAAATCATCAGTTCAAATCTGATTTTCTCAGATGTTATTGGGATCAACCGCATTTTTCTGCAAGAAGGTGTAGAGTTTTATAAGTTTCTCAGCTCTAATTGATCTAGTATCAGAGCCACTTTCTACTAGGCTTTCTGCTCTCTCAAACTCATCAAAAATCTGACTTGATTCCTTTTTTAAGCTTAGAGGAAGTAATGCGAGAATTTCAGATTTTGCTACCTCATAAACTCCAACTCCTTTTGCTGAAAGTGTTGCATGATCACTTAAAGCAATCAAAATATCATCAAGTTTTTCTTGCTGTTTTTTAGTAAGCTTTGTAGTATTTTTCTTTAAGAAGTCCTCGATTTGAATCACACTGGATCTGGTTTTATTAATGTCTCCAAGATCATTTCTCAGAGAGATAAGGAGATTTCTCAAATCAGCATTAGCAATACTCGAACGATCATCAATATTTGCAATAAGTTCGCTTAGAGCAGAATATTGTGCTTGAAGCTCTGGGCTTAGCCCATTCTCATAATCAGCAAAGGTTACGGTAAAGTCTTTCTTAAAAAGCTGCGCACTTCCCTCTGCTTGATAGACAATTCTTCAAATAACAGATTCTGACTTTGGAATATATGATTGAGTCAGGATTTTATTACAGCTTAGATCGCGATCATTATCAGGCGTTCCATCTAAATTAGTATCAATCAAAATATTGGTATCAACCCAGCACTGATCATTTCTTGAAGCAGTTTTTAGATAGAAAACAACCTCATTATTTAATTGTCTACCAACGAAAATCTCAAGATGCCCTTTATCAGATTTTTCTATATTTGGTAAGGTAATAATCTGAAGCCCTGTTGTCAAAGGAGTGAAATCAGAACCAGAATTCACATGAACGTCTAGCTTAGTCATTGCCTCATTTGCATTACTATCTTTCGCCTTAATAGATACTGGATAGACCCCAGGCTTCGGATATTGCACCTTGAAAGTTTTTTTATCCAAGGAAGCATCTAGATATTTCTTATTCCCCTTCTCACACTCTCTGGTATCTCGACAAATCTCCCTTTCAATCAGATTTCCAATACTCACATCCTTAAAAAGAATTGTAGTACCTAGTCCTCAATAAATCAAAGCTGGTCTAATTCAGTTTCTCACAACAATTTCAGCTCATTCTCATTTTCAAGGCATATTCCTATAAGTTACCTGAGCAATCGGTCTATATGGTTTATCTTTCGGACTTGGCTTCGTATAGACCCATTTCACACGATCATTTTTCGTAGTCATATCCCGGACACCATCTCCATCAAAATCAAGCTGGATAGTTCTCTCCTTCACAAAGTCCGATCTATCTGAAAGAATCTTTGCTATAATATCAAAAGTCACTTCATCCCCCACATCCACATTGATCTTATCAGATTTCAAAGTCACAATAGGAATATCCGGCTGTTTTCCATTAGGAGGGAACATCACAAGTGGTCAATTACCGATAATTTCCTCACTTGTCTGATTTCCATCATCATTATCAAACATTTTCACTCCAAACATATACTCACCAGGAATCGTTGGAACAGAGAAGAAAGTATAAGGAATATTACCTGGAGAAATTCTGGTTTCTATGATCTTATTCGGATTATCTTTTGGATAATAATATCGCTTAAAATAAGAGATTACTCCATCAGTATCGATCGGATTATCCGCAGTAACCTTTACAATAATCGGATCAATTCCAGAATTAAAGATATCCTGCGTTCTATTTCATTGCTGAAATCAGATTCCTACCTCATTTCCATACTGAGGAAAACTAATCGTCAAATTATCTAGCTTAGGAAGTGCATTAACAACTTTAAACCAGATTCTCTCCTTTACATTCTTACCAAGTGAACTATCTTCCAAAGTATAATCAATATACTGGCATCATAAACTATTAAACTTATGACTAAATGTTGTATTGTGAACACTAATAATCTCATCATTCTGAACCTGAAAATAAGTACGAAGATTCGTCGCATTTCCTTGGGCATTCACTGATGAAGAAGTGTCAATACTGAAACGAGCCTGTCTATCTACTCTAAAACCATTATGTTCAACTCATTTTTCATCCACACATTTATCATTTTGTGCGATCTTGATACCATAATCAGTCAAAATATCATAACTAATAATAGGACTATCCTTCTCTCCAATATACACAGTATCATAAACCGTATTCGTATTTCATTTTTCATCTGTCGCCTTAAGAGTAATCTTATAAGTACCAACTCTCTGATACTCATGTTTCATAATATTTGTCTGATTAACCCTAGGAGGAGTCCCATCTCAGAAATCCCATTCATAACTCAAAACTTGATGATTTGATTGTGCTGCGAAGGTGATATAGGTCTTCCAGACTGCAGCCTTAGGACGAATAGTCAGAACAGGCCTAAGCGTCGACTTAACCTCAACCTCCTTAACAATTTCCGAAATCTTTCCAAACTTATCAGCGACAATGAGCGTTACCTTATGAATTCAAACCTCATTAAAGAGAACAGTTATCACCTTATTCTCTTTTTGTGTCTTTGTAATATGAACGGCATTTGGATTTGAGAATTGCCAGTCATAAGTAAGCTTATCATACCCATTAGCAACATCTACATCACTAGAACTTTCAGCATTAAAGGTAAATTCTGAAGGATATTCTCGGAGACTTGTAGGTGTAATAGTAAACTGAGGAACTGGAGGCGTAGATTCAACATATACATTCACTGTATCCAGATTTTTATTTCCAATTTCATCTTCTACGGTAAGTTTTACAGTATAGTTTCCAGGCTTTTTAAATTGTTTTTTAATTTCCTTTCCCTGCAAGGTATCCAGCTTTAGACCTTCAGAATCATAAATCTCCCAAGTAAATAATTTGATCCTAGAGGTCAATGAATAAGAAGCTGCAGCTGAAAAGCTATATGTTGTAGAAGTCATTCCCTTGTCTGGAGTCTGCTGAATAGAGGCTACAGGGTCAGAAACAGAAAGAGAATATCTCTCAGAAACTGTATTGCTCTCGTTATCATTTACGGTGAGAGAGACATTAAACTCTCACTGACTTGGAAGTGGAAGATTGATATATCCAGGTTTTCAATCTCATTCTCTTGCCCAACTGAAGCCATCTCTTGAAGTAATTTCCCAGCGATGAGACATAATTTCTCTCCCTCACATAGGCAAAGTCGCACTTCCATCAAAAACGATTCCTTTTTTTGCTTCTTGAATTCCGACTTTTACATACTTGTTCTTATCCATCTTCTTCCCGTTAGCATAGACGATAACATTTGCTGATTTCGGGCTTACATTTACAGAAACAGTAGTTTCTCAGTCGAAAATTCCAGCATTTGAGCTCCTAACGGTAAGATGCACAAGATAAATACCAGATTCGTTGAATTTATAGTTCACTACTGGTCAATATCAGATAGGCTTATCAATTCCATCAATATCTCTGTAGTACCAAAAATAATTCCTTGAAGGAATAGTCTCATTTGATGGATCACTACTTCCTCTTGCATCGAAAGTAACAGTCAAAGGCGCAGGACCACTGGATGGATTGGTTGAAGCGGTTGCTTTGACCGTATATTTATTTTGGATTGTAGCGTTTACATTGCTGAGAGGGTTTTTACAATTTTCAATAAAACTATTATAATTTTCCCTATTAGTATTTCACTGCATTTCTCTGGTAGTTTTGAGACATTGCTTATATACCACTTGAAAATTATAATCTTGTGGGAAATAAGGGAAAATTCTGGTCATAATAGCATTGAGCTCATTGTAGATGGTAGTTCATCAGATTTTTCCTATTCTACTATCAGCATCAATATCAACAAAAAGTTCTTGTAATCTATTTCGATCCTTTTGGATTTGATAATTAGCAAAATACTCAGTTGGTACCTTTACACTACTAGAGCTTGTAGCTGACGTCACCGCCGAGATTCAAAAAATCAAAAATCCAAGTACAAAGAGGATTTTTTTAGGCTGAAGAAGAGTTTTTTTTGAGATACTATTCATAGCACAATCTGAGGTATAAAAGACTTATCTCAAGTATACACTTGTTTCTTAATTTTTGCAAATCTTAGCTGTTAATTTATTTTATACTCTATTGACAATTTTTACTTTATATTTTTTACATATTTTATCATCATTGGCAGAATGCTATAGTTCTATCTTTATCGAAATAAACAGAAAAAATCTGACTGCTAGAGCCAGACTTTTCTTTTATTTATGAGATTTTTATTTAGCAATTAACTATTTAGTGAAACATGCAGCAAATTCATTTTTATCAAGTCCAATAGCTGTAGCGATTTCTGTTACATTATCATTATTGAATGTAGTGTAAGTGAAAGCTTTTTCAAGGAAGGTATAGAATGCCTTAGTTCCTGCAATTTTCCCAGCACATTCAACTCCTTTTGCTCCAATTGGTGCAGTTGGATGAAGAGCTGCAATTGGCATATTTTTGAATACCATTCCAACGGTACTATCTGCATCTACGATATTTTCAATAGTTTTTGCATTGTAGTGTCTTTGACAGAAAGGACAAAGAATATCTGAATATTCTACAATCATAATTTCTGCTCCTTCATTTTTATAATAATGAACTCCTTTTAATAGACCAGCAATTTGTTCCTGAGTAAGTGTTCCAGCACGTCCTGCTCCATCAGTAGTAGCACTTCCAGCTTTAACAGCTGCAACAGCAGCCTCAAATTCAGACTGAGGATAAGCACCTCCGATAGCTTTATAATTTCCAGTTTTTGTGTTAATCACCACATTACCTGGAGTTCCCTGAAGGTCAAAATACTTAAATGCTTCTTCACTATTTGCAGCCCATTTTGCGTCTCCAATAGCTACATCAGTATTTACAACTTCACTTGTTGCCGCTTGTCCGTTTTCTTGATTCTCTGCATCCCCTGCTGTTATAGATTTCTTCAACTGCTCAACTTGGTCATCAATTTTTTTCGTAATTTGCTCTTGATACTCTTTGATTTGAGTTACAGCATGGAGCTTATTAAGATTTGATTCATTTGCGAACTGTAGTTCAACAGTAGATTTGAAAACTGAATTGATCTTTAGGTAGGCTATCACAGAAAGAATAAGTGTTGGTACTAGAAGGACAAAAGTCACGATAGGAAGTACCTTAGCACAACGACATGGTCTTTGAGCACATGATTCTCCAGTTGTTTTTTCGTTTTTAACCATAATTTGTAATAATACAAAGATAAATAAACAAAATTCTGATTTTTTATTTTTTTATAAGCAGAATTTTGTTTCAGAGTATGAATTTTTTTTTTGAATGCAAGTGATTTAAGATTCTTGATACTCACTATCCCTTGACATTACCTCCATTCTCCCAAAAACATCTACTCAAACATAAGCAAATCCAATTCTCAAATCAACTTACAAAGCTTATTAAACAAAATAAAAAAGAAAAATCTCAGCTTTTATGCTGAAATTTTCCTTAGCTATTAGTATATAAACTACTTTACTTTCTGAGGAAGAAGGTAAAGGGTATTATTACTTCTGTCGTAGCTGAGATTATAGGTTACACCATCTACCTGGATTTCATTTTTCTCTAGAGAAAGTCTATCTCCAGAAAGATTGAACTCTAAAGGTACTCTATTTCCCTTTCCATCAATTACCGTATATTTTGCTGGATTTGTTGAATTCTCGATATCGAATTCCTTCCATCCAGACACTGGTGTTCTACCAACTCCATGTTCTCCTCCGATAGATTCATAAAGATTTCTATTTCTCTTTCCACTCTTTCATCTTCCATCAGGAGAAACCTGAACATCCATTGCATTTAGTCTCTCTAATCCATTAAGATATGTTCTCATCGCAGCAAGAATCTTCTGAACCTTTTCTGGAGTATTATCGTTTACAGTGATCAGTTTTCCTTCATTTCTTACATCTACGGTTGCATATCTTCCATTTACTACAATACCATTAAGCTGATTCTTCCCTTGGAATGTCTTATCAAAGAGCTCCTTAAACTTATCATACACTTCAGCATCTGATAGTCCTAGATTAATTCCTTTTAGAATAAGTGATTGATCCTTATTTGATGCCTGAGAGAGTAAGTATGAGAAATTATCAGCAGTTACTTGTACTGAATTTCTCTCTGTATCGTAGAAGTATCCTGTAAGCTTCTTTGACTTTGGAGCTGCATCTTGATCCTCTACTTTTACTGGAATTCTTGCAACCTCCTTATTGTTCTTAGGATTTCGGAGTGCTACCTCTCCTTTCTCTGCATTAAATGATTTTACAGTATTTTCAAGCGTCTTAGCTTCACTTCCTTCAAATGCAACCTGAGTATAAGGCTGATCTGCACCGATAAATTCTTCAAGCTTATATCCTCCTTCTTTATCTCCGAGAGAAATTGAAGAAGTTTTTCCGTGTTGAATACGATTTCCTGCTAAAGTTCTACCTAGTTGATCAACAAGTTTCATATCTGATTTTTTACCTTCTTCACTATTTTCAATCACATTACGAATAATTACTGGTGCAACTCTGCTAGTTACATTTGTTTCAAATCCAGTAGATGGATCTGCAGTAATGATTCTTGGAGAGACCGCAGTTTTCATAATGTTTCCAACCTTGTATGGAACTTTGTTAAGATTTTGGAACACATTTTGATCTCCAAGGTGGGTCTTGTTTGTCTTTTCCCAGATTTCTGTAAATGATTTTACAAAATGCGCCTTGAATGCCTTAAGACCATTCTTTCCCTCTGTTGGAATCTCAACTTCAAGTCCTCCACTTACAACTTTACACTGAAATTCTAGGTCAAATCCGAATAATTTCGCCTTAAAATCCTTTGGCTTTTGGATTTCAATAGCAACTTTATCATCGTTAAATTTTACTGCAACATCTGTAAGTTCCTTTGTAGTTGCTCCATTTACAACCAAGGCTCTAGACCAGTTTTCTAGATCATTTTTTTCATTAGTCGCATTTTCAAGTTTTGTCTGAGAACTCCACTTGATACTTGTTTGCAAAAGTCTTGCAAGATCAATATGATCCATATAACTTGGCATATCCTTTAGTACTTTTCTATCAAGATTAAGTTTGAAAGGAAGTTTTGAAATTTCTGACTCAAGTCTTTCTTTTGTCGCATTTCTATCATAGTTAACTTCCACTGACTTAATTCTTTCTTCTATTGCAGTTGCACCCTTCACATCAAAAACAAGCAAATTATTGAAAAGCATTTTATTCCCAGATTCTGTAAGTCCGACATTATACTTTTCACTATTTACTCAAAATCTATTAAGTTTTAGTTCATGCCTATTATCCTTCATCACCTTTTGAACAAGGAGATGCATATCTACAGTCTTGAGCTTATCTGCATATTTCTGATCCTTATTTGGATTCATAGTTGCATCAAGAAAATAATCCTGAACATAAGCATACTTTCCATTTGCAGTTCTCTGAGACTCACTAATATATTTTTTTGTGATAAGATCAAAAATCTTAGGATCATCTACAGAAACCTGGCTAATATTTAGAGAATCCCCATTGATATGAAAACTTGTCTTGAATTCATCTACAACAGCCTGTTTTTCTGCTCCCTCAAGCTTCACTGGCTCTCCATCTTTCTCTCCTTCTATCTGATTACCAAGCTTAGATAATACCTCCTTATAATTAGCAGTAACTGCCTTTTCCTCTTCATTCTTATTAGAAAGAGTTTGTACAAGCTCGTTTTTATTGTTCTTAATAAGTTCTTGCTGAACACTCGTTCCATTCATTTCTGCGGAAGCACTTGCTGACAACAATACACTTGCTATAGTAGCTTTAAGGCTACTATTGTTTAAATAAGATTTTTTTTCCTGTTGATCAAGACGATTTTCAAGGTTGTTTAAAGTCATTTTTTCTACTATAGAGAATAAAATTAAATTTCTATATTTAATATATTATATATAGTATATGTAAAAAGTCAAAAAAATCAAGAGATTTATATTGACTTTTTTATAAAATATCATAAATTTATTTACTTTTTTATCTTTAACAGACTTCTTCAAAAAAATTTTTCCCTTTTAAACTTATTTCTCTAAATCTATTTTTTCGTGGAAGAGAAAAAGGATGTCTAGAAATTCATAAGACATCCTTTTTCCCGCAAGGTTTTTTTAGATGAAGTCAATATTATCTAAAACCATCTTGTATACAGAAGGAATAGTTTCCCTTGAGCAAGGGAATTCCTTGTATAAAATCTGGTTGTTCTCACGTCTGTACACCTTGAGATGACAGTCTGATACTTTTAAATAAACAAACTTGTGGTTAAAACGGAAATGATCCATTGAGGTAGAAACCCGTAAAGGTTGGAACCCAGTCGCCAGACTCCCTCTAGGCACGCCCCGAAAAGCGATTACCAATTTCCTTCCCGAACCACGAGCATCGCTATGCTTAGCCAATATAGGTGCTTGATGTGCCGCCATCAGTGATTTATAAGGCACAATCATAAAGTCTAATTGACTTGGACGCATAACTTCAGCACGAGAAGTTGTTTTTTTCAAAGAAGATTTCTCTTCTAAAGACCTCTGTTGAGCTTGCTTGTCAGCAAGATCTCTTTTTGCATTACCCTTGCGGGCTCCATTAATTTTAGCCATACATTACTGTTTTGTTAATTATTAGTACTATTGTTATAATCTCCTATTCAAGCAGAACAAGTGTATCAGTTATCTTTTAGATACAGAGAGGATATCTTATGTATTGATAAAGATTAAAGACATCTTATCCATCTAGATAGGGTTTTTATAAGATATTCTTTTTAAGACAAAAGTCAAGAGAAAATAAAAAAAGAGAGAACTCCGATTCTCTCAGGTTTCTCTCTCCTCTTTCTTATATGACTTGCTCAATTTTTACTCAGATTTTTTTGAGTTTATTTACGATATCAGCATATCCTCTAGCAATAATTTCCTCATTCATGATAGAAGTTTCTCCCTCAGCCATAATCCCAGCAAGAACCATTGCTCATCCTCATCTAAGATCAGTACTTGAAACATATCCTCAGTGTAGTTTACTTGGTCAGATAACCAAAGCCTGATGAGGGTTTAGAATCTCTATTTTTCATCAGAGATTTTCAAGTTCATTGAGATATCAGAATCTTCCTTCATAGAGCGTTTCAAAGATCTTGGTAACTCCGTTAAACTGAGTAGCTAATGCTCCAAAAATTGATTGAAGATCACTAGGGAACCCTGGGAAAATTCTGACTTCAAACTTTGTTGCTTTATAATTTGACTTATTATAAGAATTTACTGTAATAGTATGCTTGTCTATGATTTTAAAATTAATTCCAATCTTATCCGCAATATTGTACATTGCGCTAAGATCATCCACATTTACATTTTTGATTATCAATTCAGAATTGTCTGCTCCAGCACCAATTGCAAAATAGGTTCCCGCCTCTATATAATCACTAATAATCTCAAAAGAGGTCTTTTGAATATTAATCTTACTTGGAGAAATAGTAATGGTATGATCTAGTCCCATTGTAATTTTTGCTCCTGCTGCATTGAGAAAATCAATAAGGTTTTTCACATGAGGCTCGGTTGCAACTTGATATACCGTAATATCGTAGTCTACATCATCCAAAAATGCAAGATAGGTAATCAATGCTTCAGTTGCTGTTACAGAGAACTCTTGAAGCATGATATTTTTCTTTGGTTTCCCAACAACTTTGAAAGTTTTGAATGCTCACTGTTCAATTTTGATACCAGCCTTCTGAAGTGCATCGTCAAAGGTATCAAGTGGTCTTTTCCCAATCTTACATCCACCAGATCAAACAAATCTGACCTCTCCAAATTTTTTAAGTCCAACAGAGATCAAAAGAATTGAAGCTCTGAATTTGGTTGCAAGTTGACCGGTAAGATCAAAGTATTCCTTTGATACTGCAAAAGCCTCCTCATAAAGGCGCTTCATATTGTGAATATCACTAATATCCGGCATATTCTCAAGCTGAATTTGAGAATCTACAACATAGTTCGCAGCAAGAATTGGAAGTGCGGCATTTTTACTCCCTGAAATATAAACTTCTCATTTGAGATTTGGTGAATATGAGATCTTGAACATTATAGTCATATCATGAAATAAATCATCCCTAACTATAGCATTCAAGTTTTTGCTTTCAAGAGAAAATCAAGAAAAACAAAAAAGAGAAAAAATCTGACTTTTCTCTCTTTTTATCAAAGGATTGCACTAGAACAATAGCTACTGATTAAATCCATCTTCTTATTACAAATTTCTTATGATTTGCTAATTTTGAGTCATAATAATTATCAACCGGGCTTCTTGTCTTAAAGATCTCCTCAAGCCTCTTTTTGGTATCCACAATTTCTACACCTCCAGGAAGCTGCCCTCTTCACCTACTCTCAATCGTCCTCTTCTCATCCAAAACAATCACAATGTGTCAATCCCAAACTATAAGATCAAGAGGTTTCAGAATTTTCACTATTTGATCAATCGTTTTACCAGCGATGGGAACTGGTCTTCAAAAATTCAAAAGGCTACGAGTATTTCTTGGCGTATATCAGTTAGTCGCCTGATAAAGCAGTCCAGAACAGTCAACTCCTTGGAAAAGTTTCCTCTTAGTTTCTAAAGTTGTAAGCCCAGTAGCTGAGGGGAAGAATTTTTCAATCTCTGGTATCCCCTGCCACCATGATCCTCCCCAAACATATACTGTACCAGAGGCAGCAAGGAGATTCTTTTTCACTTGTTCGAATGAGGGTAAAACCTGAATTTTCTCAGCAGGTTTCTGATCTACTTTTTGGATAAATCTTGAATCTAAAAAGTATCCATATTTTGCTCATCTTCCAGAATCAAATTCTCTCGTACGGATCTGGTATGTTGTAAATATTCAGTTATCTACTTTCTTTATCAAACTCACAACAGTTCATGGAGGTAATACTACTGCAGATTCTTGAATGAGATTATTCGAGTTGAGCTTCAGTCCAGTGGTTCCCGGTCACCCAAGCAAAAGGTTAATATCTACCTGATCTATCGGCAACCAGAATACTGGCGTAGGAAGTATCGTCTTTGCATAGCCCTCAAAACTCTCAAAACTCTCAATCTGCAAAGATCTAGAGATTTCCTCAGAAATCTGCTGAGTTTTTAGTAGTTCTTCAAGCATTTCTTCTCTTCTTCCAGTAGTGAAGTTTTGGTAAGTACGCACTCTATCCTCAATTGAGGCAAGATCCTCAGCCCTCAAAGCTGGTCAGTATAGTTTAGTTTTTAGATTTGGAAGGAAAGCTTTACGGATAGCAAGTGACTTTTGAGCCAAACGAGAAAAAAAATCTGATTTTTCTTTCTTTTCTTTTTTTGATAAAGGTTGATTAAGTCGCTGATCAATCTGTGCGTGTTCCTGCTCAGAAAATGGTGTATAAGCGAATCCCCATGCTAGGGAAAAAATTGATAACAGCAAAAAACTCAATAGCTTCCTCATATTTTTTGTAATTATTTTCTGATAAAAATTTACCTACAGTATGTACTCATTTGGGCATTTTTTTCAAGAGAAGTGTAATACCACGATTTCCCATTTCGTCAAGAAGAAAAAGAAATCTGATTTTTGTTCTTTTTGCAAATCAGAGAGTTTTTTGTATACTTGGAGAGTTTATATAATTAAATAACAAAACTAATATGAAAGTAAGTATCTGATTTTCAGGTCCTGCTGGATCTGGAGTAAATACTGCGGGACTTTTTCTCGCTGAGATTTTGAGTGAAAAGGGATATACCGTACTTGGAGACAAGGAGTACGCATCAATCATCAAATGAGACAATAACTGTTTTTTTCTCTATATTTCTGATGAAAATCAGGTTTTTATCAGAAAGGAGATTGATTTTTTCTTGGCATATGATCAGTATTCTATTAGTAAGAATGAGCCGATCTATGATCTCAGGCACACCTTTATGATCAAGGATGAGAACTGCAAATATAGAAACACCTTTACGCTCTGAGCAGCTCTAAAACTCTTGAATCTTTCCATCGATGAGGGGAAAGCAATTCTAAAGAGACAATTCTCTCTAAAATCATTCTCTCAAGAGATCATGGATCAGAATTATGCTGATCTAGAAGCTGGGTACGAATATATCAAAAGACAAGAAAATACTGACTTTCCACAGATCGACTGTAGTAAAGTGATCTGAGAAAAAAAGATTTTTATGTACTGAAATGAATGCATTGCAAAAGGTGCGATAGATTCAGATTTGGAATTTTATGCTGCATATCCAATGACGCCAGCTTCTTCAATTATTGATGAAGTAGTAAAAAATAAAAAGGTAACCTTTCTCCAAGCTGAAGACGAAATCGCAGTAGGTATGGCTATGCTCGGAGCAAAATTTGCTGGGAAAAGATCTATGTGTGGAACAAGCTGAGGTGGATTTGCTTTGATGACGGAAGCTATTGCATTTTCAAATCAAGCTGAAATTGGATGAGTATATGTTCTTTCTCAGAGAGATGGTCCAAGTACGGGAACGCCAACTTTTACAGGACAGACAGATATCAATTATGCTTTGAATGCGAGCTTTTGAGATACGAAGCCAATCGTACTCTATCCCTCAACTTTTGAAGAAGCATATAATTTTGCCGGGAAAGCTCTAAACTATTCAGATATCTATCAGCATCCAGTAATTTTACTAAGTGATAAACAGCTCTCTGAGTCTTATCTTACTATCGAAAAGAAAAATCTGATTTCTGAGCCTGTTGTAAAAGGGAAGATCGCTGATGAAAGCCCTGAAGATAGCTTCAAAAGATTTGAAATCACAGAAGATTGAATCTCTCCATATAGCTATCCTGGAAGACAGGGGACAACCTTTATTGCGAGCTCATATGAACACGATGAGTATGGTTTTACTAATGAAGAACCTACAACCAAGGGGAAAATGATGGAGAAAAGAGCAAGGAAAATACAGACTTTTATCCAAAATGAATTCAATGAAAACTTTTATGGATATGAAATCATCAATCCTGAAGCTAAAAAATTCTTTATCACAATGGGAGTCAATCGCTATGCACTAGAGCAATGGATCAAAAATAAGTCTGAATACGGTCTCATTATCGTAAAATCACTCTATCCTTTTGATCCAAGATTAAAAGCATTTCTGGAGAAAAACAGAGAATGAATTCAGAATTTGATCTTTGTTGAAATGAATCATAGTGGAATGCTTGAAGATTTGGTTCGTAAAGAATGTGAGCTGTATGGAGACTGGAACTCAAAAATCTCACATCAGAGGAAAGTCACGTTATATCCTCTCTTTGAGGAGGAAATTATTTAAGAAGAGGTAAGAAACGCTGTGAGAAGTTTCGCTTTTTGAAAAGGAAGGCCTAGGGATGATTTAGTAACAACCTTCTCTTTTACTTAGAACATAAGGATGAAAACCATTACTATTCAAAAAATCAATAAACAAGATCACGAAGCGATTATCCTCCTCTATCTTGAAAGCTATCTTGCTGAGTGAGAAAAACGAAATAAAGAACAGATTACTCCTTTTGTAAGCTATTTGCTCAAAAGACCTTTTAAGTTCAAGGCTCTTGTAGATGGGAAAATCATTTGAGGTTTTATTTCAGATATTAAGCCACGACATGAAGGAAATATTCTCTTTGATCCTGAAATCTTTATTCATCCCGACTATCAAAATCAAGGATTCTGAAGACATCTCTTGCATCAAGCCTTACTTCAAGCTCAACAAACGTATCAAATCACTGATTTAGTTGCCTTTACTTTCAAGGAATCTTATCAACTTAAACGATACCAAAAATTAGGCATTAAAACTGATGATTCTTGGCAAATGTTATACGGAGCTTTAGACCCGGTTCTTGAGAAGTTATCAGAGACTTCTCAATGCAACATCAAAGCAACAAACGATTTACTACAATAAAACCTAACTTTTAACTGTTAATTATACCCGATGAGACATAATACTAATAAAATACAATGGTGTCCAGGATGTGGAGACTTTTTGATTCATATCGCACTCAAGCAAGCAATTACTGAGCTAAAAATTCCGCTTCATCAACTCGTTGTGGTGACTGGAATCTGATGTAATAGTAAAATGAGTCAATATATGGAAGGATATGGTTCTGAAACCCTACACGGGAGAGGGATTCCCTTTGCTACTGGAGTAAAAATGGCTAATCCTGAACTAACCGTGATCTCAGTTTCCGGAGACGGAGATAGTTATGGAATCTGAGTTGGACATTTGATTCATGCATGTAGAAGAAATATTCCATTTGTGCATATCACTTGTGATAATCAAAATTATGCACTTACTACTGGTCAGGCTTCTTGTACAACTCCAATCTGAGCAAAGACAAAATCAACTCCTGAGGGAAATGAGATACCCCCGATGCATCCAGTGAATCTGGCAGAAGTTGCAGGCTGTAAGTTTGTAAGGAGTGTTCCAGATAAAGATATTAAACTTATGAAGGAGACAATCATGGAAGCGATCAAATTCAATGGATTTGCACATATCAATATTCAGCAATCTTGTCCAAGTTGGAAAAGATGGTAAAAATCCCATTCTGTGCTATTTTACTGTAATAAGATGCATTTTTTGATAGTCATCAACCTCTTGATGATTATATCGAGGCTGTGAAAATGAGGAGAGAAGACTAATATAAGTTACAATTGAATAAACCAATCTTTCTGGGCTATTGATTGTAAAGTTGACTTCTTCCTCGTTTTTTTGTAAAAAGGAAAATAAATCAGATAAAAATCAGATTTCTTCAAATCTTTCTCCTCAGCGTTCAAAATAATTTTTTTCAAAAAATAGATGATCCATAATACGAAAATGATCAACATATCTTGGTCAAAACAACGATTCTTCAAAATCTATAATTCAGACGAACATTCACTCCTCAGAAACGAGAATATTTTTATATCGAAGATCATTATGAATAATTACGCTTTCATGCTTTGATATTTGAGGCATAAGCTCTCAGTAAAGCTCAAAAATTCTGATTATATCTTCAGTTTTTACATTAGGATTTTGCTTTGCTAATTCTAACTTTGAAGTAATTTTATTATCTAAGAACTCAAAATACTGTATATTTTTAGCGAAATTCTGAGTGATTTCTTGGGTTGATATTGAATGTAATTTTTCGACCTCCTGAACAATTTCAGTGAGAAGATTTCTTTTTTGCGCTTCTCAGAGATATTTCCAAACATAATCTAATGGCTTTCAACACAATTTCTCGATTCACAAAACAAAAAAAGTCTGATTTCAAATTTCTTTTTCATAAAAAAACAGAGGTTCTGGGCACTTTATTTCTCAAGAAATTTTCTTCAAAATCTGATATTCTTTGTATAATGGGAGTTTATTTGTATCGACCTTGAGAATCAGCTCTCATACAGTATACACCTCATGGTTTGTACTTTCGTTGATTCTTTCATAATTTTGAGTTTCTATCAGTCAAGTTTTATAGAGATGAGTCATGAGTTGTGAAATCATTTGAAATTAGGGAAGGTAAAAAAGGGAGGACAGTCATCTTTTTAAATTGTAAAACTAAAGCTTTAAGAACGGCACTTACTTTTCAATTATAGCTTCTCTCTTATCCCCTCTTAATTGTATTATCTTTGAAGAGGTGATCATTTCTTGTCTCAATACTCATAATTTTCCACATATTAATATACTCAATACTTCATATTTTTCAACAAGAATATCAACGTAAGGAAGCATCCCAGACAAGGATATCAAGCTTCTGAAGGAGACGATCATGGAAGCGATCAAGTTCAATGGATTCGCACATATCAATATTCAGCAGTCTTGTCCAAGTTGGAAAAGATGGTAAAAACAAAAAAGAGAATCAAATCAGATTCTCTTTTTTTATTGTACTATTTTTAGTCTTTAATTTCCATATTTTCCTTAATAATATGAAATGCTTGCATCAGTAATTTTTTTTGAGTATAGCCAATCTCCTCAGACTCAATCATCGAACGGATATCCGTTGCCTCCATCAGATTTCTATCTACCTTTCCTTTAAAGAGTTTCCAATAAAGAATTTTTCCCGCAAATACTGGATAGTTAGGAGCGAGATCAGAGAGCTTTCCTATTCACTCAAGCATCTCATCAATATTTTTAATCGCATCATATCCAAGCTTTGTTGCATAAAAAGCTCTAATATATTTTTTAATTTTTTCTCTTCCCTCTGGGGTATAAGAAAGCTCTTCTAGTTCTTTGATGATCTCCTTTGAGTTTCCATAGGTTAGATCCTTTCTTCTACTTCCCTTTTCTCCGATAGCAACTCAGTTCCTAATTCTTCTCACTCTATCTTCAACACTTCCACTTGTACCAGATAAAGTATAATAAATCTGAACCGCCCTTTTTAGATCATTATCATCTAAAGTCTCTCAGAAAAATTGACAAATATCTCAAATTCCAGCTTCATACAGATCATCTAAACTTTCTCCTTTTGCTAAAGTCTCATTAAGCTTAGCGATCCCCTCCTCAAGATCCATTCTATCGGAATCTTTAAGATTCAAATTAGCAAGATTTGCGACTCCAGTATTTACATGAGTTGCAATCTCATGATCAAAAATTACAGGGAGAACACTGTTCTTCAAATCATATTTCCCCTCCTTATTTGGCGCTCATAATTTTATTTTTCTCCTTGAATTACTAATAATTCAAACACTATTTGTTCCCTTAATCTGCTTAATAACTTTGAATTTTTCTGACATGTTAATACTCGAAAAATAAGCATCAATTTTTTCTTCATTCCAAGCATTAGGAACAAAATAGATACCATCTCTCTCCTCTACATCTGAAACTGTATCAGAAAGCTGAATCTTCACAAGTTCGTCTTTTGAAATTCCTTGAAGTTGTAGAGCAATCTCAACAAGAGAAAAGATATGCTTCTCATCAATAAAAGCCGACTGTTCTTTCTTCTCTTTATGTTCAGTCTTTTCACTTTTTTGATTTTCTACCTGAAAGTATGAGATAATATTTTCCCTCCAAAAAATTTGATCTTCTGGAGCTAGCTGCTGAAATTTTTTCCCATCTGAAACAGATGCGAGCTTCTCTCAAATCTTCTGCATTCTTTCCGGCAACTCTAGAATAGACTTCCCGTAAATCTTTTCCTCCATCTGCAGTTTTTTCTGATTATATTTTTCCCTATCCTCCTTAGATAGCAAATATCAAGCTTTCTCGGCCTCTAAATACATCGCATTTTGGTGATATTGAAACGTCCAAATAGCCTTTTGAAGATTCTGAATCAAAAGCTCTTTTTGCGCATTATTGAGTTTATTTTCCTGCTTAATCTCTTGGCTAATATTTTCTAGCTCTGTAATTTTCTGATCAGCCTGAACATATTTATCTTCCAAAAACTCAGGAGTAATAGGTACTTCTGAAGAAAAATATGCCTTATGAAAAATTGCATCATCTTTAATCTCGTATCAAATCGCAGAAAAAAGACTCTCCCTAATATCAGCAATAACTTGGGAGTACCTGCTATAATAAGATTCCTCAGAATTTTTACTTATCAAAAGTCTATTTTTCATTAGTTCTAGGTGCTTAAAAAAATAAAAATTAAAACCCAAACCCATCTAATACCTATTTTACATATTTTCTTACATAAGTCAATATATTTTAAAAAAAGTTACTATCTTAATACTAAAGAAATTCCCCTTTTAGAGAGAAGCGACTCAAGAACTCATATATTATTATATCCATTTGAATGAATAAGCATCGCTGATTCAAAATATCAGCTTTCATCGGGATTACAAAAAAATAGCGTAGGCTCCTTCAGTTCTTCAAGGTTAACTCTAATGATATTTTGATTTTTTGACAACTGAGGTAGAAACTTATTCTCACATTTATGTAGTGCTAATCCGATATTCCCTCAAATTCCTCCATAGCCATTTCTATCTTATCAATAAGAAAATACGCTAATATTTAGTTCCTTTCCCCATTTAAAAAATATATCTTCAATAAACTTTCAAACTCTCAACTTTCAAAATATACTTTTACTATCATCCACTCTTTGGACTAGTTGCCAAAGGTCTCCCACACCTAAAATAGATTTTAAGCTAAAGATCCCTCCCGCGATCATTTTCTCATCATTATATAAGCCTGCGAAATATAGTCCATATAAACCATCATTTCACTTCAAAATCCTATCTGAATATTTTTCAATTAAATTAATAACATTAGCATTTTTTCTCTCTTGGATAAATGGACAATAAAGGGAATAATAAAAGTCATTCACTGTTTCGATAGTCAGTTTATCTTTTTTAATTTGAATAGATTTTTTTCCCATTTCTTCGTATCCCCTCCTAATCCTCCTAGCTACATCCACTCAAAAAAAAGCATTTAAATCCAACTCCTGATTATTTTCTAATCTTCGAGTAACTTTTTCATAAAATTCCTCTATCATAATTTAACTTATAAAATAAAAACTACTGGATAAAATTCTGATCTTCCAGCTTTATCTTTCCTTTTTTGAGTTTTTGTAGTTCTAACTCAGATAGATTGGCCTTACTGATTTTCATAGATCCATCTAAATACACCTTATCCTTCATCCAAATACAGGTATTAGTAGGAGTCTCAGTCAGAATTTGACCTTTTTTTACTCTCAAAATACTCTTAAAGGCTCATTCTAATGTTCTATTAGGATTTAGAAGATACATTAATTCGGTCATCTTTGCGAAAGAAAGCGATCTTGCCTCAGCAAGGAGATAATACTTTCTATAGAGAGCCAAGCTTTCCTCTTCATCATCAACAAGCTGATGAGCATTCCATACAGCAAGTCACTCCTCGTCTTTGAGATAATAGGCAGTTCAAGACTTAAAAATATTTCGTCCAGATTTTAATCCATTCAAATATCTTGTCAAATGAATATCTACTTCATGAGCAAGAATCAGCTTAAGCTCATTTTCAGTAAAGCGAATATTCTTAGAAATATTGATCTTGGCAGTTTTTCAGATACTAATTGACATTCTCGAGAAAGTTGTCGAACTTTCAAGGATTTCTACTCAGAAAATTCCTCTTTCAGTAAGATATTTTTCAATATACTCACGAACTTGCTGAAAAGATAGTGGAGATCAGTTTTCTTTATTTTTTCCTCAAGCAGTAAAAAGCTTTTCCTTGCTTATTTTGAGAAGTTCTGGATCAAAAGATCAGAACAATGCTATATTTTCTTTTTCAATAAGAGAAAAATCCTGATTAGTATATGCCTTTAGAAGTTTTGTCCTATGGTCGAGCTCCTCAAGCTTCTCCTTAAAGAGCTGCAAAAATGGACTTTTCAAATAGCTCTTGCTCAGCTGATCACGGAAAGCATGCAATTCTGACGCCCATTTATCCTGCAACTGCAAAGATGGGAACTTATAATCAAAAACCGGATTATAATTTCACTTTTCTGAGATAAAGCGGTCTAGCTCTCCAAAATAATTCACTGGTCTTAGCCTTGCAGTTAGGTTGAGCCTTTTAGAGAGTTTTTCAACTTTATCATCAATAAGGTGCAATTGTGCGGTCTCCATTGCGATAATCTTTTTGGGGTTGAGAATATTTACAGAAAGCTCCTGTTTTTTTAGAGGCTTAATAAGAAATTTCGAAGCAGTTTTTTGTCAGATCACTACTCTATTTTCTCAGGTTCATAGTTCATATTTTAGATTTTTAATTAGCACATCAGTATCTGGGGCATCAATAAAAATCTGTTTTGCTCAAAAATCGCTTATTCTCTGATATAAGTCAGGAGAAATCAGATTTTTTTTACTATCTAAATCTACTTCCAAAAGGATTGAATGGGCTTCCTCCTGCCCTTCTGCATACAATTTGAGTTTTGCTGACTGAGAAAGATAGAGGATTTTACTCATCTTGAGTTCTTGAGAGGCCTCCCTTGAGAAAAGAGTTTTCGCAATATCGACTCACTTTTCTGGGTCTTGGATTCTCAAATCTCAGAGTTTTTGTAATACACTTTTAAGTCTGATATCTGCAATCTTTTGCACTTCTAGCCCAGCTCTCGCATTAATTTCCAGAAGTTTTGGTCCAGTATTTGTAATCACTCGATCAAGTGCTAGATATCCAAGATTTACAAAGTATTGCACTTTTGAGGAATAGAGCAAAATATCATTTCGGAAAGGAATTTTCTTCCCCTGAAAATGAGCATATTCATCTGGGAATTTTGTTGTATAAATCTTATTTTTATAGAGCATTGAAGTAATTTTTCCGCTTCAAATATCTATTCAACAACCAATTCCTCAGGCATTTAGATTCGCTTTTCCACCAGATTTGAGTGTAGGAATTCTGATCATTGCAGCGACAGGAACGAGTTTGAATACAATAATCCTCAGATCAGCAAGTCAAAACTCACAAAACTCTTTAAATCCCTCTCAAGGAACAAGTTTCTCCTCTAAAATCGCCTCATCAGTAAGCGTCATAGAGTATTTCCCATCTAAGGTATCAATGACTCTTCTTTTGAGTTCCTCCTCAGATATGGTAGCTCACTGGAGTCCAAAAAGCTGAACTTCTTCAGCATTTTCTTTCTTTTTTGAAAAAGAAAACCATCTTCAAAAAAACGATTTTTTCTCCTCTGGAAGTGGTCCCTTTCATAGCTTTTTAAGAATACAAACTCCCCTTCCCTTACTCCCATGGTTTGGCTTAAGGACAAAATTCTTAGCAGGCAAAGTAGAAAAATCAAAGTTTACGAGCTGCTTACGAGATCTGATCACGGCATAGGTCTCAGCAAAAGGGATTCCTCTCTCTCCAAGGAATTTTTTGGTCTGTAGCTTATTATCAGCGAGACGGACTGCTTTTCTAGGGTTTTGTTTTTTGATATATTGGAGATTTCTGGCATTCATACCAAGGATTCCAAAATTGAACATACTATAATAGTTAGAGAAGAATAAAGAAAAAAATCTGATTTTTTATTTTTTTAAACGTAGTTTTAATGGCTAAGATCTCGATCAATCTGTTTTTTTCAGATACTATCTAGCATCTCATTGCACTTACTAAACGGTTTAGAACCAAAGAATCCTCTATCTGCCGAGAATGGCGAAGGATGAGGCGAGCTTAGAATGAAATGTTTATCGGTATCAATGAGTTCAGCTTTTTTTTGAGCAAAAGCCCCCCAAAGAATAAAAACTAGGCCCTCCTTTTGATCGGAAAGAATCTTGATAACTGCATCAGTAAATTGGTGCCAACCTGCATCTTTGTGAGAATTTGGGGTATCTTTTCTCACTGTTAAACCTGCATTCAGAAGGAATACGCCTTGATGTGCTCGTTTTTCAAGATTCCCACTAGAAGCAGGCTCAATTCCTAAGTCAGTTTTCAGCTCTTTATAGATATTTCTCAGAGAAGGAGGAATTTTTACTCCTTCAGGCACAGAAAAACTTAATCCATGTGCTTCTCCTACTCCATGATAGGGATCTTGCCCTAAGATTACTACCTTTACCTCGTCAAAAGGAGTCTCATTAAAAGCTCTAAAGATATCTTTCCCAGCTGGAAATACAGTATATCAGTCTTGAAATTCTTTGAGGAGGAAGTCCTTTATACCAGCAAAGTAAGGCTTTTGAAACTCGGAGAGAAGTACCTGCTTCCAAGATGGATCAATAGAAATCTGATCTATATTCATAATAGAATTTGGAGAAAAAAAATAAAAAATCTGATTTCTTAGTATTGTTTTCAAGGATAGTTATTTGTTTTTTTCTTGCAAGAGGAAAAAAATAAAAAAAAACTTGCAATAAGGAAGCATTTTCGTATATAAGGGGCATTCATATTTTTATATTATTATGAATTAGGAAAAATGACAAAGAAAATGTTGGCTTCTGCTGTAGCTCTAACTGCTGTTGCTGTTTTGGCTGGATGTGGAAAGACTGAAACTCCAGAAATTATCCTTGACTCAGGAGCAAATGCTGAAATCACAACAGGAACTGTTGAAGAAATCGTAATTGATGCTGCTAGCGGAGATACTGAAACAACTAATGCTGTTGTAGAACAACCATCTGAAGTAGTTGAAGCAAACTCTGGAGTAGCTATCTACACTGGAGAAGATGTTCAAGCTGCTATGGAAGCTGCTAATGCTGCTCTAGCTGCTCAACAAGAAGCTCTTAAGAATGCTGGTGTTGATGTTGCTGCTGTTCAAGCTGCTCAACAGGCTGCTCTTAACGCTGCTAAATAGTTTAGTACTATAAAACGCTTGTAATCTCAAAGCAAGCAAGTATAAAGGAGAACATCTATAAACGGTGTTCTTTTTTTTATTCCTCAAAAAAATATGTTACTCAGAGCATACCTACAGACAAAACATCAACTCCCAAGGAGAAAAATAACGCTGCTCATTGATGATGGGAAAATTTTTATTAACAAAGGAAAAGTCAATAACTATAAAGCTGAACTGCATCAGAAAGATCTGCTTGAAATTCCAGATCTTAGGATTAAAGAATATATCTTATCGAATGCATCTAATACAGAAAATAAAAAACCAGATTTTATTCTTTTCAATAAACCTAAGGGATATACCTGCTCAAAAGCAGATCCTCATAATCAGATTTTTTATAGTTTATTGCCAGAAGCATTCAAAAACTACTACTATATCGGGAGACTTGATAAAGAAAGTCGCGGACTAATTTTGCTAGCAAAGAATCCATGAACTGTGCATGCATTTGAGCATCCGAGCTCTAAAATTACCAAAGAATACCTTATTACTCTTAATCGCCCATTTAATCGAGAGCTAAAGAAGAAAGTTTTAGCTGGAATTTGGGAAGGAAGAGAATTTTTAAGGACACTTTCACTACAACAAGCCGAGAGTTGAAAGCTGAATATTGTCTTGAATGAGGGGAAGAAAAGACATATTAGAAGAATTTTTAAGGCACTTGGTTATGAAGTTATAGATCTAAAAAGAATCCGTATTGGAGACTATATTTTAGGAGACTTAAAAGAGTGAGAACGGAAAGTCCCTCAATCAAAGGAGAAATAAGACGGGAAATCAGTTTTTGTCTTGTTTTTTCTATAATAAAAAGAAGTGAATTCAAAAGAGCGAAATATCTTCTTGACTTTGATATGTTTTATCTGTATAGTAAAGAGAAAAATTGCAAATTTTTATTCTTTTTTGCATAAAATGGAATCAAAAAAAATACTGATTACCTGAGGTCTTGGGTATATCGGTTCGCATACCGCAGTACTTTTTGCGCAGGCTGGATATGAGCCAATCTTGATTGATAATCTCTCAAATGCGCATAAAACTACTGTTCTAGATGGTATCAAGGAAATTTTAGGGTATGAATTGCCTTTTTTTGAGGGAGATGTGAGAGATAGTGAGTTTCTTGAGAATCTTTTTGAGGAACATGAATTCATTGGGGTAATTCACTTCGCAGCAAAGAAAGCAGTTTCTGAGAGTTGCCATGATCCTTTTTTATACTATGAGAATAATATTATTTGAACCTTGAATCTCCTTGAGGTTATGAATACTCACAAGGTCAAAAATCTGATTTTTTCTTCTAGTGCGACGGTATACGATATTGATAGAAACATTCCACCTTTTACTGAAACAGACCGTCTCAGTGCAATCAACCCCTACGGAACAACGAAGCTTGTAACTGAGTTTTTACTCAAAGATATGGTAGCTCATAAATGATTTTCTGCGGTTTCTCTAAGATATTTCAATCCGATTTGAGCACATCATAGTTGAAAATTAGGAGAAAATCCAAAAGGAATTCCGACCAATTTGCTTCCTTATCTCCTAAGAGTTGCAAAAAAAGAGATTGAAAAAATTAGCGTATTTGGAAATGATTATCAAACTCCTGATGGAACTTGCATTAGAGATTACATTCATATTGAGGACTTAGCTGAGGCTCATTTGAGAAGTTTTGAATGGATACTTGAGAAGAAGCAAAATTCAGAAGATGAAGTCAGCTTTTTTGAAGTCTTTAATATTGGAACCGGGGCTGGCACTTCTGTACTTGAAATGATCATGATGACTCAGCAGATCATAGGCGATGAGATTAACTATGAAATCGTTGATAGAAGAGATTGAGATGTAGCTATCTCCGTAGCAAATGCATCAAAAGCAAAGCAAACTCTTTGATGGGAAGCCAAGAAATCTATCCTTGAAGGGATTCAGGATGCATGGAACTTTGTAAATAAAGAAGAGTAAGAAATTAAACTCTTTAAATAATAAAAAAATCTGACCTTTGCGTCAGTTTTTTATTCCTTTTTTCTAGTACAAATGAAGTATGAAATAAAAACACTAAACGGGATTACCTGTATCTTTGCACCTATGCAGGAGAGCAACTCAATCACCATTCAAATCTGAGTAAAAGCAGGTTCTATCTATGAAATAGCAGAAGAAGCCGGAATTTCTCATTTTTTGGAACACATGTTTTTTAAATGAGGAAAGAAATGGACAACTCCAAAAGCTGTTGCAACAGCAATGGACAAGATCTGAGCTGAATTTAATGCACGAACTGGGCAACATAGAACTGCTTATTATATCAAGTCTGCTCCTCATTTTGCAAAACAAGGACTAGAACTCCTCGCAGATATGATGGTTGATGCACAATTTCCAGAAGCTGAACTTGAAAGGGAAAAAGGTGTAGTGATTCAGGAGTTAAAAAGATATCAAGATGAGCCAGCTCGCCTTCGCGATGATATGTGGAGACATTTTTTCTTTTGAAAAGGGAATTATGGAAGACCAATTATTGGGTACGAGAAAACAATCAACAACTTTAATGCACAAGCCCTTTTCGACTATAAGAAAGCATTATATACAAAGGATAACCTGATCATCACTATCGCTGGAAAAATTCTTGATCAGGAGCAACTTGAGTCTATGATCACTGAACTCTTTTCTTCTCTACCTGAAAAAAAAGAAAGGGAGAAACCTGAATTTTCACGAAATCTACCATTAGAAAAATCTGATTTTTTCAAAAAATGAACTGAACAAAATCATCTCATCATCTCAATTCCAGGTTTAAATGGACTAGAAGAAAAGAAATATGCTGCAAGTGTTCTTTGCACAATTCTTTGAGGGAATATGTCTTCAAGACTTTTTCAAAACATTAGAGAAAAACTAGGTCTCTGCTACTCTATTAGAGCCTGACACGCTTGTGTAAAGGAATTCTGATATTTTTGGATTCGTACTGGATTAGATAAGAAAAAGTTCGATTTTGGAGTAGATAAAATCCATGAAGAGATTGACCATTTCATTAAAGAAGGATTTAGTGATGAGGAACTGGAAAACGCAAAAAATTATCTCATTGGAGGGGTTCAAATGGGAATTGAAAGTTCAGATGAAATGGCAGATTTCCTCGAACATCAGTATTTAACCTATGGAGAGATTAAGACTCTTGATGATATCTTGGAAAAATATCAGCAGGTCACTAGAGACGATGTTGAATCCCTATTTCCATACTTACACAGAGATAAAAGATGGAGCTATCACATTGAGTAAATTAAGAGATTTAGTAACAACGAGCAATTATCAGAAGAAAATATCAAAAAAACCTGACTTTTGAAGTCAGATTTTTTATTTCCATTGTTTTATAAGCTTACATTGTGATATACCTGATCAACATCTTCATCATCATTTAAGGCTTCGAGAATGCGTTCAAATATCTCAACATCCTCCCCTGTCAAACTAATCTGATTTTCAGCGAAGAAATGGATATCTGCTTCTGTAATATGATAACCAAGTTCTGCTATAGCTTTTCTCACAGTTATGAAATCAGCCTTTGAAGTATACACCTCAGCTGAGCTTTCCTCAATACTCTCATCTTCAATAGGAAGCTCCATAACCTGCATTTCCAACTCTTCAGGATCAAAAGGAGTAATCTTTTCTAATTGTCTTCCTTTATCCTCTACCATCTCAGACTTTCCATCTATTAGGATTAGCCCCTGCTCTTTAAACTGCCAAGCAACAGCTCCAATTTCTGCCATAGAACCTCCAGCCTTTTGAAGTGCTGTCCTAACTGCTTGAGATGTTCTATTGGTATTTGAAGTTACAGTCTTGATCAAGAAGGCTGAACCATTTGGTCCGTATCCTTCATAGAATACTTCCTTCATTTCCTCTCCCTCAAGTTGTCCAGATCCTTTGAGAATTGCCCTTTCAATAACATCCTTTGGAAGCCCGTTATATCTTGCCTTTTCTAGAATCATTTCCAAAGAAGGATTCATTTTTGGATCAGCTCAGTTTTTAGCCGCCATCTGAATCTTTTTTCCAATAATACTATAAATTCTAGATTTTGCAGCATCTCATGATGCCTTTCTCGCTGCAATACTATGCCATCTTCACATTGTGATTTTACAAAAAAATTAAAATTCAGATTTCTTATATTCTTTTTCTCTCTTTTTTCCAGCAGTTTTTTTGATTTTTATCATAAGAAATAAAAAAAGAAAAAATCAGATTTTTTGTATTTTCACTTGCTTTTATCTATGGTTTGCGTATTTGTAGGGGTATTTACTTAGAGATTTTTGATGAAAAAAAGGATAATTCTCTTGCTACTTAGTTCATTTTTTCTGATTTGAGGATCAGTTTTACTGAGTTTTTTTTCGCATTCTCCAAAAGAATTTATAGACCAGATCATCTCTAGTATCTCATCAGAAAAGAAACCTGATCCTAGTGTCGAATTCATTTTTTGATGAGATATTATGCTTGCTAGAGGCATTGATTTTTGGGCTAAAAAAGAAGGCTATGATCGCATCTTCACTGGCGATAATTACAATCCCTTTCATCAGTTTCCATGCTATCTTTCAGGAGAGTGTATTTTATTTGCAAACCTAGAAAGCCAATTTTCAAAGAAAGCAAATGAAAAAGTCGAAAATACTTTTCTATTTCGTGCAAATACAGGAAGTATCAAAACACTTTTAGATCTTCAAGGAGGCAATCAGCTTTTATTGTCTTTGGCAAATAACCATACAAGTAATGCTGGCTGAGAGGGAGTTCGCACGACTAGAGCAACCTTGCATCAGCATGGAATCTGATTTTTTGGTGCTGGGAATAGTACTGGCGATGCCCAGAATCGATACAGCATAGAAAAAAACTGACTAAAACTGTGTCTGCAGGCATACTCTTATGATGGGAATACAAATATCTATGGTGGAGAGCGACTCTCCTGGAATCCGAATAATCTCGCGTTGATGACCTGAGATTTAACGGAGATGCAAGATCAGGGCTGTGATATAAAAATCCTTTCAATTCATCGAGGAGCCGAATATCATCAAAATCCAAATCAGGCACAAATAAAGCTAGCTCATGCCTTAGTAGATGCTGGAGCTGATATTATTGTTGGGAATCACTCTCATATTCCATGAAAATTTGAAGTTTATCAAGGTAAACCTATATTTTATTCACTCGGTAATCTCCTCTTTGATCAGGATCGAGGCATGAGGGCAAAAGATTCGGGTTATGATTATATTTGGGATTATGAACTCAAAAAAAGGACTGTTCCTACCTATATTCCTCTCCTAGCTGGAGTAAAAATCACCAAAAGCCTGACCTGAATAACTATCTCTCAACCAGAACTAAGAATGTCGCGTGTCAAAAAAGGAATTTTCTATCCGATTGATGAGGAAACTTTCTCTGGACTACTCCATCAGATCGCACCGAGCGAGTATCGAGGATCTTGAGAAAATAACTTGCAAGTTAGCATCTAAAAGCTATAGTAAAATACAATAAAAATCTGGTTTTTTATCTTTTGAAGCCTATAGATGAAAATTGAGAATCCAGAACAGATGCATCAATATGGGAAAGCTCTTGCGCAACATCATAGCATACTCTTGCTTGAATGAGAGCTCTGAGCTGGGAAAACAACCCTTATTAAGGGATTTGCAGAGGGACTCGGTATTGATCCAAATCTCGTCCAGAGCCCAACCTATGCATATCTCAATACTTATGTGGATAAACTCCTTCATATAGACATGTATAGACTTAAAAGTTTTGAAGAACTGATTGAAAAAGGGATCTTAAATCAGATTTCTGAATTTGAGACCGTAGTTATTGAATGGCCAAAATGGATTGATCAGTTAGATTTAGATACCTACCTCCATATTAAAATCCACAAACTTACAGCAGAGCTCAGAGAAATCGAGCTCCTTAACTAATTTAATTTATTTTTTTATTTGGATGTCAAAGACGATACTTTATCTCTTAGATTATTATCTTCCGCATGCTTGAGGAGTAGAGACGGTCTTTGAGCAGATCATCTCTCGCAGTGTAGAAAAGGGATATCAGGTTATTGTCTTGACTTCACTCTATGATCCAAAACTCAAAAAACTTGAAAAGGAGAATAACCTCAAAATTATCAGAACTGGGAAATGAAGAAAATCATTTATTCGAAGTGGCTTTTGGACAGGAAGGGAACTCCTAAAAAGAGAGAAAATTGACTTCATCCATACCAGTACCTATTGAGGAGCGATTCCTGCTTCTCTTCTTGGGATTTTGTTCAAGAAAAAGGTTTTGATCACTGTACACGAGATCTTTGGGCAGCTCTGGAAACAGTACAAACCATGGCGATCAGCTCGAGTCTATCAGGTTTTTGAATGGCTTATTTTCCAGCTTCCATACTCAATATATCACTGTGTTTCATTATATACGCTCAATAGTCTAAGGATTGCCTACTGAATTACTGATGAGAAGCTTAGACTCATTTATAATGGAGTTGATCATAATTTTTGGGATAGATCAAAAGTCTCAGCTGCCGAAAAAAATACCATCAGAGAAAAATATCAGCTTTGAAGTTATTTTTCACTCCTCTATTTTTGACATACGGGGATTTCTAAAGGGATCGATACTCTTTTGGAAGCGGTTCCTGAACTTCTAACACAATCAGAAGATCTCCAGCTGATCTTCAATTTTATTCCAGCACAAAGAGATACAGAGATAAAAGCCAGACTTTTTTCTCTTTTAGAAAAACTCCCACCTGAAGCTGCAAAACGTGTTAAAATATACAATGGACTACCAAAATCAGAATTAAGAGCTCTTGTTTCCCAAGTTGATGGAGTGATCGCTCCTTCGCTGTCTGAAGGGTTCTGATCTGTGCATACCGAAACACTAGCGCTTGGTACACCGCTTATCACAACTGCTATCAGCTCGCTTCCAGAAGTTACTGGCGGGAAAACAATTATGATGAGACCTTGAGACAAAGCGAGCTTGCTCTCTGCTGTCCAAAAACTCAAGGAATCTGAATATGCAAACCTACCTGAGAAGTTTTTTGATTGGGAAAAGCAATATGGAGAAATTGAACTTTTGTATCAAAATATGAGTTAAAAGAGCTCATTTTATCGTTTACTCCTCGCTTTAATAGAGTTGACTTTAAGATGAGAATTGATAAGATGGGGTGTGCTTTATTTGCAATATTTTGTTGTTGTGCTCAAGAAGAAAGAAAGATTAGAGGGAAAAGAAGTTAGGTTTTTGACGAGGAAGAGACAATCGTTTGTGCGTGGGATCTTTTTGATTTTTTATTGTGCTCAGTATCCAAACCGCGATTATCATCAGATTTCTTTTCATATTCCATTAGCACTCTCAAAAAGAGCTGTCATTAGACATCAGATCAAGAGGATATTGATTGCTTCTTATGAAGAATTTATCAAACAGCAACCATGAAATACTAACTACTCAAAGTGTTTTGTAATGTTTCAAAAATCAAAGCTAGATCCGCTGATCAGTCTCTTAGAAAAAAAAGATAAAATCCAGATAAAAACGTATCTTTCAACCGAATTTCAATCAGTATTTAGTTCCTTTTTGCATAGCCAATGAAAAAAATCTCAGAACAAGAGCTCCTAGATAGCCTTGAGTTTCAAAAAGAGAAAGACCAAGTAGCAAACGAGAAATTTCCTGATAAAATTCCAGAGAAAAACCTGAATAATCAATCTTCTCAGGAGGATTTTCAAGGGAGTATGCCAACCAAAAGTATGGTAAAGTTTTGGCTTATTGGTGCTAGTTTTGTGCTCGTTGGTTATCTTTTTTATCAGTCTCTTGATATCATTTATTTGCTCATTGCAGCGCTGATTATCTCAGTTTCTAGTGAAGGATTGATTGTATCTTTGCAAAAGAGGGTTAAAAATAGAGGTTTAGCTATTGGGATCAGTTATTTTTTGATTCTTTTATTTGTGTTTTCTGGAATCTTTCTAGTAATTCCATTTCTGATCACGCAGATTTCACTTTTGATCACTCGAATATCTGGAACCGCAAAAGAACTTCAGACTTTTGTCCTTAGTAATACTCGACCTGACGCTATAAATACTATTACTTGGCTTCCATCAGCGGTAAAACAATATCTTATCGAAAATTGGGCAAGCTTTAACTGGGCTAATAGTGATTTCCAGTCTTCTATTCTCAGCTCTCTAAATACACTTCTTGATAATTCTACAAAATACTTAAGACAGTTCTCATCAAGTATATTCTCTGTAGTCTGAGGATTTTTAGGGGTTATAACTAATCTTACGATTGTTTTTACCCTAGCAGTCTTCTTCTCAATTGAGAAAAAATATCTGATCGGTCTCTTCTTAAAAGGGAAAAAAGACCTGCAAAAGCAGAAAGTTCAAGCAAAAATTGACTATGTATACGAAAAACTTTCACTTTGGCTTAAGGCAAGGATTCTGCTTTCTGTGTTTGTAATTATCGCAATGTATGCAGCACTTTGGATCATGAAGCGATGCGGACTTGAGATCCCTAATATGCTCTCACTTTCGCTCATTACTGGATTAATGGATATTATCCCGTATATTGGACCGATCTTTTCAATTATCCCATTAGTAGTACTCGCTTTGATTTATCATGGTTTCTGGGGAATGATTATCGCTGGAGCCGTCTTCTTTGCTATCCAATGGGTACAAAATAATGTTATCACGCCGCTTTTGATGGAAAAACAACTTGGAGTAAACTCAGCTCTCTTGATCGTATCAGCATTATTCTGAGCTACGATTATGGGATTCTGGGGGATTATTCTCTCAGTTCCTTTAGCAGTGATTGTAGGACTTTTCTTGGATGAAAAGTAAGCCGAACTATAGCAATACAAAGAAAAAGCCTGAACATTTATTCAGGTTTTTTTTGATTTGATTCAGCCCCTCAGGAGCTTCGCTCTGGCTCCCCTAGCAAGGAGCAAAATCAAGTAGAGATTCCCTCATTTTTCAAAAAGCCTTGAAATAAACGATGAAATTCATATAGTCGTTCTCCGTTAGGGGTATACTCCTAGCTAAATATCTTTTCAATATATGAAAGAATGTTTATTTAGTGATTCAAAGCGAAGCATAGTATCTTTGAATCAGGAAGGTAAACTTTCACACCTTTCAAACCACAAAAGTGAAAGTATTTCAAAATCAAGTCAAGAAAAAGGTAATTCCTTTTTCATTCAGTGTTTATTGCTACTAGTTGTAGCATTTACTCTCTTCATTACTTCATGTAATAAAGCGGAAGAACCTCAGCCTTTGTCTAATGCATCTGAGCAAGCTCAGTCGTTGGGAGATGTAGTTGCTTATAATCCTTCTGCTCGATACTCTAGTGGAGTTGATGGAGATGATGCTCGTCCGAGTCGAATTGCAGTAAAGAAGGAATCTACTTTTTTACATTTTGCGACTGATAACTCTCTTTTTCAGGATCCTAGGGTTAAACTTTATGTCTTATTCTACGCTCCCAAAGGAGGAAGGTATGCCAAAGAGATGAATAAATTTAATTCTGGTAGTGGTGTAGATTGCTATTGGAATGGAACGTTATCTCAGGTAGGGCAATATCGTTTCGTATATGCCTATCAGTTTGAGAATCGTGGCTATGTTTCGTTCGGATATTCTCACTACATTGATGTCTATTCTCCGCCTATACCTTTAGGAGATGATTATAATCCAGGTAATTCTAGCAGGTATTTTCGTGGTTATTGTACCTCATGGGTTGCTTGGAAGGTAAATCAGATGTGGGGTGAGACAAATGGTTTCCCTATCGGGATGGGAGACGCTGTTTATTGGAAGTCTAAACTAGCTGATTATGGTTATTCTTCTGATTTAAATCCCCGTGTTGGAGATATTGCTTATTGGAACTCCTTAGGTAATGGCGTTGGTCAAACCGCAGGGCATGTTGCTTTTGTTAATGATGTTCAAGATAACGGGAATGCAGTAATTATCACAGAATACAATTACAAAGGGTTTAATGAATATTCTTCTCGAACCCTTTATAGAGGGAAGAATTTCCCTCATGCGTTTATTCACGTTCAAAAATAAACTTGAATATTGACTTGACTTTGAAGCTCCTTAGAATAATATTCTAAGGAGTTTTTTATATCTTTCCAATTTAGTTATGCTAAAGCTTTTATTCTTACTAGGATTGTTTTCTCTTCTCTGAAATAGCCAACCCTCTTCTCCTCAACAACTTCAGGAATACCACCTTCAATCAGGACATACTGTAATCACAAGTCCATTAAATCTTCAAAACCAGAAAAAATCTCCAGCAATTTACCACTTTTACGGACATTCTGGGTATGTAGATACTTCTTCTCTCAAGCTTTTACAGTGAGAATATAATGAATTTTATACCAATCCTGATTGGAAATATCAAAAGCTTTCAGATAAAGTGTTTTTATCTCTTTCTTGAAACGCTCAAGCTATAGGAGATATTTGACAGCAATACTATTTTGGTACAGTTATGTATACGTGAGGTTGGTTGCTCTTTTCTCCATACAAATTTTTAGTAGATGCTCAGACATTCTCCTTTGTCCCGCAGAATACTTGATTTATGAGTGATCCTACTTTATCACTTAGGAAGAATCAATATTATGAAAGAGATAAGGGATTTCCGTTCTTTCAAAATGGTGGCAAGCAGTATGTTTACTATTTATGAAGCGATAAAAACTGGATATACAGACGAAGCTCTTCTTCTCGTCCTGATGAAGTAATCGTAAGGGAGAGAAAGAAGCCTGACTTTAAGCTTCTTCCTTTTGAGGAGATAAAGACCTATGTGAGTTCTGGTGAGCCTTGGGACTTGAAATCTTACACTTGAGAGATTGAAAACAGGGGACAACTTCTGATAGCAGGAGAATTTTTAGATCCTAAGATATCTTATTATAATAATTCTATTTATATCCGTTATAGATATGGGAATGCTGTGTTTCCTGTAGATGGTCAAACACTACAACTTGAGGTCAATGAAAAGACTTGAGACGGTACTTATGGTGATACTTATTATGTACTCTCGGACAAGGACTATTACTATCAGTTGGTTTACCATTATAACGGAAGCTATTATACTCTCAATAGAATCAAGAAATAATATCTAGTTTCCTCAATATCAAAAAAACCTGAAACTTCATTCAGGTTTTTTTTGATTTGATTAGTTAAAGGGGCTATCTTTTTATTCTTCTGAGTTCGGCGTATATTTCACCATCTTGGCGATAGGTTATAATTTGATAAAAATAATTTTTATCAAAGATACTAACATCACCCTCTAAAGCCTTTCGTTGAAATGTTTCCTTATCTACTGGGAATCTCCAAATATCAAACTTTTCACCGTCCTCAGAAAATGTTGATCGCAACAGATAAACATACCCACCTGTATAATGTAATTGCTCAAGACCGAAACCATAAGTTGAGATTCGTCCTCAAGAAGCATCATTTCCTAAAGGTTGATCTTCAGGCATTAACTCAAGTCCTATATCTTTATCTTTTGTTATAAGATGAACTGTGGGGATTGAGTTTTGGACTTCTCATATATCTTGATTTGATATTTCTTCCTCAGTATCTTGATTTATTATTTTACCTTCAAAAAATGGGTAATTATTTGGGCTTTTAGAGATAAAAAAGTTTGAAGTAATAAGAAGCCACCCGCCAATGATGATAATGCTTGTAATAGCTACACCTATTAGTAATTTTTTCATCATAGATATGTTTCATATAAAATCTTTTTTAATTTGTATTATTGTTAATGAACCTCTAATTATTTTTATGGCAGTAGATATGATACTATTCTACTCTAGAAGATCAAGTTATTTTCTCCCATATACAAATGAATATCTTCCCGTATATAATTTTACTTCTATACTGATAGAAATATATTTCTTCCCGTATATCTTTTTTATTTGACTTTAGAGGAGAAAATGCTACAGTGATAGTGCTGACAGATTGTCTGCTTTTTACTCTTTTCCCACTACAGTATGAAATTCAAACTTGTACAAAGAGCAAATCCTTTAGATCCAACCAAGAAAAAATGGTATGCTAATCCTGTGAATACTGGAAAGGTTTCACAAAAGGAAATCGCAAAGCTCGTAGAAGAGAAGTCTTCGCTTACGATTTGAGACATCATCAATGTGATTGAAAATCTTATCACAGAACTACCAAGGCAATTAGCCGAGGGGAAAAGTGTTAAACTTTGAGATTTAGGGTCTTTCCGTTTGAGTCTTTCTAGCGAGGGAGTAGAAGATAAGAAAAAATTTAACACTTCAAAAATTGAACCTAAGGTGATTTTCACGCCATCAGCAGAGTTTAAGGAGAAGCTCAAGAAGATTAGTTATAGTCAAGCTGAGTAATTATATTATCTGGCTTACGAAGTAACTGCAGAGCAAATATCGCCACGGTTTCCTCTCGCGATAACAAAGTGAAACAATCCAGACACTAGCCTAAAGTTTTTATCCACCTTTCTGCTTGCAAAATGAAAACTTTTGCAAAAATATTCTTCATTCTCGTTAATCTTGGCATTATCATTTGCTGAGGAATATTGATCTATAGAAAATTCTTTAGTTAGAAATTAGAATCTAAAATAGGAGAAACCTGAAGTAAAATCAGGTTTTTCTTTTTAAAAACGAAAAATAACTCCTCTTGATTTAAGAGCAAAATAGGTTAGACTTAGAGTAGTTTTATTCTTTATTTAATTTAAAATGATTAAGAAAACATTCACCCAAGAAGAGAAAAGAGAACTTACAAAAAAAATAATGCCTCGCTCAATAATCTATAGCATACTCGGGATCCTCTTCGCAATTGCGATTTCACATCTTGCAAAAACCGACACCTCAATTTGGCTTATTGTTTGACTTTCAATGCTCTATGTAATTATAATCACAGTAGTTAGTTTATCTTTTGAGAAAAAGAAATAAAAAATCTGATTTTATTTTTTTAGAATTGCAGACTTTATGCAGGATATCAAAAGAAAAGAGATAGCAATAGCGGTTAATTTTTTGAAAAATTGAGGAGTTGTAGTATTTCCAACTGATACCGTCTATGGAATTTGAGCACTTCCTGATGAAATCGCGGTAGAAAAGCTCTATCAAATCAAAAAGAGAGATCATAGCAAGAAGATTATTGCATTGATTGACGATCGTTCTAGGCTTACAGAAATTATTGATGAAAAAGCAGATTTTCTGGCGAAAATCACCCCTGTTTTAGAGAAGTTTTGGCCTTGAGAACTCACAGTAATCTTTAGAGCGAACCTAGATTTTACAAAAAAGTTTGATCAGTGACTAGCTACCATCTGAGTGAGAATTCCCAAAAACCAGACTGCACTTGATATTATCACATGAGCTGGGGGAATTGTACTGACAACGAGTGCGAATATCTCCTGAGAACCTTCAATAATCAGCTTAGAGAAACTCAATCCACAGATTAGGGAGGAAATTGATATGGAGATTTTGGATACTAGTACCCTAACTGGCACACCATCAACGATTATCCTTTATGAAGACTGAGAGATTAGACTTTTGAGAGAAGGGAATATTTCACTTGAAGAGATAAGAAAAGTCTTTGACGGACAGGAGTGCTAGGTTTATATCTTTCTACTTACAATGAATATTCTTCAACGCTTACTGGAGCTTAGAGATGAGAAAAATGCAAAATTCAATGCAAGACTCATTCCCACTATTGAGCCAAAAAACATTTTATGAACAAAGGTTCCAGTCTTGAGGAAACTAGCTCAAGAACTCAAAAATTCTGATGAAAGGTCAGATTTTTTATCTCAACTTCCTCATCAATATCTGGAAGAAAATCTTTTGCACTGAATTTTCATTGAACAGGAAAAAGACTTTTGATCTGCAATTTCTCAACTTGAGCAATTTCTGCCCTTTATTGATAATCGGGAGGTTTGTGATATCTTCTCTCCAAAGATCTTTAAAATGTATCCACAAGAGACCTATCAACACATCAAAATCTGGATCAAAAGCTCTCACTGCTACACTGTGCGTTATGCTATAGGACTCCTCCTCTCAAACTTTTTAGATCAAGAATTCAAGGTTGAAATGCTCGACCTCGTCGCAAAAATTAAAAGTGAGGAGTACTATATTCAGATGATGCAGGCACGATACTTTGCTACCGCCCTCGCAAAACAATATGAAGCTACAATTCCACTGATTGAGAGCAAAATTCTAGAACCATTTGTACAAAATAAAACTATTCAAAAAGCCAGAGAAAGCAGAAGAATTTCTGCTGAAACAAAAGAATATTTAGTTCAGTTTAAGAAGTAACTAATTAATGATACCTAAGAATAAAGATGAGCTTATCTCAGAAATCAAAAAGCATTTCACGACTTTACGGAAAGATTTAGAAATATTCCCAGCTCAGCTCGCTAATCATAAGGAACTTGAATGACAAATAAAAGATACAAAAGCATCAGTCAACAATCTGATTTCTTATCTTATTTGACGATGAGAACTTGTTTTGAAATGGGAGAGGAACTTTGAAACTCCTGAGGAACTCCAGCTACCAGAAATCTGATTTAAGTGAAATGAACTAGGGAAGCTCGCTCAAAAATTTTATAAAGACTATGACCACCTTGATTTTTCTACTTTGAAAGCATTACTCAGAGAAAATAATATATCAATTATAAAGATGCTTGAAAACCATACAAATGAGGAACTTTATGAGAAGGCTCGATATACAAAGCGAACTTTTTGAAGACTCGTTCAGCTTAACACAAGCTCTCCTTATAAGAATATTAGGTCAAGAATCAGAAAATATCTGAAAAATATTGATACAAAAAAATAAAAAATCTGACTTTTTATCTTCTTTCTGTAAATATTATGACTTGACCAAACCCAAATGAGAAATTCCCAATTCCAGCCTACAAGGGACTCGGTTTTTTAAAGAACTTCATTCAGGATCCAAATATTATTGTTGGAGACTACACTTATTACGATGATCCAGAGGGAGTTGAAAACTTTGAGAAAAATGTTTTGTATCGCAGTCCGATGATAGCGAGCAAGCTTATTATTGGTAAATTTTGTGCAATTGCAACTGGAGTAAAGTTTATTATGAATGCGGCAAATCATAAGATCGATGGAATATCTACTTATCCTTTTGGAATTTTCGGTGGTGAGCGAATGGAGTCACTCCAAAGATCTCAAAACTGAGACTGGAAAAAGACTTTAGAATTAATTCAATGAGTGAATAAATGAGATACTATCATTTGAAATGACGTCTGGATAGGCTACAATGCTACGATTTTGCCTGGTATTAAAATCTGAGATTGAGCAGTTATCTGAGCTAATGCAACTGTAACCAAGGATGTTGAGCCATATTCCATTGTTTGATGAAATCCTGCGAAGATAATTCGTTATAGATTTGATCAAGAAACGATCAGTCTTCTTCAAGAAATTCAGTGGCGGAATCGGGATATTGAGAAAATTACAGAAAACCTTGATATTATCTTGGGAAATGATATCCTAAAATTAAAGAATCTTATTTAGATCTTTTGTCTTATAACATGCAAAAAATTATTTCTGGAATCTCTACAAGGACAACAAATGAAAATCATCAGTCTTATAAAGACTTAGAAGCTCTTCGATGAGAATTTATGAAAAGAGATCTTAAGTCAGCTTTTTGAGAAAATCTTGTTTCTCCATTGGTTTACGCTGTATATACTAATTATGAAAAAGACTTTCAAAGCTGATCATATGATGTATATTTATGACTTGAAACTAAAAGTACGGTAACAGATTTTGACTCACTCATTGTAGATGAGGAGAATTTCAAGATTTTTGAGTTTGAGTACAATAGTGCACAAGATGTGACTAATGCTCGAGAAAAGATTTGGAGCCTAACAGATTTACCAAGGAAATACTCGTTTGATCTTGAAGAATATGACTTTGCAAATAAGAAATTTAGAATTTATATCAGTCTGAAATAAAATTATTCGCAGATAAAGAAGGAGAAATCAGGCTTTTTATGTTCTTTTTTTAATATAAAATGAATATGAAACAACTCCAGAAAATTCAAGAAATGGAGAGCATTCTTAATGAGATGAATGATATGCTAGAAGAGGTAAATGCCTCCTTTGAGAAGCGAAAAGCTCTAAGACCACAGATTAAAAAACTGCTAAAATACTATGAAAGTAAAGCTTGGTTTAGAGATGTTGAAGTAAGTAATAATTGAGAAATTCCAGAGGATATTCCACATGGTGTTTTGAGTGAAGACGGTGCTTGGAACGCATTCGTTTTTGAATATTGACTTGCAAAAGAGCTTCAAAAATTTACAAAGTTAGTGCTGAAAAGGTAATCATTTCCTCTTTGAGGAGAGTTCTCATAAAACTACTAATTGACTACTTATCTCTTTTATCAAAACTATCTTATCACTATGAAAAAATTGGCAGTCCTCTGCTCACTTTGAGTAATTTTAACTTGATGTTCAACTCAGACTCCAACAGTTAATAATTCACTTACTGGGGATCAGACAATAGAATCATGAACTACCAATTATCATCAGCTTTCTTGAATTACCTATTCAAATATTAGTGATGAGGTATCAAAACAGGAAGTCAAGCAGGCGCTCAGTGCTGCTGATATTGATGAAAAAACAATTGAGGATTTTTTTGGGGCTGTTGATTTGTTTAATACGAGCATTCATAATCAAGGTCTAAGCACCTGATTTACATATAACAAAGATGCAAATTTTGAATATGATAGTTCTTCTATTCCTACTGTACAAGAGAAAAATAATCCTGACTTTCTTTGATATAACTGTAGAATTACTTCATACTCCCTCCTAAAAAACTTTATAAGAATCAAGAATCCAGTTGATAACCTAAATTTGGAGAACCTTTCATTTGATACTCTATCTCTCAAAGCTAGACCGATTCTTACAGATGAGGAAGTAAAAATCTTCGAGAATTTCTTTGCAAGAATCCCAACAACTGCAACTGCTACTCAATCTGAAAATATTGAAAAAGCAAAAGAAAACTGGATAAAAAAAGGTGTCGAATTTATCAATACTAAAGCAAGTTTAATCTCAGTATTTTTCCATGATACGATAGATCCAGAGAGTTCAAATCTCTTTATCGGACATATTGGGGTACTCGTTCCAACAAGTGATTCTCAGCTATTATTTATTGAAAAGTTAGCTTTTGATCAGCCGTATCAAGCGATCAAGTTTAGGAATAGATCTGAACTCAATAGCTATCTCATGGGAAAGTATGATGTAGACTATTCTGGAGAGAGCTCTAGACCGTTTATCTTTGAGAATGGAGAACTTATGTCTGGTTATGCATTAAATCCTGAAATTACTCAAAAGGTTAAAGAGAATCTTGAGTTTCAGAATACCGCAGAATAATAGTAGTATACAACCTCATTTTCAAAATATAAAAAAGCCTGATTTAACCAGGCTTTTTCTTTTTTTATTCTTTAGATTTCTTACCATATTGTCTAAGATAAGAATTTAGCCAAGTATGCAAGTCTTCCGTTGTTATATCAAGCTCATCAGTTGAAAGAGGGACTCCGCTCTCGCGTAATGTCTTGATCATATCCTTCTTAAGCTGTCAGTTTTTTAAGGCTTTGATATATGGCTCTGGATCTTTGAAAATGAGGAAAACTGCTTTAGATCATTCGGATTTTCCAATAATAAACTCATCTATATCCTCTCGCTTGACTTCTCATACCGAACGTCCAAGGATCGTTTGCTTATAGGTCAGTCCACGAGCGGTTAATAATAACCCTCTCTTTTCTTCTGGGCGAAAGAGCTCTCGAATGCTATAAGGGATCATACAAAATAGCACTATACTTACAATCCAGAGTACAACATGGATCGTATAAAAATAATAATAGATTACACCGTTGATAACTAATGAAAGCACAAAGTATCAAACTGCCATTCGGATGTTTTTTGTGAGTTTTTCTCTACTTGGAGCGATAAATTTTTCATTCATTTTCATAATGCCTAAGAGATAAAATTCAGATTTTTTCTCTTTTTTTAGCTTATTAGATATCAGTAAGTCTTGAAACTACTCTTTCTCTCCCCATCACCTTCATCACAGAGAAGAGGTCTGGAGTTTGTTTTGCTCAGCAGAGCTGAATTCTGAGGAACATTGCGAGGTCTCACACTTTTCAGATGAATCCTCACTGCTTGAATTCAGCATTATTACCTGCAAATCCGTATTTTTTTCAGATTTCTTTGAGTTGATCAAACCAAGTTAGAACATCTCAGCTTAGGTCAAAGTTTTCAGCATACTCTTGAGCAAATGCTTTTCGTGTTTCAAGTGGGATATTCTCAGGAAAATCAGGCTTTTGAGTTTTTAGATTTTCTCGCTCCTCATCATAGAAAAAGAGAATATTCTTTGAAATATCAGTATAGAGCGTAAATCTTTTCGGATCTTTTTCGGTATGTCTCTCAATATTGAGAGCTTGCTGAGTATAGTCAGGATATTTTTTCATCAAATCTGCAAGTTCTGGACTATATTTTTCAGCTCGCCCTAGCCCTTGAGCATAGAGCTCTGCTGTTGAAAGCAAAGAAAGATAGTTATTATTGATATTCTGAATCTTTACAAAATCAAAAAGTGGACCAGCAACATTCATCTTTTCAAGTGAAAACTGAAAATCTAGAAATGATGAGTCAGGATTTTCTTTTTGCCAATCTTCATAACTTGAATCAGCTAGTGTCAAAAGATACTGAAGTACCGCTTCTGGGGCATACCCTTCTTGGAAAAAATATTCTACATTGGCTTCTGGATCTTTTCTCTTGCTAAGCTTTCTTTTTTTTCAGTCCTCAAGCTTACAAATAGCTGAAAAATGCGCATATTCAGGAGCGTTGAATCCAAAAGCAGCAAAAAGCTGAAGGTGAAGTGGAACTGAAGTTAGCCATTCCTCTCCTCTGGAAACTGTCGTTGTCCTCATCAAGGTATCATCTACGAGATGCGCAAAATGATAGGTTGGAAGTCCATCTCCCTTGATGATTACGATATCATTGTAATTGTCGATCATTGCGATCTTACCTCTAATAAGGTCCTCAAAAACGATCTTCTTACTCGTATCTCCAGGCGAGCGAAATCTCAAAACAGGGAAATTCTGGTTTTCCTGATTGAATTTTTCCAAAAGTTGGTCTGGAGTCTTGTCTCTTCGCTGTGAGTATTTTCAGTAGATCCCTGGTATAATCTTTGCAGCCATTTGCATTTCCCTAGTAGCATTGAGCTCTTCTTCAGTCATTCGGCATGGATAAGCAAGCCCCTCAGCTACAAGTTTTTTTGCGAAAACACGATAAATATCAGCTCTCTGAGACTGCGTATAAGGTCAGTAGTTTCAGATTTCTTGTCCATTTTCACCGATTGGTCCCTCAGCAAAGGTTATTCCAAATTTTTTGAGTGCTAAAATGAGGAGCTCTGTTGCACCTTCTACTTCTCTCTTTTGATCAGTATCTTCAATTCTAAGGAAGGTAAGACCTGACTTTTGATTTGCATATTTTCGTGAGATAAATGCTGAAAATAAGCCTCAAAGATGCAAGAACCCAGTTGGGCTCGGCGCAAAACGAGTAACTGTTGGATTACCTGCTCTTTCTGGATATTTTTGGAGAAGCGATTCTATAGTCTCAGTAGTATCTGGGAAAAGAATATCAGCTAACTCTGCTCGTGTTGTCATGCTTTGTGAATAGTATGATAATAAAAACTGTTTTTAAGTCTAGTCAATTAATGGAAGAAAGCAAGAAGAAATCTGATTTTTTTTGCTATCTTTATAGCTTCTCTGAGAGAAAATAGGAGCAAAATGTTTTTTTATTTTGAATTATCTCTGGTCTTTTATTCTGACTACTATTGCAAAGAGAAGAAATCTTGACATTCTCTCATAAAAACATATGATCTTCTCATATAAACAAAAATATGAATCATTATGAATACGCAGAATTTAGCCTCTAAAATGGCAAGATCACTCTTCCTTTCTACTCGTCGGCTTGCTACACTTGACTACTTAAAAAGTAAGGACAAAGAGCCTGATCCCTCAATTATGGACTGGCTTAGGATGCTTTTTTTGAGAAAAAGGGCATGGGAATATCGACTGGAAGGCTTGATTGAAGTAGTGCCGTTTTTAGTGTTTTTTCTCCTCTTTGATCGGAAAGAGAGGCGCAGAGTATTCCGAAAGATAGTTCTTTATATCCCTTTCGGGGATGTAAATTCTCTCTGTATAGTACAATGTATAAATGTAGGTACATGGAAAAAAACGTACAACTCAAAGTATGAATCGGTATTGGCATTCTTGCTCTTTGATCCCGTTGGACGATTAGCACAGGATTTCCCTTATAAGGATTCTCATTTGAGTTATTTAGGCGCGTATTCTGATATGGTCACACATGAAACTATAGAGAATAAGTGGCTAACCTCAGAATTTGATCCTCGTATACAATGGAGACTTTTTCGTGGTGATAAATATCATTATACCCAACATCGCTATCTTTCAGATGAAGAAATAGCTAAGGCGCAGAAGAAGATATCTCATAAACAGAAAGAAAAAAAGTAAAAAAAACTGACGAATACTCTAGGGGTTCCCTAGAGTATTTTTTTATTGTAAGTTTCGAGAAGTTGTGTATAAGTAGGTATTTATTGGTCAATTTGTATCCATGGAACTTGTACTTCTAAAGATAAGCAAAGAAAATCAACTTAGAAACTCAGATTTCTCTTCTGATTTTTCAGCAACCTTTAGAGATCTTCCTTATTATGAGCAAAGACTGATGAAATACTCTCTCCTCCAGGCAAGATGGTGAGCTAATGAAAAAACGCTCTTGAAATCTGGGCAAGAGCATGTATTTTGAGGAGAATATTTCTCAGCTTCTTATAGCTCAGATTGGCTTGCTTTAGCTTTTTCAGAGCAAAAGATTGGTATAGATATTGAGATTATCAAAGAAAGAAGCAAGGTTTTACTAAAAAAATATTCTGAAGAACTGCAGCTATTCTGAGCTGAGAGTTGGAATAATTTCTACCTCTTGCGAACTGCAAAAGAAGCTCTTCTGAAAAAAGTAAACTGAATAAGGCTTGATCTGATTGAAGAAATGAAAGTAATCAAAGTAGAATCAGCTTTTGATCTCGTAATTGATAAAATAACCTTTAATCGAAAAATAACGCTCCAGTACAAGGGGGAAAACTATGAGGTTTTTTCTACTATTGATGATGAGAAAGCAATTAGTATTGCTCTTTAAGAGTTTTTATTTGCGCGAAGAATGCGCTTTTTTAGAACGTCCTTTTCTTGGGCATCCTGAGTAAGGGTTAACCCCTTCATATACGCTTCAATAGCTGATGTTTTCTGCTTATTTTCCAGCAAAAGATCACCAAGCAAGAGATAAAATCCACTATCTGGATAATCTTTTAATAAATGCGTGATTTGTCAGATAGAAATCTGATTTTTTTGCGTAGTAAGCTGTTTTCCTAGCTGCCCATATTGACAAACGACCTGATCTGATTGAGCGAGCTTTTTAGAACAGAGCTGAAGATACGCATTCACGAGAGAAGTATTTTTAAGGTATGGTGAAGACTGTCCTCTGCGATAAGGTTTCCAGAATGCTTCTTGGAAAAAAGAATAAAAATCTGATTTTTTGATTTCTGGATATCCAGCTAATCTCTGCCAGCTTTTGATTGCTTTTTCTGTCTCTCCGAGTGCAGTATAGCTCAATACCAAATATCTCTCAGCATCAAGCATAATATCCTGATTTGTGATTTGTGAGAAAGAGAGGACTGCCTGAGTGTAGTTTCCAAGTTGATAATAGAGCACTCCTAAGTGATAGAGATAATTATTTTTTTGCTCATAATCAAGTTCAAGCAGTTTTTGAAAATAACCAACTGCTGAATCAGGTTTTCCATTTGCAAAATCAGTCTTTGCCAAGATTTGATATGGAAGAATATAATTTGAATACTCATTTGCTAGTGGAATTGCTACTTTTTTAGCTAATGCATAAAAACCATTCTTCATCAGTTGGAACCCAATCAATCCTTCTTGGTAATAACTTGGTACAGATTTTAGGCTTTGATACTGCTGAAATGCTGAATCAATATCAGACTTATAGCTTTGATATTTTGGATCAGTAAGTTGTTCAAGATATTGCTTTGCCAATGGATAATTTGCCTCTGCTAGAGCAAATGCCGACTGATAATAGACAAGCTCTTGAGCTGAAATATCGCCCTTTTGGGAAAGATTTACCAAGAGATTCTTGAGATGAGAATACTCGGTTTCTGATCCTTGAGAGAAGCTATTCAGGAGAATTTGGAACTCCTTGATAGCTGGGATAGTTTTTTGAAGTGTTTGTGGTAAACTATAGTAAAACTTTCTGGCCTTATAAAACTGCGTATCCAAAAGATAGGCATCAATAAGCAAATTCAGATTTTTTGGATTTCTGCTTTGCTGGGTAAGTTGTTCTAATACTGCTATTTTTTCTTTGATTGTTCCTAGAGTTTCGATATTTTGATTTGGAGCGACTTCTCAAGTTAGAAAATCATCAAGTTGCGGTGATATATTCTCCTGAGATCAGGTTTGAGGTTGAGTATCTTGTGATTCGAGAGTATTAAGTTCTGGAAGCTCAGCTTTTTGATGATTTTTTCTACTATTGAGGAAAAGAAAAAGAATCCAGGCTAGAAATAGTAGTCCAAGTCCTACATATTTTATGATTGTAAGTATATTTTCTTTAGAATTTTTTTTCATCAATTCTGATAAGCGATTAAATCACTTTAAGTATACTTGAAAGAAAAAAAAAGAAAAGAAATCAGATTTCTTCTCTCTTTTTTCCTCTTTTCAAATTTAGAAATTGTGATATTATCTCTGTTGTTTGATAAGTTCTGAAAGCCTAGTAAAAAAGCGGTCTAGGTCTTCTGTAGTATTGTAGAGGTAGGCACTCATCCTGCAAGTTCCTCCAAGATGATAGTGTTTGTGCAGTGGATAAGCACAATGCCCTCCACAACGGATACAAATATTTTGTTCAGCAAAAAACTCTCAAATTCTGTTGAAATTTTGCTCATCTCTGAGTACAAAGGAGAACAAAGCCACTCTTGGAGCAGTCTGTGAACCGATAAGCTGAACTGCATCTCAGAGCTGCTGGAAATTTTTCAATGCATAACTGACAAGCTCATGCTCATGCTGCCAGATTGCTTGCATTCATCACGATAAAGTATGATCTGGACTAAGCGTTTTTATAAATTCCAAGGCATGAAGTAATGAAACAGCACCAACGATATTTGGAGTTCCTGCTTCAAATTTTTGGTTATTTTTTTGAAGATCAAATCCTGAGATCGTTACATCTTTAATTGTGCCTCCTCAGACAATGAGAGGCTCTAGCTCTTTGATTCGCTGATTTTTTAAAACGAGGACTCAGAGTCAGGTTTGAGCCATCATTTTGTGAGCAGTAAATACCAATGCATCTGCCCCAATATCCTGAAAATCAATAGAGAAATTTGGGACAGACTGAGAACCATCTACCAAGAAGAAAGTCTCTTTTCTGAGTCTTGATTTGATTTTTTTGAGATCATAGATATTTCCTGTTACATTGGAAACATGCCCACATGCCACGAGTTTTACCTTATCATCATATTTTTTTTCAAAATCTGATCGATCAATTTCATAGTTTTCCTCTAGTCAAAAAAACTCTACTTGAATACCAAAGAGCTTTCCCAAAGCTAATCGAGGTAAACTATTAGCATGATGATCCCAGATACTTACCAGAATTTTATCTCCTTTTTGCAGAAAGTGAGAATTTACTAGACTCTGTGCAACCAAATTGATAGCATAGGTCGCATTGTAGGTATATATAACTTCTTTGCTTGAGGTATTCAGAAGCTCGGCAACAAGGTGCTTACTCTGATCATAGAGCGATTCTGAACGCTCCGAAAGATCATATAATCCACGATGGATATTCGCATAATCATGAGCGAGGAAATCACTCACACCATCAATCACCATCTGTGGTTTCTGTGTACTGGCTGCATTATCTAGATACACCAGCTCTGGATTATTTTTGAAAATTGGAAAATATTGCTTAAACATTGCTATATCTTGGGTAAAAAAAGAAAGTCTGATTTTTTATTATTTTTCAAATACGAATATTACATAATATTCTTAGACACTGCTATTATTCAACTTCCCATTCTAAAACCTTCAATACCTGTAGGAAAAGTCCGTTTCTCTTCCCATTTTCTCGCTCTCAAGGTACTTTTTCTAGGAAATATTTTGGGTTAGCAGGTCAAATCTCTCAATACACAGTTCCCCCACTTAAACCATTGTAAAGTCCTGCGAATTTATAGAGATCTTTATAATTAATTGAATCATATGAGAGACGAATTGGCGTTTCAGGATTTTTTGAATTATATCGTTCAATTTTTTTCTTTGAAAACTCAAGGAAATCCTTGATTGTTTGCTCAAAAAGTGCTCTATCTAGACTTCAATTTCCGTATTGTTTGCTAATAATCTGAAATGGTCAATTTCCATTTTTCGGCAGATAAAAACCACAACTCGTTTCTCTATACCAGATTGCGATACTCAGTGAAGTTGGGAAATCATAAGCAAAACTCATTGCATCTAAGGTTGGATATCGACCGATACAGTTTTCAGAAAGCGGTTCTGCACTCGCCACTCCACTTCACTGGTAAAGAGCAAGAAATTCAGACTTTTTGTCTTTTGCATCTCTTTTTAAAAGTTCCTTTTTATCATCTAAAATCGTCAAAAGATAATCTCTCAAATGCTGGAGCTTGTAATTAAGTTTTTCTGGCGCTTGGATTCAGATTTCTAGATCCCTTGCTTGAGTATAAAGATTCCAGAGAGCAATATTATCTCAGGAAATCGCTTCACGAAGCTGAGATTTGAGCGTAGTGAGTTCTTGCTGCTCCTCCTCAGTCGGCTGATAGGAAAAGGTCTGTCCAATACTAAGGACTCAACAAAAAAGGATCAAAAATCAGGTTTTTATCTTCATTTTTATATAAAAAAGATATAAAAATTAGCGTCCTTTGAATATCACTCCAAAAGTTCCAAAAATCACATAGATATCTAGTCGAAGTGTTCGATTTTGAATATAATAGAGGTCAAGCTGTGCTTCCTGGTCAAAATCAAGCGAATCTCTTCAAAATACCTGTGCATATCAGGTAATTCCTGGTTTGATACTCAAGAGCCTTCTTTCCCATGGGGCATACTGCTCTACTTCGTTTTGAAGATGAGGCCTTGGACCAACAATCGACATAGTTCCTACAAGAACACAGAAGAGCTGTGGTAATTCATCAAGAGAGGTTTTTCTCAGAAAGCGTCAGATTTTTGTAACTCTTGGATCATTGTGGATTTTTGGAAGGATTCCGTTTCTGGTATTAGCATCTGAGTTTATTAGATCCTTATAGAGTTTCTCGGCCTCTTTACCTCAGTATCAGACACTAAGATGCGTATACATCGTGCGAAACTTGAGAAAAGTGAAAAGATTTCAGCCTTTTCAGACTCTTTTTGAACGATAAATAATTGGACCTGGACTATCTAGCTTAATTAAGATTCAGATAATCAAAAATACAGGTGAGAATACAATAATCGCAATACTCGCAACTACAAGATCAAACACTCTTTTGAGAATAAGAGATCGCCCATCAAGTTTTGAATGTTTATATTCGAGTGCGATGATATTATTGAGGACTTCTGGTGTATAGACAACATCTTCAAGAAAAAATCACTCACTAATGTGAAAAAATCTGGTTTCATTCATTCTTGTTTTTTCAAAAATCGCTTGTAGAATCTCTTTTTGGAACATTCAAATGATAATACAGATTTCATATTTTTGGAAATCAACCTCATCAACTTTTTCAAGTCCGATTACCTTGAGAGGAAGCTCGAAATTCTCTCTGATTGTTGCAAGGAGTCACTCTGATTCTAGTCCCTCTTGTGCAATCACAAGAATCTGTTTTCAGGCTTTTTTTTGCCATCTAAACTCAAATGCTTTTCGTAACTGGTCAAAAAGGAGAATAATTAACCAGCTGAGAACTGCTGTTACAAGGATAATGAATCTTGATATTCAAAAAAAGAAAATAAATCCCTGTCAAAAATATGAGAGAAAAGCAATTGAAATAAACCAGTAAAGCCAGACTTTATTAAGGGTTTGGAAATGATTTATAATCTTTTTATTGAGTGGATAGAAGCTTTTAATCACTCAAATACTCACGAAACTAGCACTTGCTATAAGTGAAAATAGACATAGCTCATCTGCATTGATAAAAGGAATAGGTAGATGGATTCAAGGAAGAAAATCACCGATCAAACGGAGTTTATATGTCAAGAAAAAAAGTCCATTGATAAGAAGAAAGTGCAATACAACCCTCAAAAGACGATACTTTTTCATCGTAATATATTGGAATAAAGTCACCTAACTATAAGCTTTCTTCTAATGATTGCAAATCAAAAAAATAAACGCATTCCCAGTTGCAAATCACAAGCATTTTGCTATCTTTGAGTGATGAAATTTTAGTTCTTTCTTTTGATGGCAAGAGGAATTGTCCAGAGCAAACCTTTCATTAAACAAAGATCTCAGCAATCGGACTTTAACAGAAGCAAAATTGCTGGTTTTTCTCGTAAAGTAAATGGGAAAAAAGTCTGATTTTTATCTCTTTTATCACAGAAATACTGGGCAATCATTGGGGTTATTTTATTGCTTAGCTTCCTAACGATATATCTCCTAAAAGGAACGATTTATAACCCAAGTTATCAAATCAAAACTATTAACTACACACAAGAAACAAGAAAAAAATATGAAAATACTGAACTTTTTGTATTAGCATCTAAATTTTTGAGAGGGAAATATTATAGTACACTAAAGGTAGGAGGAGAAAGCGAGCTGCTCAACTGGGTTAGAACAGAATATCCATTTGTTAAGAATGTAAAAATTACCTATACCAATCCTCAGGAAATTGCAGTTGATTTCTCTTATATTGAGCCTGATTTCATTATTAAACTTGGAGATAAAAGGTTTTGAGTTTGGCAAGATGGAGTGACAGACGAACTACTAAATTCTTGGACCCTCGGTGAAACGTGATTTATTGTAGATACTCCCTCATATTTAACAGGAACAACCTCGTTAGCTGGTTTCTTTTATGATGTGAGCTATGATCGATATACCAATTATTTACCTCAGATTCAGAAAACTTTTCCCGAGATGAAGAGATTTGTGTATCTCGCTGGTTCTAGCAATTTCATTATTTTTGAGGGAAATAAGATGATATTCCTCCACAGAGATAATGTACCTTTTCAGCTAGAAAAGTATCTCTGGCTCAAAAAGCACTTTAAAAATTTCTCTGGAATAACAGAGATCGATCTCGGAAGTTTAACCCAGGAAAAAGTTATTATTAGAGAATAAGCAAGAAATAAAAAGCTGACCTCATCTGAAAAATCAGCTTTTTTCTTTATGTAAAATGTTGATAGCTAAAATTAATCTCACTCTCATATAGAAAATCAAAGTCTGTCTATATTTTCTGAGGAAGCTTCTTAATCTATACTACTTCTAATATCTTCTCGATAAGTATCAAATTAGCTAATTTCATAAGTCATAAACTCAACTTGACTTCTTTATATATTTATATATTATACATATCGTTAAATAAAAAAGTTATATCTCTTATGCAAACAGAAAACACACTTCAGACAAACAATCCAACCACCGAAACACCACAAAGCACAAAAAAGAAATTCTCTTTTCTTGTAGAGGAAGAAGATGAGCTTCTTCAAAACAAAAATGGTGGAAAGTCAACAGATCTGATTATCAGTTCAAGATATGTGACATTCAAAGATAACTGGCCAACTATTCTCTTTGAAATTAGCATATTCTGCATAATTGGTTTTATGATTTGGCTTGTTTACTATTTGTTCAACTAAAAAAAATAAAAAAGCTTATGCAAAACAAAAATCAAACTCAGAATTCTCCATCCTATTTATTTGGATGCGGAGATGAAAATGAGCTTAGCAAGCTCCAGCAACTTAGCAAAATAAAAGATGCTAAGATGGCATGTATCTCCTCTGGAGAACGGAAAAAAGTATTCTATCTTTATGAAAGATTACCTCGATCTCTTGAGCAACAAGAGGAAAAAGATATTGAATATCTTAAACTCTCTGGCTATGAAGTTATCAATGAATTCACAACTTCTATTTGGCAAGACTATAATCTTCTTTATGGTCAGCTAATTGATGCGCATGTGAATATTGAACTTGCACATAATGCTGGAATGCCACCAGACGAGGAAAGTAAAAAATTACTTGCACGCTATCCTGAACTAGGCAAAATCTCGGTTCCTGAGATAGAGCCCTTAGCTTACAAGATCATTTATCTTGAGCTGCTTAAGTCGGCTCATATCTTCGCCTTTCGAAGAACTAAAGATGGTAAAGTTCTTTGCACAGAAGCACTTGCCTTTGCACAAGAACAGGGGATCTTTGCTCTTGATCTTGATGAACTTTCTTAACTAAAGGAAGGGAGAAATTTTAAAAACCACTGCTAGTCTTTCTAGTAGTGGTTTTTCGTATCCCTGCAAAGAGAAAGGTGTTGTTTTCCTCTTAGCTTTTTAATTCTTTGATGATAAAAAGACTTTCCATCATCTCAAATACCCTCTTATCAATCCTCCAATAATACCCCACTTCTCATCTCATCAATAATATAATGCTTTCACTGAAAGCCAAAGAGTAATCCCCCGAGAACTCCCAAAAATAAAAATTATTTTTTGGATAAGGTTTGCATGTTTTCTTACTCGGAGGAAAATATTTTTAATCTTTTGCTCAGCAGACCTAGGTGTTCAGATCCGAGCTTGTTCTAAAGGAGCTTTATCTCTCTCTCGATGCCTAAGTTCTAGTGCTGAAATATTCAGAATTTTTGCTCCATTTTTCTTCAGGCGATAGACAAAATCTAGATCCTCTGCAATTCGAGCAAAGTTTTCATCGTAGAGCGTCTCTTTTATCAAGTCAGCAGTTGAAAAGACTCCGTTTCCACTAAACATTGAGATCTCAGCATAGCTTTGTTTTTCTGATAGAAAATATACTTGTGGTCTCGCTAATCGATAATTATACTTTAAAAATCCCTGATTTTGAATCGTTTCTGTATCTCTCCAGAGTAATTTTGGCGTGAGTACAATCTTTTGGTCAAATATCTCTGTATATTGCTGATAATAAGTGAGTTCTTGTTCTAGATACTTAGATCAAACTGTATTATCATCATCAAAGAGCTGAATAAAATCTCCGCTCGCCTCTCGAATTCAGAAATTTCTTGTTGCACTCGCTCATCAAGGAGAGAGCGGCATAAATTTACTATTTTGATGAGAAAAAAGTCTGATTTTTTGTCTCATGTTTTCTGAAAGCTTTGATCAAATATTTCCTTGTTCACTCAAAATCATATTAGAAAAATCCGACCATTCCTCTGCAGTAAATCTCCTATCACAAACGAGAAGTACCTCAAAAGTCTGATAGGTTTGATCCATTAGAGCTAGAAGAAGACGCGAAAGGGTATGAGCATCATTCGCTCTAGTAGGGATCACTATTGAAATCAGGGAATTAGCTGTCTCCATGAGAAATAAAGAAATCTAAAACTACAACTCTTCTATCATACACAAGCCTAGGAAAGATACAAGAGTTTTTTGTATATGCATGAACGATTTTTGTTATTCTGAATTAGTAGAAACAACTATTTCTATATAAACAAAGAAAAGTCAAGCATAACAGCTAGGATATAGATATAATTTTTGCATAAGTTTCTCTAAACAGATATACTTAATAAGTTTAATATCTTTTAAGAAAAACATGGGTAAAAAAAGAGAACTTTTACTTCTTATTTTAGAAAAATTAATCCCTTACCGAAAATTAGCAGAAGGTTTTTTCTTACTAGTCCAAAACAGTGATGATGAGGATTTTATCAATGAAATCTATACACTTATCAAAACAGAAATTAAACAGAATAAATCTCAAGTTATTAAAATAAAACTTCAAGAACATCTTCAATCACTAAGAGAAAGAGAACAAATAGCCATAGCAAAAGATCAGGCTGAGGCAGAGAAAATTTTTGATGATTTACTTGCAAATATTGATTAATTCATGAGAGGTGAAGAAATTAAACAGTTAGAAAAACAGATTGATAAAAATAATAATCAACTTTTGGAAGAGAAAGAAATTTTAGATTTTATTCAAGAAGATAAAAATCTAAAAACATTAGGAGAGAGCCTCAATAAGCTTCCGATGAACGCCCCATATTTGAGTCAAAAAATTTTAAATTGAATTAGGGATGCTACTCTCTTCAATATCCAGTTTCAAGAGAGAATTAAAAGAAAATTACAAAATAAACAAATTTTAACGCCAGATGAACTTCAACTACTCTACCTCCAAGCTCAAATAGATCCTAAATGTTTTCCGAAACCCAACCTTTTAACCGTATCAAAAACTTCTTTAGCATCTTCTGTAACAAAATCTATTGATCATTACTGAGGGAATAACTTAATTAACTATTTAGAAAAAAAATATTTGAATGCCTTTACAGGTACAAAACAAGTAATAAATAATACATCAACACAGAAAACCATATTAAATGAAAAACAGATAAGACAAGAAATTAGATTACCAGGGATCGATTTTAAAGAAGGATTTAGCAATGTAGCTATTCATAAATTAGAACAACGAGCAAAGGAAAACCTCTATGATGAAATAATTAAGGAAAAGCAATGAGCTTTGGCAAGACATCGAGAAAGAGGGAAATACAGAGAAGATTTTATTCATTATGATCTCCTTCTTTTCGCCCTAAATAAATATGCAGAAGCTATTAATAAAAAACAAGAATCTATACTCAAGATAAGTGGATTCAAGAACTGAGAAGACCTCTCTCAACAAATTGTTTTAATTCAAGAATTTAATGAATTCCTAGGTAAACAGATCAAAGAAAAATTTCCAAATATAAACCAGATTTTAAATTCTTTTTCTCAATTTCAAAAAGAACAGCAGACCCTTGAAAAAAAGTATTTTAGATCCAACTTAGAAAAGCAAAAGGCAGAAGATGCCTTAAGAAAGACTGTTAAATACGAAGAAAACTTAAAGAAAAAATATGATCTAAAAAATCTTCAAAAAAGACTATCAGAGGAGCCTAAAAGCCCTGAAGAAGCAGAAAGGTTCTTTCAAGATCTCAATAGCTTATACGCATATCAACAAGAAGTAGAAGCATTTCCAAAAAGAATAAAGAACGCTTGAACACAATATTTTACTTATTTACAGAAGCAAGAAAAACTAATTCAAAAATATGGGAGAGATAATCTCAAGAGAGCCTCAGAAACTCTTAAACAGTATACTGCCATGGTCTCTTGAGCCAAAAAGGCCTACTGAGAAATTAAATTTAATGCCTATGAAAAATACAGGCAACTTATGTCAACAAATAGACTGAGTCAAGAAGTATCAAGTTTACAAAATCTGAGCAAAGTTTTGCTCAATCCCCTTCATAAAGATTTTCCTATTTATCTAAATCTAGTCGGTGTAAGAAACTCAGAAATAGAAAAACAAGCAAGACAGACTGCTATAGATCACTGGCGAACAGATCTTAAGAAGCATTCTCCAATAATTTATGGCGTTTTGAATGGAGGCTCTGGGCTATGGAATGGACTTGTAGATAGTATGGTAGGAGTTTGAAGTTCACTAGGATTGATGATGAAAAGATTATGGGAATCTGATGAAGAATGGAAGTGATCTGCTGAATTTAAAGCAAAGTTTGATGATTTTTTCAAAGTAAACCTTTCTACAGCTCAAAAGGAATCAATCTATGATGGTCAAAAGGCAGAGATTAATATTAATTGGGATAATGGAGTTAATCAGGTTGCAAGTAGCATTTCACAAATGCTTACGCTTATTTATGGAGGAGGTGCTCTTGCAAAGGGAATAAGTATGGGAGCTGCAAAAACATGACTAAAACTCTGAAGCGATATTGCTAGTAAAGCTGGACTTTTTAGTATGGCATTTACTCAACAGGTAGGACATAGTTTCCAAGAAGGTATACAGGCAGGGATGGATGGGAAGGAGGCTCTTGCCTATAGTTTTCTTTCTTCTGGATTACAAGGAGGTCTAGAACTCATCAGTCCAAATGAAATTTTGCTTGGGAAAGGAAGTAGTGTTGCAAAAGGATTTATTAAAGAACTCTGTAAAAAAGGGTCTAAACAATCAATCCAGCAAGTTGGAAAGCTCTTTACCCAAACGATAGGGAAAGAAATATTCACAGAAAATATTCAGGAAGCAGTTCAATTAGCAGCTGGAAATCTAGCAAACCAATGGGCAAATGAGGAGTGGGGAACGAATCTTCCCTCTGATTGGCATTGGAAAAATTTTGCGGCTACGGCAGTTATTACTACTTTGACTACCTGAATCGTAACTGGAGCAAGTAGCATTACAAATATGCCAGGACTACTCCAAAATCAAGAGAAAGAGCTCCTGAAAAGACAACTTTTTGCTAATGCAGAGCTTCATAGCGAAGTTATGCAAGTTTTGGAACAAGCGATTGAAGGTAAGATAAAGCTGAACATTTCTAAAGATGAACTTGTAACATTGAGAAATGAATTGGAGGATATCACAAAAGTTCCGAATATAAATAACAAGAAACAAGAATCAGAATTTTGACCTTTAGAGGTAGAATCCGTAGAAAATACAGAGAAACAAATGAATTTAGAAAAAATAGAATATCACTCCAAAATACCAATAGAAAATAATAAATATTATAGAGTGACATGAATGAGTGAAATTCATTTGATTATTTCAAAATGAAAATTAGAGGCTCCACAAGAATCGTTTTATGACAGAGCTATATTAACGATGATTGTAAATCATTCAAACTACACAATGGAAGAGCTGGAAAAATTAAATTGAAATAATAATGCTAAAATTAGAGAATTATATACAGAATTCGTAGCAAAACCGATGCAAGCTGAGGGGAAGAGAGTCTTAATGCCGAGAACAAAATCAAATCATGGGAATATTGCTTTCGCAAAAGGAAACTTGTATTATGATGTTCATAAGCAATCTTCTTGATATTACGGAGCACCAGTAATAGTTGGAACAAATACATCAAAATTTGAGGCCTGACACCATTGAACCTACGACAATAAATTTAATGATGAAATTGAATCTGGGGAACCAGTTGTTTTGAGAGAAGGATTGGATGCAAAAAATTTTGAGTATTGGTTTCATAATGAAAATGGTCGATATAAATTGAACTATGAACAAGTAAAAAATCAGATAAATCCTGCTCAACAACCACAAAATATGGAAGAAGAAAACAGAGAACAATATCAAGAAACAACAGATAAAGAATTAGAACTCAGTAATGAACAACTACCGTCAATATCTGATGTTCATAAACAAAATGAGGCGCCCGTAGAACTTATGATCGAAAATCTCAATGAGGAATGAGAAAGTGTTGATAAAACAACCGCTAATCCAGAACTTAATGGAGAATTATATAAACCAGAGATTAACCAAATCACTGAAAAAGAACCTCAACCACATCTAGAAGAAACTCAAAAATCAAGCTGAACACAGCTCCAAGAATTGATGAATCAATATCCAGAATTAACAGAATGTATCAATGAATATAAACTACCACTGCAGTGAGTTGAATATTTTTTACAAACAGAATTTGGAAAACAAGTATTTGATAACATGGTCGATTTGGATAATTTTTCTAATCTCTCTAGATACCAAAAAACCTTTGAGTTATTGGAAATAAATCCGTGAAACCTAATAGAAAAAATACAACAACTATGAAATATTCCATTGCAAGAAAATACATTAAATCTCCTTATACATGGTCATATAGAAAGCTTACAATATTTAATCCAAAATCATATTATTGATACAAAGACAATACACCAGACATATAATTCTCAGATAATCCTTGCAGATTTAGTAAGCTTGATAGAGCCGACTGATTTTGTAAATACTTTAGACACATTATGAATTAAAACTTTTGATGACCTCAAAACATATCAGTACATGATATTAGATCCAATTTCAACACTAGCAGAGAAACAAAATTATATGAAAGAACTCCCTCCTCATGTTTTTAATGACAGAAATAGTTATCAAAATTTAATATATAAAAAACTCCATAAAAATTCTGATTTAAGCCTTTTTTCTGTCCAACATCTAGAAAGCACCCAACGTGCCCTTTCTCGTGCAGAATGAGACTTACTATATGAGAACGAACTTTTAGATGAGATTACAACTTGTCCTCCGCTCTCTTTGGAGCATAAACTAAGATTATATGCATTATTATCAGGTTATGCGGGAATCTCTGCATATTCTCTAGAATATTATTCTAAATCACAGTATTTAGATCCACAAACAACAAGAAAATATTTAACACCTTTTGAAGATAGAATCATTGGTTCTAGAGAATGATCTCAGGATCTAACCCAACAATTCATTAGAAATGGGAAACATCCTCCTCTCCGCAATTACCTAATTTGATCAATTTCAAATGATCTTTTGTCAAAACTACCAGTTCAAAAATGAGTAATTTATAGATGAGTTAGTAGAAGTATCAACGAGCTATCTTTATCACTATGAGAAATAAAAGTAGGATCAGTAATCAAAGATCCTGCTATTCCAAACTTCACTTCTAGAGAAAAAGAGGCTAGTTGATTTGCTTATGGTAAGACCCTTTTTGTTATAAACTCAAAAACAGCAAAATTGTACCAGTCATGGGTTGAAGAACATGTACTCTATCCTCAAAATACCCCAATGAAGGTAGTTAATATTGAACATAACATAAATAGCATGGAAAATATAATCTATTTAGAAGAGATAGATTCCAACTAAAGAAACATGAAGATTCAGAGTAGTAATTCTACCCACTTAAAATTGAAAATAAAGGAAGTTTCCTTATAGTTAGGTAGATTTATCTTTGAAAAATCCAATGAAAAAGTTTAAAAACTGGCTTTTATTTCAGTATTATCGTTATTTAGGGCGATGCGCTAGAAATTATCTAAAAAAGCATACTATCTTTACCATTGGAATCAATGGAAGCGTAGGTAAAACCTCATGTCGCATGATCATTCATCAAACACTTCAAAAAGCATTGCCTGAAGCGAATATTTACACTTCTCCGAAAAATTTCAATGGAGAGCTTGGAATGTCACTCTCAATTTTTCAGGTAGAAGACTGGTCTCCTTCAATATTGAATATGATGAAAGTCTGATTTCAGACTTTTTGGAAGATGCTATTTGGGAAGAAACCTTATGATACTATTGTCTTGGAATATGGAATTGATAGACCAAAAGAAATGGAGTTTCTTTTAAGTATTAACAAGCCACATATCGGAGTTTTTACAGCACTCGACGCGGTACATTCTGAGCAGTTTTGAGATCCAGCGGCAATTGCCAATGAAGAAGTTAAAATGATAAAAAATACAAGGGAAATCGCCTTCCTCAATGCTGAGGATCATTATGCACAACAGCTCAAAAATCAGATTTCTATTGAGCTTTTTATGTACCAAACACAGCATAAAAAGCCTGAACTTGAAATTAGTTTTGAAAATGAGACACTCAGACGAGATCAAGGGCTCATTTCAGATTTTTTGTTAGATATTAAGTGAAGAAAGTATGAAGTAAAGACTAATCTCTTTGGTAAGCCAAATTATGGATACCTAGGAGTTGCTCTTGTTATCGCAGATATCGTGAAATATCAGCAGACTGGCAAAGGACTGGACTATGAACACTTTCTCTCCTCTCCTCTTATTTTTCAGCTTCAACCATGAAGATGCTCGCTTTTTGAGGGGAAGTATGAGAGTATCATCATTGACTCAACCTATAATGCCTCGCCTCTCAGTATGAGGAAACTCATTGATACAACTCTCCAAGTTCAAAAATCACTTTCAGAAAAGAGAAAAGTGATGCTTGTACTCTGAGATATGAGAGAATTAGGAGACCTTACTCAGCAGGAACACCGCCTTTTAGCTGGATATGTTCATCAGAGTTCAGATCAGTTGATTTTATTGGGGAATTATATGCGCGAATATCTCGCTGATGAACTGACTAAAATCTGATATCCAGAGGAGAAGCTCCACGTTGTCGATTCCATTTCAAAAGTAGAAAAAGCTATTTCAAAAATTTTAAAAAATACTGATGAAAAGTGGATTATTCTCTTTAAGTGAAGCCAAAATACCATCTTCCTTGAAGAAGCGGTAAAAAGATTCTTAAAAAATAGCGAAGATATTCAGCATTTGACCAGGCAATCTGATTGGTGGCTTAAAAAGAAAAACAACATAGCATAAAAAAACTGTTTCTTAAGCTATTTTAAGCGGATATCGGTGATCTGTTGTTGATATCCAAGCGATTGAAAATGAGCATTGAGCTGAGTTATCAGCTCTTTTTTTTGTTTAAAAATTTCTATTTTTAGGTTTTGATCTCTAGTCTTAAGAAAAAGAATTTGATACTTAAGGTATCAAGTCAAGATTTCATCTGCAAGAATATGATCAGGTTTTTTTTCTATTTGAAAAAACTTCTTGGTAAAATTGAGAGCAAGCGTTCAAAGCATACGATACCCCTGAAATTTTTGAGAAAGATTTTTACGAGAAAGTTCCTGAAATGAGAGCATTGTGGTAGAAATAAATAAACGAAATCTGATTTTAATCAGCAAATAAGGTTAAAGGAATGAGAGTTGCCTATCAGTAAGCTCTTTTTTTAATGCCTCAAGATATCAAAGGTTAACTAAAATTTTTTGCTGAATAAGGTCAGAATAGTGTTCCTGAGCAATTTTACATTCATATTTATCAAAAAGATATTGAGCTGAGGAAAGCTGATCATAGGTATAGGAAAGTTGGAGCTGAGTCTCAAGTGGCTTGTAAACTGGTTCTATGGCTTCAAGTCAGGCTTTTGTAGTTTGTGTATAAGCTTGAATCAGCCCACCGACTCAGAGAAGCGTTCCTCAAAAATACCTCGTTATAACTACTAAAATATCAAATACTTCTTCTCCAGTTATTACTGATAAGATTGGCTTTCAAGCGGTATTTGCTGGTTCTCAATCATCGCTTGATCTCTGAAGTTTGGGAGAGAGAGTTCGATTTCAAAACAGGTCCTGATTGGCTTGAACACCACATCTTCGTGCATAACAGTTATGTGTCGCATCATAGTACTCTTTTCTCATCTGCTCAAGATAGGTATCCGCGTCTTGCTTTGACTGAATAGGGAAAAGCGTTGCAAAAAATCTGGACCCTTTAATTTTTGGAATCTCAACTTTAAGAGGAGCAGCAATTGTTTTATAGGTTAATTTTTGCATTTCTGCATTATTCAGTTAAACCAAGTGAGTCTAAAAGCTCATCTTGTGGAGTTTTAGGATCATCTAATAACTCTTGATCTGGGGTAATTCATATTTTATTTATTGAATAGTTTTGATCAGCCACTTTTCGCAAAGCTAAAGTATATTTCAAAAGAGAATGATCTGAAAGTTCCACCACCTCCTGCATTGTTCATTTTCAGTAGCTTGCAGTCCCTATGATAGTCACTCTTTCTGGGAAGTAATATTTGAGGACAGCGGTTAATATCTCAGATGCACTCGCTGTTGATTTATTTATCAAGAGCATAATTGGCAAACCTCAAGGGAAAGAAAAATCTGATTTTTTTGAATATTCATATTCAGTGATAGATTTCTTCTCCAGCGAGATGAGAAGCTGATTTTCAGATACAAAAGATGAGAGTATATCCACTACCTCATCAACAATTCATCAAGGATTATCCCTTAGATCAATTGCCAAACTCATACATACTCCAAGATTTTTTGCCTGAGTAAAGAATTGCTCACTACTTCAGCGATCAAATCCCTCAATACGAATATAGCATTTGCCCTGATGATTGAATGAAGATACTAGAGATAAGGTGATCTTTTGCCTTTCTAGAGAAAATAAGAGAATAGTCTGATTTCTTTTTACCTTTATAGTCACTTGTGTTCACTTCTCTCCTCTGATACGAGCTACAAACTGCTCAAAATTTCTCTCTTGGTCAAAATCATACTCATCTACTTGTATAATCTGGTCTCAAACCTGAAGTCCAGCTTGAGCTGCAGAGCTTCATGAGATTACTCTCATAACTTCAGGATAGCCCTCATTTGAAGGACTTAGTGCAACACCGATTCCTGCACGGTTATTTTCAAGTGCGGCTAGAAAAAGCTTAGCATCCTGAGGAGAATAATACGCAAGATAAGGATCTTCAATCTGACTGATATAATTGGTAATTCCAGTTGAGTTGAGTAAGGATAAGGGAGGAAGCTTCTCTGGATAGAGATATCTTTCCTCCAGAATAGTTGCTATCTGGGATTTGAGATGATTTTCAGCATAAGATTTTGTCTGAATAATAGCAGGTTTTAAAAGCTGAATCTGAGATTGCAAAGATTCAAAGGTCAGGTCTTTGTCTTGTTTTGTTGGGATAGATAATCAGAAAGCATAATTGATAAGCTCATTAAGATTCTTTTGAGAGGCTGGTGCATTGAGCGGTAATGCTCCAGAATAGTTTGGGAAATATCCATAAGCAACTGCTTTTTGCAAGAAAGGATAAAGAGGATCTGATGGAGAAAGGTTGGAATACTGGAGGACTGGTAATTGAGCAGGAGTATCAAGCTCTAAACCTCATCGAAAGAAAAGCAAAAAATCATGATAATTAAGAAAAGAAGCTAATGTTCGTCAGCTTCAAAAAAACGAACAGCATACCAGAGCGACAATCAGTGTTTTTGTTTTTAGGAAGGAATACATAGCTAGAAATAGGCATAAAACTAAGATCAACTATAGAGATATAAAGCCTTTTTTCAATATAAAAAAAGCTTCGTAAACTACGAAGCCCTTTTTGTAATTAAAAGTATCTTAGCAACCTTTAGCATCCTAAGGGTTTAAGAGAATTCTTTCTTTGAGACGGGTGGAATAGGGTAAAGTCTGAGTTTTTTGTATTTTTGTTTTTGGTCTCAAATTGTTATTGAAAGAATAGGCTTATAAAGCTGATACTTTTAGTCCTAAGCTATTTTGCCTTAGTGACATATTAAGTATAGTCGGATTGAGAATGAAAAGCAAATTTTTTCAGAGTTTTTTATTTTATAGTTAAGAACTACACTTACTCTTCTGGATAGATAAATTGTCTGATATCAGTGAATGAAGAATAATTATAATGAACTCTCCTCTTTTGATCAAAGAGCTTGGCTCTGATACTATCGTTTTTATGCAATGTATTGCTAAAATCAGCAAATTGACACGGACAAGAGTTACAAACAGGATTTACTAACGGGCATTTTTCATTATCCAAGCAAGGAGCTGGTATCTCCGGACATCAATCCTCATCTTCAATACCATTTTTATCCTCTGGGACATCAGGGCACCTATCATACACATCAGGAATTCCATCTCCATCACGATCACAAATTGGAACATCCTGAGGACAAGTTGAACAACTCTCTCACTGGTCAATTTTTCCATTTCAGCAAAGCTGGAGATTTTTACATTCTGAGGAACAGGCTCCATTTTTTCAGTTTTCTGGACCATCATCACATTCCTCTCAAAGTGAGAATTCTATTTGTCCATTTCAACAGAGCGAGAAACATCTTTGCACATCTTGCGGACAAGTTTTACAAGTCTCTCATTGATCGATTATCCCATTTCAGCAGACCTTTGGACAATTTTTACTATCTTCTGGACATGTTTTACATGTTTCACCAGGGTCTACTTTCCCATTTCAGCACGTTTTTTCGCAAACAGGGACATCCTGAGGACAAGTTTTACAAGTTTCTCCTGGATCTACTTTTTGGTTTCAACAAAGTTTTTTGCAAACAGGGACATCCTGAGGACAATTTTCACAGGTTTCACCTGGTTCTTCCTTCCCATTTCCACAAATTGAAGTACACTCTCAGACATCCTGAGGGCAGTTTACACAACTCTCTCCAGGACCAATTTTCCCATCTCAACATGCACTTTTTCACTCACAAATATCTCAAACTCCATTTGTATTCAGATCAGCTTGATCTGGATTTGCATCAAAAGGACAGTTATCTAGGCTACAAACTCCAAAATGCTGATTATAGAGATTGAGATTTACATTATCACCAGGAACAAGACTACAGTCAGAGTTTTCTTTTATAATCATTCCGAGGAGGTTTGGTTTACCATCACCATCAATATCACTATCATACATATCTGGGACTCAATCTTTATCTAGATCACAATTTAATCCAGAAAAAAGCACTTTTGTATCAAGGAGCATATCCTTTCACTTGACTGTATCTCCACTTGGAGAGACAAGGCTTTCAGATTTAAGTACTAGACCAGCATATACCTGTGTTGTTGTTTTTATTTTTAATGGTCATTGGTATCCAAGGTCATAATAGATATTTTCTCCGAAATATCAGAGATTAGTCCTTGTAAGTTGTTCGGTTGGAGTAAAGGCAATATTTATCTGAGGAATCACTGATCTAAATCCTAAAGGCAAAAGCTTAATTCAGATTTTTTGGTTTGAAAAACTAAGATATTCTAGATTTATGGCGTAGTTTCCTGAACTTTGGGGATCTTGGATAGTAAAAGAGGTCGTTGTAATTAGTTCCTCCCCATTCTCAAGCTCGATCCTCTGTACGAGATTTTTTCTTCAAGCTTCGGTATAGATATGAGAGGTCACAAGTTGGTTATTTGTCGAAGTAGTTCAATCTCCTAGATCCCACCTAATCATCTTAATATCTCTAACAGAAAGATCTGATAGCCTTGTTGAAATTCAGATTTTTTGATTGAGTTGTTTCTGAAAAGGAGTAAAATTTAGGCTTGAGGATACATATTTTCATCTATACCATCTGATATCAACGGATGCTGCAGCAACAAGTTTTCACTGATAAAATCATTTAAGGGTAATATTGTTTCTAGCACCAGTTGAGAGAGTTGTAATAAAAGTTCCTGCAGTATCAGAGTTTTTTGTTGAAGAAGTTGCAGAATTGCTCCACTTGAAAGTATCTATTCTTCCTAAGCTCTCAGCCTCAAAAGTCGCAGTATTTCAGTTGATTTTAGGCGGTTTGATATTGAGAGCGTAATTGGTATTCAGAGATTCTCAGATAAAAAGCTGATTTGAAACGAGACTAATTTCTCAGTTATTTCCTGTCACTTTAGCCCTAATGGTATAGAGTCAAGGATTTTTATAGGTATGATTAACATCATCACCATTTCCTATCTGTCCATCTCAGAAATCTCGCTGTACTGATTTTGGTGTTTTTTTTGTGAGAAGCTGGAGTTTTACGAGATAGGGAGCCACATCTCAGATTTGATTAATCTTTAGAAAAGAATAGGTATCTTGCTCTAAATCTCCCAATGGGGTTTTATCAGATGAACTGTGATTTTTCAATATTTTATAATTGATATTTCAGGTTTCATCTACAAGTCCAATAGGATTTTTTTGATTATCTCAATCAATATCATCATCACAAACATCGCCAACCCCATCAGTATCCAGATCCGCTTGTGAAGGATTATAGATATTAGGACAATTATCTTTATGATTGGTAATTCAATCACAGTCATAGTCTAGATTTGCATCACATTTTGTATGTAGAGAGTAGACATAGTAGAGTTTGTCAATTGCCTCTTTTGGAGTAATAACTTTTGAGAGATTTGAGATATCTTCTAATGAGATAATCCCCTCTTTTATCAAAAGGTTTACCTGTCCTAGAGGCCAAACTTTAGACTGAAGCTGAGGAAAAGTGGAGAAACCACACATTCTCGGTTCATAAGTACAATATTTAAGGTAAATATTGAGTTCTTTCCCATCTTTAAGTTTTTGTGTTCTTGATGGTGCGATTTCAATTGTTTTAATCTCATCCTCACTAAACTGACGATATGCCCAGTCAGATTTTTGAAGCTTTTGGAGTCGTGTTTTGATATCTGTCCATGATGCTGTATAGTTATTAGCAACTCTCTCAGAGAGGAGATTCGTTAGTGTCTGAAAAAACTCAGCCCTAGTTACTCCTCCGGCTCCACAGAAATTTCCAGCACATTTTGGAGATGCAGCTCCTATAGCCAGAGGATATCATCTCATATAAGTCTTATCTCCAATATAAGCGACACAATAATAGTAGTCTTTCCCCTCATGAGGTGCGTTCTTAAATCCAATATCTCTGAAATCCTTTCATGGAAGCTGAATAAAAGAAGACCAGAATGGTTGAGTATAGGTTTCAACAATGGATACTGGAGGCATAATACAATCTCGACATTCTACAGCATTAAGCAATCTCGTTAACTCATAACGAGATAATGGATAATCTCCATAGATTATTGAGTTAGAAATATCAAGATCTCCTAGAAAGCTAATAAACTCGTCTTTCGTAAAGTGAGTTTCTTTGGCTGGAGTAGGAGTTGAAGTTGCGAACGAAAATGAAACTCAAAATCCCCGAAAGAAAACTATCAAGAAAAAAAGAAATTTTATAAAATATTTTTGTATGAGCATTTTAGCATAACGGGAAGCTAAAAAATCTTAGATCATAAACACCTGGAGAGAAGAGAAAAGTCTGATTTTTTGTCTCCTAGCCTTCTGGAGAAATTGCACTAATTTTTTGCGAAAAGAAGGATTTTCGCTCGTCTCGAGGGGTATTTTGTAAGGTTTCTGCAGGTAAAAGCTCTTTAGATTCAGGTTCTTTTTTGGCTTTAAAAAGAATTACTGCCTCTCAGGGCTCTAGAATATTATTTTCATGAGCAAGAAGTTTTTTTGCATGAGAGGAATTAAGATATTTGAGCTGGAAGTTATTAAAATAGCTAATTTCATCTTTTACTCTCTTGGTTTGTTCCTGGACCTGAAGTGTTTTCTCAATAATTGTTGTATAATTTACATAGGTCTGAACTGCTACCAGCATAAATATCCCGGAAAAAATCAGGAATCCTCGCTTGAGGTAGGGGGCATAGAGCTTGATAAAACTTTTTATATCAGAAAGCATATTAAATAAGCTTGATAAAAATCTTTAAGTCTGTATATATATATTGAATTTTTGCCATCAAAAAGCAAGCTGAAAATCAGATTATTAGCCTTAAAATTTTTGGGAGAAAGAAGAAAAAATCTGATTTTTTATCTTCTGAAATATTGAAGGTGGCTATTTATCTCTCTTTTGTAAGTAGTGAACTATGAGTATTCATAAATTACCTGATTATGTGATCAATAGACTTAAGGCTTGAGAAGTAGTACAAAGGCCAGCTTCGCTTTTGAAGGAATTGGTTGAAAACTCTCTTGATGCGGAGGCAACAAAACTTGAAATCACAATCAACGACTGAGGTAAATCATTGCTTGCACTAGAAGATAATGGAACTGGAATTGAGCTTTCTGATATGGATTTACTCCTAGAGAGATATGCAACCTCAAAAATTGAGAGCGAAAAAGATCTGTATTCCTTAGAGAGTTATGGTTTTAGGGGAGAAGCACTGGCAAGTATCTCTGAAGTAAGCAAAATTACGGTCCTAACGAAGACTCAATATGCTGAAATCTGAACAAAGCTGGTGAGAAGAGGCAATGAAAATCTGATTTCTCATCTTCCAGTTCCTTTTGAACATGGGACTTTCATTAGAGTTGAGGACTTGTTTTATAATGTACCTGCAAGACTCAAGTTTCTAAAATCTGCACAGACAGAGTTTTACTATTGCTATAACTATTTTATTGATGTAGCACTTTATCACTATGATAAGGCATTCATCTTAAAAAAGAACGATAAACTCGTTTTTGACCTCAAGCCAAGTCGTGAGCTATCTACCAGAATTTTGGATATTTTCAAAAAAGATCGGTCAGAGAAATTAATTCCTCTAGCATACAAAGAAGACTCTCTCAAGATTACTGGAGTTGTATCAGATCCTACCTTGCGTTTTGGTTCTGCTGAAAATATCAAAATTTATGTAAACTCTCGTCCAGTCCAAGACAAAATTATCAAAAAAGCAATTATGGATGCGTATAGTAGGCAGATCACTCCTGGAGAATATCCGCTAGTAATTTTGATGCTAGAGATTGATCCTCAGGAGGTTGATGTCAATGTCCATCCTGCAAAACTCCAGGTAAAATTTATGAATTCACAGCAGATTTATAGAGCGGTCTATCAAAGTATTCTCCAACTGCTCGGCAATCATAAGATTGGAAGTGTTGGAAATGAGTTTTTTGGAAAACAAGGAGAACTTCAACAAAAATCAGATTTTTCTTCTTTTTGACAAGCGCAGAGAGAAAGCCATTTTTCTCAAACTGACTTTTCTGGTTTGATCGAAGGAGTCCATCTTGGAGAAGAGCAAGTTCAAAGTAGAGAAAAGCCTTTTTCGACTAGTCTCTTTTCTCCACAAGAAAATGTTTCATTTAGCCACTTTGGTAGCTTGGATGAGCATAGAAAAGAGCAGGAATTCTTTTTCCATCAGGAGATTTGAGAATATCAAATCCTTGGTCAGCTCTGGAATATGTATATTGCACTACAGGCTGATGATGCGCTCTACCTGATTGATCAGCATGCTCTAGCAGAAAGGATTGCATTTGAGAAAATGAAAATCGAAAAAGACCTCAGTTCTGAACCTCTTCTTCAGCCACTAAAATTTGAGATTACTCAAGTAGCCAATCTAGAAGAAAAAATAGAAGAATTGAATCAGCTTTGATTTGATATTTGAATGCTTGGTGAGAATGTGATTGCAATTTATGCGTTACCAAAGGTTTTTGTAGTATATCCGATTGATATGGGAGCTCTGCTCAATTATGTACTCTACCTAGATGAGATTAGCTTTGATCATATTTTAGATGGAATCTATGCAACAAAAGCCTGTAAAGCATCGATTAAAGCTGGTCATAAGCTTTCATATCTCCAAATGGAACAACTTGTAGCTGATGGATTTTCAATGATTCCATGAATGTTTGTTTGTCAGCATGGGAGGCCGTTCTTTGTAAAGATGGATAAAAAACATATTGATGGACTCTTTGATAGATAAGAAAAACTAAAAGAGAAAGCTGACTTTCAAGGTCAGTTTTTTCTATCTTCTCTAAAAAAGAAAAAAATCTGAACTTAATCAGATTCTTTTCCTGTTGAAGTCTCTTTGAGAGACTTTCGTAGTTTTTCCTGTTCTTTTGAAAGTTTTTTAGGAATATGAATCGTTGGCTCTAAAATAAGATCTCCTTTACGAGAGAAAAGTCACTTCTCACCAAATCATTTTCCCGCAATACGAATTTTTTGTCAGATTTGAGTTCCTTTTGGTATTTTAACCTTAGTTTTTCACTCTGGATGCGGCACTTCAACCTCACCTCCAAGCACAAGATCAAAAAGCGAAACCTCAGCTTTTACCCAAAGATCGTCTCCCCTCCTCTGATATTTAGAACTTTCCGCAACAAAAATCTTAACATACAAATCTCCAGTAGGAAGCCCTCAAAATGCCTCATCTCCTTTTTCTGCATACTTTAGATAGCTCTCAGACTTGATACCTGCTGGGATATTGAGCTCAAGGATTTCTTTTTTAGCTTCTAATCAACCATTTCCGAGCACTTTACCATCTTTTTTATAGATCTTTCAAGTTCCTCCACACTCAGGACAAGCAACCTGCGTCTGCATTACTCCCATAAAAGATTGCACCTGTTGAACGACTCTTCCTGTTCCATTACAGTGTGTACAAGATTCTTCAGTAACTCATTCAGTTTTTACGTTTCTAGTATAGGAAATCTTCTTTTTAACTCCAAGATATGCTTCCTCAAAGCTGATTTCAATATGTTTTTCAAGATCATCTCATTTGGTTTTTCTTCTCGCTCTAGATCCACCTCAGAATCCTCAAAACATACCTCCGAGCAAATCTCCAATATCTCAAAAATCAAACTGAGCTCCACCTCAGCCAAAACCTCAGAAATCAAAACCTCAAGCACCTCCTCAGAATCCTCCTTTTCTGTACATATCATATTGTTGTCTTTTTTGTTCATCAGAAAGAATCTGATATGCTTCGTTAATTTCCTGAAATTTTTCTTTTGATCATCAGCGATCTGGATGGTGTTTTACCGCTTCTTTTCTAAAGGTTTTCTTGATTTCATCAGCGGTTGCATTCTCGCTCACACCTAATATGTCATAATAATTTTTTTTTGGGTCAAAGTCCATTTTCTTTGTTTTGAATAAAATAGCACCTATTTTGAAATAGTGATAATAGTTATTTAACAGAAAAAAACAAGAGAAATCTGATTAAATCGTTTTTTCAGCGATCTTAGCCTCTATAAGGTCTAAAATCTGATTTCTTCCTGTTTTTTTAACGGAAGAAGAAAGGATTATTTCAGGCATTTTTTTTGTAATCTTTTGAAGTTGCTGCCTGAGAAGTTTAGTATTTTGGCTGAGCGTTTTTTGGTTAGCCTTGTCTGCCTTAGTAATAATCAGTGCATAGCTGAGTTTCTCCTCCTCTAGCGCGGCAATAAACTCTAGATCAATCTTCTGAGGAGGAATCGATCCATCAACTAAAACAAAAATATATGGCTTCCTCTGCAGAAAATACTCATATGTCTCATTAATTCGCTTCCTTCTAGATTCTAAGCTAACTTTTGCATACCCATATCCAGGTAAATCAACAAAATACCAGTTTTCATTAACAAGAAAATAATTTATAAGCTGCGTTTTTCCAGGCTTGTCTGAAGACTTTGCGATAGTCTGATTCATCAACATATTGATCAGGGTTGATTTTCAAACATTTGATCTCCCAATCACCGCAAATTCTGGCAAAGAAACAGGAGGACATTCTGCCACTTTGGAAGCGGATTTGAGGAAGGAGAGTGAAGTAATTTGCATACGAAGAATATGGGAATAAAGTTTTTTAGAGTATAGTAATCTCTTTTTTATTTTCAAAAGAAAAAACTGATCTTTGAGTTTGATCAGCTTTTTATTTTTTTTGGATACTACGCCACAAAATGCAGGATCACTCCTGCAACTTTCTGTGTTGCAACAAGATGAAGTTTTTCTCCACTATCAAGAATGAGCGTTCCAGAATCTCATACCTGACCTCACATCTCTGGATAAAACGGCGTTTTATCAAAGATTAAGACTCTTTGTCCATCTTCAGTTTGAATATCTTTCAGGAGTTTCATATTTTCCAATTCAAGACTATCATATCCAGTAAAAGTCGTTGTCGGAATTCCCTCTAAATACTTTGACCAATCAGTTCCCTTTTGGAAGAATTCTTTTCCTGAGGTTCTTGATCTCTCTCTTGCTTCTTCTAGAGCCTTCTGAAATCCTTCAACATCCACATCAAATCCCCTTTCTGCTGCAATTTCCTTGGTGATCTCAAGTGGAAAACCATAGGTATCATAAAGCATAAAAGTCTGGCTTCATCAAAGTACTTTTTCTCCTTGAGCTTCAAGTTTATTGAGAAAATCATTCAGATTTTTTTCTCCATTAGCAAGTGTCTTTTCAAACTGAGCAATTTCTGCCAAGAGAACTCTTTTTATTGTCAATTCATCAAAGTCGCGAAGACCCTTAAATGATTCCAATGCCTTTGAAACAAAGAGATCAACTTCACTCTGAGAGAACTTTTTGAGCAAGAAAAGATTATAATACGCTCTTCTAATAATCATCCTCAAAACATAACCCGCTCCAAGATTTGATGGCGTCAAACCGTCATTGATGAGCATAAAACTTGTTCTCAGATGATCAGCGATAATTCTAAATCTTCTCTTATTGTCTACATAGGAAAGTCCTGTATTTTTTTGTAGCATCTCCAAGAATGGAGTAAAAAGATCAGTTTCATAGACAGATTCCTTATTTTGCATAACCTTACACATTCTCTCAAATCCCATTCCGGTATCAACATTGTGCTGTGAGAGTTTTGTTAGTTCCCCTTTTTCATCTCTATAAAACTCCATAAACACATTATTCCAGATCTCGAGCCAGTTATCCTCATCAGTTGCAACATTGCTTCACTCAGGAGGAAATTCTGAATTTCCCACTCGGTAAAAAATCTCAGTATCTGACCCACAAGGTCCTACAGGACCAGGACTCCATCGATTATTGCTCGCATCAAGGAAGGATATTCTCTCCTTTGGAATCCCAGCTTCTTCCCAAGCCTGAGCAGTAAACTCATCTCTCGGTGCATCAGCATTCCCCTCAAAAACAGTTACTGCTAACTTACGAGGATCAAACTCTAGCAGATGAACAAGAAATTCATAGCTTCGCTGAACGGCTTCTTTTTTAAAGTATTCTCACAGCGACCAGTTTCCCATCATCTCAAAAAAAGTCAGATGAGAATCATCCCCCACTTCATCAATATCAACAGTTCTCACACATTTTTGGATATTAAAAAGCCTTGTTCCCAAAGGATGCTTCTTACCAGCAAGATAAGGGATAAGAGGCTGCATTCCAGCAACATTAAAAAGGGCCGTTGAGTCCTTATCTGCGATTAGAGAGGCTTCTGGTAGGTGCTCGTGTTGTTTACTGAGCCAAAAATTATGTCGTTTTTCTCTAATTTCTTGAGCTTTTAGTGGTTTCATTTAACATAATAAAGAGTATAAATCAATTTCACAAGTTTTAAAGTTCCCTACAGAGACGGGGTAATTTCCAAGAAAAAAATCTGATTTTTTGCTTTTTATCCTGTATCTTGAGCAGGAATACTCATAAAACTCAATCTAGAATTAAAGTTTACAAAAGTATTTATTATCATTCTAGCATTTTGAGCACAGCGAAAGGCTAAAATCAGATTTTTGTTTTTCTTATTGCTCTGTCACCTCCTTGAGTGATTTCTGAGCTTTGAGCGAGTCAATAAATTCATAAAGATTGATTTTATTGAGTCCATCAGTAGTCAAGATATAGAGTTCTGGTCTATCATTTGTACTTTCTGGCACTGCAACATCAACTACACGAGTATTTGTTGTAGACAAATCAAACTTAAATCTAAACATATAGTAGAGTTTGAATGAAGTTTTGTAGTTATCATTAACCTTTGTCGGACTAGATTCATAAACAGTAAAGGTTTGATTATCTCTATCGAAAAGGAAAATATAAGGTGAAGAGCTACTTACTAGAACTTTCACATTATTTGAATAGTTAGATGAAACTTTATCTCCTCAGACAATAGGTACCTGACGATAATCAAGTCTAGAAGAAACATTTGAGCTTCTCCAGAACTGATACAAAGCACCATCTCATCGCGCCATAAAGTTTCCATCAATTGCGAATCCCTCCATCTGACTAGGGAGACTTGCTCCAGAAGCTGTCAAAACAGTATAATTTTGGCCGTTTTTATATTTTGATTCAGAACCAGCAATATTAATATATCTAGTTAGGAATACAGATGCGAAATTAGCAGGTGAATGCTGGAAAAGGTAGATACTTGTTTTATTGTAGGTACCAATACCTCCAATATCTTTTGTAGATCGCTCACCATCAGTTGTTTCCATAGTCTCAATACCAGTTTTTGACACGAAGAAGAGCTCTCCTCCTGCAGTATAACAGAAAAGTCCCTTTTTACTCAAACTTAAACTACAATCTTTAGCATCAGAACCAACATTATACTCAACAAGAGTTCCTCTAGTATTTTCATTTACACTACCTAGCAAAGCTCAAAGCTTACCTCAGATATTAATTTGAGAAGCAACATTTACACTGATTGGAGTTCAGAGTTTTGCTTTTTCCGTCTCAGAAAAGGTAATAAGTCAGGTTTTTCTTCCTGTTTGTTCATCATCAAATTGAGATAACGACTTGATTGTCATTACATTAAACCCTTGCTCATAGCTAGCCTTGAGACTCTCTCTAAGATTTTTCACATCCTCTGCCCACATTCCTTTTTGCTCAAGCAGACCAAGTTTTTGAAGGATTTCATTGTATTTAACTGACTTTTCATCACTATTTGGATCAAGCGTCTGGAATGCAAAAATATCCGCTTTGATCTGATCTAAGGTTAGACTTGCTGTTCCTCCTGTTGCTGTTGTATAGGTTACGCTTTGTGTACCACCTCTGAGCTGAGAAAGTACCGCATATCCAAGGAATAGAATCACAATTCCTAGTCCTCAAGCCATTAAATAATATCACATATTTCCTTTTAGGTACTGTCTTGCTTTTTGGTTGAAAGCTCAGAGATTAACCTTTCAGAATACTTTTGAAGTATATTTTGAAGCAAGTGCGGTGAGTTTTCCTCCTCTTTTTGAAGGAACAGTTCTCGATAAGTCAATACCTGTAATACTAAAAGAAGACAAAAATCAGATTTGAGATTTTTCAACTCTTGCCCCAAGAATATCTCCAAGCACATCAAGCATTGCTGCTGCATTTTCATTGCTCAAGACCTGTTGAAGTTCATCAAGGTCCTGCTGATCTAGGATATCAGAGAGCTTTGTTCCTGCATACATAAAGACATCTCCTCTCTCAATCTCTCCTCCAATAAAGTCAGAAAACTGATCAATATTGGTCTGTTCCTGATATGAATTTTCTAAAACTGAGTAAACTTTTTCATCACGGAAAATCATGAGTGTTGTCTTTCCAATCATCCAAGTCTTAACTGTCTGATCTACAATAACCTGCACATACCCTCTTAGATCACACTTTGGAACATCGCGAAGTTTATCTGCGAAAGATTGGAGTTTTGTATTAAGTTTTTGGAGTTCTGACTCTAAAAGCTGCTCAATTTCTTTTGAAGTTAGAGGTTGATCCTTGGTCTTGTCTAGAAAATCAGCGACAAATTCTTGTAAAATTTCCTTTTGATATTCCAAGAATTTCTCAGAATGAAGCTGAATATAAATATCTAAGAGCAAGCCATTATCTAAGGTTTCACTCACTTTATAAATTCTCTCAGCATCTGAATACTCCAAAGCAGCATATACCGGTCTCATCTCCCAATTCTAAAAACTAAAAAAGCTGACCTTCTCCTCTTTTACCTTTTATTTTTTCACAGAAGTCGACTTCTTTGTTAATAGCAAAACAAGAGGAAAAATCAAGAGAAAGAGGACTTTTTTGAAGAGAAATTTTAGAGTAAACGAAGCAAATTTTATGTCAATATCAGAAAACTCTGAGCATAAAAGGTTTTGGAAAATTAAAGAAAAGGAATCTGATTTTTTTCTTTTTTCACAGTAAATTGGATATTTTCTGGCATATAAAACAAAACATAAATCTTTTGTCCTGCGAAAAAGCGATGCTGTTTACTTAATCTCTGTCCATACAAATTATCAACCGGGATAATCGCAAGTTCTCAAGTAGAATATCTATTATTGAAGCAAGTCATGATACTTCCGCGTTCGATACCTGTTTTGAGATAGACAGTTCAATGCTCTCTATCTGAGTAATCAACTTGTTCAAAGAAATCTTCTGGATTGGAATCGGTCTTAAAATAGACAAAACCTGAGGGGCGACGCGGGCGATATCATCCTCACCACTCCTCTTCAAAAACTGCGATTTTTAGCGGTTCTATTTTGTATCTTCCAGAGTCAACAATAAAAACCGACTGATAGAATTCTTCCTGCGTCAAAGCAAGCTTAAAAAATCTATGGTCTTTATTGGTATTTATTGGAGGATCAAAGGCAAGGTCTTGGTAACTCGGATGATCTAGTATCTTACCAAGGGACGGGAAAACTGGAGGTTCAAAGATACACCATGGATCAGACAAAGCATAATATTCCTTCTCTGTCCTCGTATGAAGCCATCTGGCAGAAAAAAATCCGTTACCATAAAAATCATGATAGGGCAAAAGGTGAGAAATAAACCGCATCATAGGAATATAGCCTCAAAAAATCCTAATACTTAAAATAATAACTGCTAATCCTCAAAAGAGAAATCAACAGATTTTTCGAAAGAGATATTTTGTTTTACGGAGTTTTTGAAGCATAGTTTGCAATTCATAGATAAATAAAAAAGCCCTTTTAGAATAGTAAAAAAGGCTTCTTCCTAAAAAATTACGAGGACTTTTTCGCTCCTCAAAAAAGACAATACTTAAATAGATAAGGGAAAAGGAGAAAGGAATTTGCGACTTTTTTCAGATTTCTTTTTGGATCTGTGATCAGTCTATAAAGTCGCTCAAGTTTTAGCGTTCTCCAGAGCTTTGGAGCCCTTGATTGGACTTTTGCAATAAAGTCAAGCAGTCCTCATGTATTGAAGACAAGAAGCTTCCTCTGCTGGATTTTTTGATAATTTCTACTCGTCCAGAGTTCCTGAAGAGGGATTTTTGGGGTTGATCTTGCAACAAGCAAAACATTGATTGTATCTTGATATTCCTCAAGTGCAGCATCTGCTTTCTCCCAGTCAAAATCTGAATATCCATCTTGAGAATAAATCACATTATATCACTGAAATTTTAGAGTATCCTCAGCTTTTTGGAGATACTCAGGACGAGTTCAGTACAAAAGTAGACAAATTTTCTGACTTCAATATTTTTTCTTGAGATCTGAAAGAAAATATGGCACAAAATCTGTTCCATTGAGATTCTTAAGCCAATAAGGATGCGGAGATTTTACCTTTCCACAGAGGCGAGCAAAGGCATAAAAAAGCTGAAGTGCGATCCCATCAGGTAGTAAAAAATCTGATTTTAAGAGGATTTTTTTGTATTCTTTTTCTTTTTCAGTTTTTTCTCCATCCTCAAAAAGATTTTGAGAGGCAATCACTGCGAAGTAGAGAAAATTTACAACAACAGCCTCTCCTTGGTCATAGAGGGATAAAATTTCAGAGATCGCATCATCACTGGTTTTATCATAGAGTTTATCCAAGATACTCTGCATGAAAATTGCTAAAATAAAAGCACTTCTTAAACATAGGAACAGTAGTATATCTAATTCCCATAGAAAGTCAAGTAGATAGACGGAAGCAAAAAATCTATCGAACAGAAAAAAGAGAAAATCTGATTCCTCTCTCTTCTTGTAATAATTTTTCTTCTTTCTAACCCATCGTCTGAGCCAAAACCTAAGAAGATTGAACAGGTTTTGTCTTTATTTTTGAGTTTCGCTGTTGAATTTCTCAGAGAAACTCTAAATATTCCTGGAGTTTATCCTCAGAAATATATTTTTTAAGTGCTGTGAGGAACTCTGTATTTACCTGCTCAATCTCTTGTTCTAAGCTAGACATCTCTGATTTACTGAGAGAAGCTATTTTTTGAACTAACTCTTGCATAGCTTTCTGTTTTTTCATCTCCAAAATCCTGATTTCATATTTTTGCTCAGAAGTTAGTCCATTTTGATCCAAAAGAGACCAAAGAAAACCATAGCCCTCTTCTCAGTTAGTGGGATTAGTATCTGTTTTTTCTGTCTCCTTACTCTTTTTGAATTTAGTAGCTGAGAGTTCTTTTAGCTGACTTTTGTGTTGCTCTGGCAAAAAAGCTAAAAGCTGACTTTGGAAGTCTAACTGCTTTGCATCTCGTTCAATTCTCAAAGATTCCTTTTCTTGTATGGTAGCTGCCTGCTGCATTTTTTCAATCATCTGTTTTTGTGCAAGCTTGAACGCTGTCCATAACTCTTGGAAATGACGCTTTTGATCTGAGTTGATATCCAAATTTTTGAATGGGAGTTTTTTTAATACAGGCAGCAAAAAAGATCACTCTAACTGCACATCATTTACAATCTCTGGCAATAAAGGAATACTCGATTGTGTAGATTGCCCACTGGCAAACACACCACTACCAGTTACAGCAAAGCAGGAAAATGCAAATACCGAAACTACAAACTTATTTTTTAATTTCATTCTCTACAATTTTAGTAGATAAAAGTCCAACTACAGAGCCATAGCTCTCAAGTGAACTCCAGCGAGTATATCCATATACCTTAAATTAATCTTAAATCAAAAAATAGTAGTTATTCACTACTATCTTTATCTGATATCAATCTGTATCCATAGCCCTTAATCGTTTCAATCATGTCTTTTCAGATTTTTCTTCTGATGGTAGAAAGATACACATCAAGCTTCCCATCTTCCTCAAAACCCGCATCTCACCCCCAAATTTCCTCAATAATATCTAATCTCGAGAGCGCCATCCCCTTATTACGGATCAAAAGTTCTAAAATCTGGAATTCTTTGAGGGAAAGCTTAATTTCTTCTCAGCCTTTAAATATTTTTTTCTGCAAATTATCCAAGGTAAGAACTCCGTAGCTCACAACATCTTTTTGCACAGATCTTCTCAGTAAAGCCTCAATTCTAGCAACAAGTTCCTCCAAATCAAAGGGCTTAACTAAGTAATCATCAGCTCAGACCTCAAATCCTTCAAGTTTATCTTCGAGTTGCCCTTTTGCTGTCATCATCAGGATACGAGTCTGCTCCTGATGCTGTTTGATCGTCTTTGCAACAACAAGACCATCGGTTCCAGACAACATTAGATCAAGCAAAACTAGATCAAACTCCTGATGTTTAACAACCTCATTTGCGTATGATCAGTTCTGCACCCACAAAACAGAATACCCTTCTAATTCTAGATACTTTTGAATATTCTGACCTATAGTTTGATTATCTTCTACAAGTAAAATACTTGTTTTCATATTTAAGAAGTATAAAAATCTAAAATAAATCTGACTCAATTTTCAGTTTTTTCATCTAATCTTAATTCAAAATTCTGTTTTTGTGCAAAAAGCTGCGCTAAGTATAATCCAAGTCAAAAACTCTTAGTGTCGGTATGAGAGTCCTCAGCCTGCCAAAATCTCTCCCAAATCTTAGCTCTAAACTCAGGCAAGATCTGCTCTCCAGAATTGTAAATACTCAAGTATTGTGAAGTTAAGTGGATATGTATTTCCCCTCCATCTGGGACAAATTTAAAGGCATTTGAGAGAAGATTGCTCACAATCCTAGTTCGTCATTGTGGGTTTACTTCTTTCTGTAAAGAATGTGGAATCTGAGTAGTGATCCTCAGTTTTTTTTGCTGATGGGTTAGTTGATACTGATACAGCAGGCTTTCTAGCGATTCTGAAATATCAATCTTTTCCTTTGGAAGCTGAATCTTTTCTTCAAGCTGGGTTATCAAGAGCAAAATCTCTAGTAGAGCATCCATCTGCTTTGCCTCAGCTTTAATTTTGGAAAGCGTTTCCTCATACTCGTGCGTCTTTTTAGAAATATCGATCAATGTTGAGATCGTCATTAGTGGGGTTTTCAGCTCATGAGAAGCATTTTTTACAAAATCCTTGAGTCCTTGAGCCTGCTTTTTGATCTTTAGAAGTGCAAGATTAAACTTCTGACTGACTCTATTGATTTCATCATGCGGACTCCCAGATATATCTATCGTACTATCCAAATGATCCAAATCTAAGTTTCCAAGAAAAGCATTGAGTTTATTCAGTTTTTTTAATGCATTTTTTACAAAGAGGAGAGAAATCAGATAAGAACCAACTCCTCCTAGAGCAATCAACCAAACCATCACCCAAATCAAAGAAAGCTGTGCCTCTACCTGTGGAGTTACATTACGAACAAAAACCTGTCTTCACCTGATTGTGTAGTGCAAATAATAGTCCCCAAACTTTGAAATTGACTGAACGACGCGAGCATTCATGAGTTCTTGCACCTCTGGGCTTTCGACAGTAAAACTATGATCGCGATTAGGAAATTCTTTTTCTAAGAAGATACGAATCTTTCTAGGATCCGGATCTGGATCAATAATTTTTTCTCATGTTATTCCAATGAGATCAGAACTTGGTTCCCAAGGTGTATATCGACTCCAAAAGTAGATTCCGTTTACCAAAAATCAAAAAATCAGTAAAACTCCAACTGAAAACATTGTAAATTGAAGACTAATTTTTTTGGAGGTTGTAAGCGACTTCCACATCAGATACGATAAAAAATAAAGAACTAATGGATCACTTGTTCAAGATGTTGCTCGATTTGTTTGATACTATCTGCGATATCTTTTTCTAGATATCCACTGCCCTGGATTTTAAAACCAGCCGCATTGTGATGCCCTCATCATCAGAAACTCCTTGCTAAAGCTGAGCAATCAACTCCTCCCCTACTTCTCAAAGATGCTTTGAGATAAATTCCGACTTTTTTGAAAAGGACGACAAGATCATTATTTCTAATATCCTGCATGATATAGAGCCCATAATCAGCCTCATCGTGATCTACAGCATATTGCTCCAACTCAGTATCTTTATAAAATGAATAAATCAGATTTAATGTCTCTTTTTCTGCTGAAGAAAACTGAAATTTCACCTTTTGCATTCTAGAAAGCAAAAGTTGCATAAACTGAACACTACGGTAGGTCTTATTGCGGAAAATTTCGTCAATAATAACCTTTTTTTGCGCTCAGAGTTTGAGAAGATTGGCTGCGATCTGAAAAACTCTTACTGATTGCTCACCCTCATCATAACGAAAATTCCCGCTATCCGTTGAGAGTCCCATATATAAATATGTTGCAACCTCAGAGTCGATCAATTCCGGCCGCCACTGTGAACATAAATCATATAATAATGAACAAGTACTAATCTCCTCTGGATCACGGTAGATCGCTGTATTAACTGGCTCTAATTCTGGTTTATGATGATCTATAATTACTTTTTGCATTGGATCAAAGTACTCCTCTCTCCCATTGGTAAAAGCAGAAATTCTTTTATATGAGTTAAAGTCTAGGAAGACAAGAACATCATATTTTCAATAATCAAATTCAGTTTTCACTTTTTTTTCCCAATTGAGGAAAGAAAAAACACGACTAGGCTCATAAGGCGTGAAATAGCTTACTGTTTTTCACTGTTTTTCAAGGAGTCTCCCTAGTCCTAATATCGCTCAAAGCGCATCCCCGTCGATATATTCATGTCCAAAAAGTGCAAAAGTCTGATTTTTTTCTAATATTTCTCTAATCTCTGCTGGCGTATTCATCTACAAACAAATAGTGATAAAGCAAGAAAATAATAGGAGTTTTTTGATGAAATACAAGAGCAATTAAAGCATTAGTCTAAAGCTCCATTCATCGTATATAGTATCTTTGCTTTAAGATTTTCGAGGTCTATTTTTTGATTTATGAGTCCAGAGTTCTGCTGTTTTATCAAAAAGTTGAAAAAGTCTGAATAGAGCTGAATGTTCAGATTTTTTTCTATTTGAAGAAGAAAAAGTCAAAGTTGCTCAATATTTGAGGAGAAAATAATATGCTCATCCACATTCCTTTTCCAAACCCCGATTTGATCAAAATCTCCGACAAGAAGAGAGACCTTCTGATCATGAACTTTCAAAAAACAAGCATCCCAAGCTAAGGAAAGTTTATTGTTACTCGATTTTTGTATAAGAGAAAAAATATCCTGAAAAAAAAGTTCTTGATCATTCAAAAGATTTGCTCTACATCCTTGTAAAAACAGCTTCTCTTTTTCTCAAAGATTATGTGGAGAAATAAGCATATCTTGATCTTTATTACCAAGCGTCATGAGAATTTGATTTTCCCCTTTGATTGGTCTGTAAGTCTGCCAAGTTGGTAGCCCTGCACTTTTTAGGCGTCTTCGCATATCTAAACTATGCTGAAATTCTGAAATCTGAACGGCTTTATCTGGATTTTTGAAAGTTTTTTTAGCAAAAGCAAGCTTCTTACCTTTAAAATCCAGATCAACTTTTGAAACTCTTGCATAAAATCACTCCCCTATTGGAGTTTCAGCGAGGACTTTGAGTAATATTCAGGAAGTTTGTTCTCAATTTTTATCAATGCGATAAGCAAAAATCTCCCTTTTTGATTCTGTTTTTTGATTTTTTGCTCTCTCTGAGGAATGTTGCATCGCTTGCGGAATATATAAAATAGATACTAAGCTAAGTATAATCAAAAACACGAAGAAATGCAATTTTTTAACTGCACCTGAAAAAATATTAGTACATTTAGAGGTTTTCAGAGATACCGTCCCCAAAAACTAAAAAACAAAAAATCTGACTCGAAAGTCAGACTTTTTTTATAATGAACTATTAATCTTGATATCCTTGCTCCTCAAGTGTCATCCCGATAATTTCATCATTTGGTTCAACTTGAATATTTTGAACAGCTTCTCTATTGATATACACATACATGAGCATAAGCATAGGAATTCTGCCAATAATCTTTGTAATATATTCTCCGAGATCTTCTCTAATAGATTTAAGATTATCTTTAATCTCCATTTTCTTTTTTGAGTTATCTCTATATTTTGCTCTTGCAAACTCAACAATCTGTGTATGAATTTTCTTTACCTCAGATGAATATACAAATCCTCTTGACTCGATTTGGATATTTCCAACGAGCTCCTTGGTCTTGGTATCAACTTTGAAAATCAATCCAACAACACCACTTTCTGCCATAATATTTCTCGCTTTCATTACGTATTCTCCTGAAAGATGTCCTTTCCCTTTACCGTCAATCATTACGGTATCAAGCTTGATTCTCTTTTCAGAGGTAAACATCACATCATCATACATCTCAATAATTTGCCCGTTATCTGGCAAAAGCACATGATGCTCTGGAATTCCCATCATCATTGCAACTTTCTTGTTTGCATGTCTCATGTATGGTTCTCCATGGATAGGACAGAAGAAATCTGGATTTAAGAGCGACATCATCAGTTTTAGATCTTCTTGATATCCGTGTCCAGAAGTATGAATATCCAAACCTGGCTCATCAATAACTTCAACTCAAAGTCTGATCAAATCATTGATCATTCCGATTACTGCTTTTTCATTTCCTGGGATAGTGTGAGAAGACAGGATAATTCCATCTTCAGGCTTTAGAGTGAAGTCTTTGAAATCTGACTTTGACATTCTCACTAAAGCACTGAATTCCTCTCCCTGAGAACCTGTACAAAGTACAAGTACTCTTTCATCTGGAAGAGTTTCAGCTTCAGCACTGAGCTGACGGATCATTCCTTTTGGTGCAGTGATATATCCTAGCTCCTGACAAAGCTGAACATTAGCTACCATAGATCTTCCAGCAAGGAATATGACTTTATTGTATTTGATTGCACTATTGATAACTTGGATAATTCTACCAATATTTGATGCAAATGTCGAAACAATCAGTCTTCTATGTTTATGTGCATTAATTATCTTATCAAGATTCTCTCCAATCAGTTTTTCTGATGGTGAATGTCCAGGTTTTGTTGCATTTGTTGACTCTCAAAGATAAAGTCTAACTCCCTCCTGACCAATTCTTGAGATTTTTCCAAGATCTGCTGGTCTATCAATAGATGGAGTAAAATCTACCTTAAAATCTCCAGAAAAGACGATCATTCCCTTTGGGGTATGAATAGAGAGTCCCATTGCCTCTGGGATCGAGTGATTTACTCTAAAAAATTCAATCGTAAATACTCCAAGTTTCAAGATCTCAATATCTGGATCAATGAGCTTATATTTCAGATTTTTAAGATCTTTTTCGTCCAAACTTCTCTTGATCATTCCAAGAGTAAGTGGAGAAGTATAGATTGTTGGATAATCTAGTGATGAAAGGATAACTTTGAGTGCTCCGATATGATCCAAATGTCCGTGGGTAATGATAATTCCCTTAATTTGTTTTTTCTTTGCTATAAGATAGCTCACATCAGGGATAATATAGTCTACACCTGGCATATTATCTCCTGCGAACTCTTGTCCAGCATCAATTACGAGAATATCGTTTCCGTATTCTACGACATTCATATTAGATCCGATTTGCTCAAGTCCTCCAAGTCCAAATACCTTAACTGGAGTCTCTCCTTTTTTGATTAGCTTTGTCGGATCTTCGATTTTCTTTGCTACAGGCTGATTTCTGTGCCTCAAAAAGGCTTCAGAAGTCATTTTCTTTTCTGTATTAGGTTTTCTCCCTCTAGGAGCACGCGATTTAGTGTTGTTTTTTTCTCATAAATTAATAGAAATGTTTGATTGCATAATTGTTTCCATTTTATTTTTTTGAATACTAAAGTAAAAATGATTCTTAATTTTTTAGAACAATTAAGGGCTTCTTGTGAACAAAGGAAAATTCCACTCATCTCTCGTGAAACTCAAGCAATATTAGCAGACATACTCAAAAAACATCAACCAAAAACTTGTCTGGAAATAGGAAGCGCTGTTGGTTATAGTAGCATCTTTATTGCAAATATAATCCAAGAATGGTGAGGTCAACTTACAAGTTTTGAAGTGGCCTATCCTTCATATTTAGAAGCACAGTACAATATTCATCAGACAAAGCTGACTAACATCACACTGTATCCATTTGATATCACAAAACTCCAATCAAGCAGAGCTATATTGCCAAAGCAAAGTGATTTTGTATTCATTGATGCTCAAAAAAGTCAATACGGAAGCTATTTAGAGAAAATACAAGAGAAACTAAGTTCGGAAAATACAATACTACTCGACGATATTTTAAAATATCAAACAAAACTAGATTGATTATATAAATTTCTCAAAGAAAATCAAATCAATTATGAAATTTTTGAAAGTGAGCCTGGTGATGGAGTGATGCTAATTCATAATTTATCTATCAAATAATAATAAAAAAATCTGAATCGAAATTCAGGTTTTTCTTTTTTTTGAAAAGTATATAAGATATACTTATATATACTCACGATAAAGAATCAAAACCAATACATACTACTGTTAAAATAGTCCTACTATGTATAACCTTTTATATTATCTTGAGCAACTAAGTTTCCTATTGCATATCAAAAAGAAAAAACTATCATAAAATCAGACTTTTTACCTTTTTTTAACGCAGAAAATGTTCGTTCATCTGCATGGATATAGTACCTATTCATTCCTTGAAGCTATTGGTAAGCCAAAAGATATTATTAAAAACGCGAAATCACTATGATATACTGCCATCTGACTAACAGATTTGAATGTTGTCTATGGAGCATTTCAGCATTATATGGCTGGGAAAGATGAAGGGATAAAGCCAATTGTTGGAGTTGAAATTGGATTCGTATTGGATGCTAATAATGTTGCAAATCTGAAGTCTGTTGGTTCAATAACACTCCTTGCGATGAGTACTGAATGATACCATAATCTCCTCCAACTTGTGACTTATGCTTCTCAGACTTGAATTGAGTTTAGACCAAAGGTTGATATGAAAGCATTGACAGAAAATAAAACCTGAATTTTGGCTTTCTCTTGAGGTGTTGAGTCACGAATTTCAAAGATGATTCTCAACTGAGAACCTCTTTCTAAAATTCAAGAAATCATTGGTATGCTCAAAAATACCTTATGAACAGAAAATTTCTATCTCGAAATAATTGCTCAGGATGAGCAAGAACATCCTGATATCGCAAAGATCAATAAAACAATCCTTGAACTTGCAGAATTGACGAAAACACCTTGTATTATGAGTAATATCTACGCTTACCCAAGGCCAACAGACAAAATAAATCAAGAACTCGCAATGGCGATCAAGGACAACTTGAAGCTCTTTGATCCAAATCATAGGGTCCCAACTACTAAAAATCATCTTATGACAGAGGAGGAGATCTGCTCTATTGCTCTCAAAAATGGATATGCTCCTCAGCAGGTCGAAGAACGAATACAAAATACCGGTAGTATCGCTGACCGTGTTGACTTTAAAATCGAGATGGGGACATCACTCTTCCCAAAGTATGATGGCGAAGAAGAGCTTGAAATCCTCTATCAATCCTGGAAGGAAAAAATGATTCTTGATGAGTAAAAATTACAATATCCCATTTCTATAAAAATAGAAAACAAAAATCAGATTTTTTCTTCTTTTGTCTAGTAGTTCAATGAGGCAAAAAAATCCTGTCAATCTAAAATAGAGTTCAAAAGCCTATTTTGACTTGCAAATAGAGGGAATAAAAATAAGAATACCGCTGTAATGATTTTTATTCTTTTATTCTAAAATCACAATGAAAAACTTCAAAAAAGGTTTTACCTTGGTAGAAATGCTGATCGTAGTAGTGATCATCGGTATCCTCGCTGCTGCTATTTTACCTAGACTCAGTGGTGCTCAGGCCGCTACTAGAGATGCTGCTAGAGAGAAGGGACTCTCAGACATCATTAATGGTGTGGAGATGTATATGGCAGCCAAGGGAGAGTATCCAAGTATGACGGCTACCAATAATGCATCTGCAAGCGGACTCAATGCTACCCTTGTTGTATGAAGAGGATACCTGAAGGATCTCCCAAAAGATCCTAGAGCAAATCAACCTGGAGTAAATTTCAAGTCTCCTATACAATGAGAGCAAGGAAATTATTCGTATATGCTAATTAAAAAAGGAGGAGTTGCCAATCAGGCTTATATTGTGGCAGCACAAGTAGAAACCTTGGATAAAGCTAATGCAGTAAAATCTATGCTCACTGATTGGGATAATGAAACTGAATATAATGAGATTGTAAACAAGTTGTGTAAATCTGTAGATAGAGACTCCACTGCCGCTGATTGATGAGAAAAAGATACTAATGGGAATTGTAAAGTAAAAAATGATGGAGATCTCAGATTCGTCCAGATTAGATAATCATCCTTGAATAATAAAGAAAAAAAACCTCTCTGATGGAGAGGTTTTTTCATTTAATCGAAGATTTGTCAAATGGCTTTAATTTTACTCTAAGTTGACATTTCATTCTCTGAGAAAACTATCTTTCTTCGTGAAAAATTAAAAGATGTATGAGGAGATATCGACTTTTATAAAACACCTCATAGATAATAATTATAGTAAACCGTGAAAGAGCTTAAGGGTAAAAGAACTCAGAGTAAAATTACTCTGAGTTCTTTTATTACAACAGCTAAAGATAACTTCTTATTGCCTTCAAAGTTGCTAAAATTTCTCTCTGAAAAACTGAGCTTTCAGTCTCATTTACAAAGATATCAAAGTCCTGAGCTTGCTTGATTTCATTTATCCTTCCCATCAAATGAGGACCCGCTTCAAAGAATTTACATAATCCACGAAGCCTAGTGAGAGGATCATCAGGATACATGTAGTAGTCTAAATAGGCGTTGGCTCGAGCTCTATTTTTATCTTGAACCTCCAAATCCGTACTTGTATCTTTTTTTACTTCTTCGTAGAGAGCGGAAAATGATTCAGCATACATGTTTACATCTTGAGCATACATAAGTAGCTCAAGCTTTTCTTTTTTATACTTTTTCATTGTTATGTGATTTTTGTATTATGGGGATAATATATCTTTTTTCAAAAAAATGTCAATAAGAAAAATCTGATCAATGTTCTTGATCAGATTTCTTATTATTTATTAATAACTTACAGATTAGGCAAGTTCTCCAAGATATTGATTGATTTTTTCTTGGTAGAATTCCTTTTGGTTCGCTCCGAGGAATCCTTCTTTGATTTCATGATTTATACCAATAAAAACTGTAGGAACTGAAGTGATAGCGTATTCCTGAGCGAGTTCTCCCACTTCATCAATATCAATTTTAAGGATCTTTACTTGTTCTGGATTTACCTCAGCAGCCAACTCTTCCATAATAGGAGAAAGCATCTTGCAAGGTCCACACCAAGTAGCGAAGAAGTCAGCAATAATCACTCCTGAAAAACTAGATAAAATCTGATCAAATTCAGCTTTTGAACTAATGTGTGTTACTGTCATATACTATGCATAAAAAAGAATAAATATATGAGGTGATACCTCTTTTTCGACTTTTAGAAGACCTCTTTATATCTCTAAAAGCTCATCCTCAAGTCTAGCTATCCTTCTAGTAAAATCAAGTCTATTACATATTTTTACAAAAAAAGAGAAAAGTCAGATTTCTCTTTTGTTTCCCTATTCCTTATTTCTCAAGCTCTGCGAGGATTTTGTGCTGAATTTCTAGCATTTCGCTTTCACTGAGTTCTAGAGTCTGCGTTTTTCTAATATCTTCCATGCTTTCAGAAGGCACGAGATGCAAATGCGTATGCGGAACATCCCATCCTGCGATTACCATTTGAGTCCTCTTGCTTCACATCGATCTATCCAAAGCAAGAGCAATCTTCTGAGCAACAAGGAAGAGCTCTTGCGCATAATCAGCAGGAACTTGAGCAAAATAATCAACTTCAATCTTAGGAACAAGTAGGGTATGCCCTTTGGTAAGCGGATGAATATCCAAAAACGCAAAGACCTTCTCATTTTCATAAATCTTGTAGCAAGGGATTTCTCCAGCGATAATACGAGAAAAAATTGACATTTTTGAGGTAATTAAGAGAATAAAAAAACAGATTTTTTATCTTTGTTTACATTGAGAGGTTTGATCTGTGATCTCATCACAAAAAGGAACGTTATCTGAGGTTTTTGTGCTCGAATGTTCGATATCACTACCAGTAAACGTATATTGACATACCTGATTTGACATCCACGCGTTCATTGGGTTTTCAACCAGCTCTCCATCAATAGTTTCACTAATATGTGTCCCAGAAGTGTTTACTGTAGCTGAAGTAGAGAAGTTTCAGCTTGATTTCAGATATTTTTCCCAGTAGAGAGCTAGCTGCTTTTGTTGTTTCTCATCTAAGATACAATCAATTTTTGCTGAGAGAGAAGGCTCTGGTAGCTCTTGAGAAAATGAGCATTTTCAAGTGCTGAGTGGCGAGACAGAGAAATGCATTTTCATACCGAGGCCTTTATCATTTGTCTCACATGCATATTGAGAACAAGTATTAAGACTTTTTGGTAGCTCAGAACAAGTATTTACTGGGAGCGACTTTCAGGTTAAAGAGTGTGAATTCTGATTGTTAGTTTCTCCTGTTAAAAGCTGTGACTTCGCTCTACTGCTTAGAGATTCTTCTCATTTTCACTGAAGATTCCAAGCTTTATACAGCAAAAGGGCAAGCTCACCTCTTTTCATTGGAGCGGTAGGATTATTTCTCTGTTCCGTAGTCAAAAGCTTCTTTTTTCTTGCGAGTTTATAATAATTAAGCCACCATTCTTTCGGATTTAGTTCCGATTGTTTCCCTTCTAGAATTCTCATCAAAATCGTGATTCCTTGCGCTTTTGTTAGGGTTTGATCTGGAGAAAATTTCCCATTCTTTCACAAGATAATTCACTGAAAACAGGCAGATTTTATTGAATCTTTAAGATCTGACCATGCCTTATCTAGATCTTGAAACTCACAAGACTCTGGAACTATAAATCTATTTTCAAGCGTTGCGCCAGTCTGTAGGGATAAAAACTTAACAAAGAGCTTTGCAGCTTCATCTCTTCTTAAATTCGCATCAAGCTTATAGGCCTGAGTGGTTGAATGGATTGTGAGTCATTCTTGGTACATTCGTTTTACAGCTTCATCATACTCATTTGCCAAACTCCAGCCTCCAAAGAGTCCTACGAAAGCCAATAGAATCCCTAATTGTTTTTCCATTTTTATATACTAGAGATAAAGAATCTGATTTTTTCTCTTTTTAATACTATGAAACTCTACTATCCAAGTGTTTTTCTTGCTCAAAAAAGCTTTCAAATGATTCGTTCTTCTAATCTAATCACTGGTTCAAAAATCCATTTTTCAAGTCTTGAATAACATGCTGGTAGGACAAGAATAATTGGTATCAATAATCCAACGATTGTCCCAGCGATAATATCTGTCGTCCAGTGAACTGTTGTTCCTATTCTGCAAATTCCAGTCAAGATAGCGAAAATAAACAAAAATACTGACCAAATTTTGAGTGAACGCTTGTGATATTTGATCCCAATCAACAGCGTTGCAATTGCGATTGAGAAGGTTACAACCGCGTGATCTGATGGAAATGAAGTTGTTGGAAGCCAGCTATGAAGTAGTGTTTCATTATCTACACTTTGAATTCAGAATTCATAAATCGGTCTCTGCTTATCAAAAAACTGCTGAATTAAAATATTGAATGCGACAGTAAAAAAGCAAGAGAAAAAGACAAAAAGTGCTTCTTTTTTGATTTCAAGCTCCTTTTTTACAATCCCTTTTATATACCAAAAACTCAGGAAAATAGGATACACAAAGACAAATACATCAGCTCCTACGGCATAAAACTGCGTAAGCCATGGATATTCGTTCTGTTGTGCTACAAGAAATTTGAGAAAGTCATATCCCCACTGAGGTTCATTCATCAGGATTTTAAACATTATTTTTTCTGTTGAGAAATAAAGTAGTTGCAGAGATTTTGAAGTTTACATTCTTGGCATTTAGGGTTTCTTGCTGTACAGATGTATCTTCAAAAAAGAATCATGCAGTGATGTGCCTTCTGTTTATATTCATTTGGGATGCGAGTTTCAAGGAGTTTTGAGGTTTGTAGTGGACTAGTAGTTTCAACGATCCCAAGCCTATTACATATCCTATGAACATGAGTATCTACCGCGACAACTGGCTGCCCATAAAGTACGTATAAAATTACCTTAGCTGTTTTTTCTCAGACTCAGGGAAGCTTCATAAGTTCTTGCTGAGTAGCTGGGATATGACATCAGTTCTGAGCTAAAATCTGACTTGTCGCTCGAATATGCTTTGCTTTTGATCTATATAGTCCAATGGATCTAATGGATTTCTCAAAAGATTCAAATCCGAGAGCCAAGATATCTTCAGGTTTTTTGATTTTTTTCCAGAGGTTGTCGGTAACTTTATTAACCTGTTTATCGGTTGTCTGTGCAGAAAGTATGACCGCAACGAGCAACTGAAACCCATTATGATAAATCAGTTCAGTATCTGCATTAGGAAATTTCTCCATCATAAATCCAAAAATCTGATCTAATTCCTTTTTTGTTCTTTTTTTCATCATACAATAAGTCTTTTAAAATCAGCCAAATGAATACTTGACTTTTTAATTAAAATATCTATATTGGTGGTAAATAAATATAAAATATAAATAATATGGAAGTAGCAGGAATTACCAATCTTAAGCGATTTATTGATGATTTCTTCGGGAAATCAGACAAATCTTCTTACACTTCTCAGTCCCCAGATAAAGCAGACCGACAAGGACTTTTCTCTGGACTAAAACCTGAATGTGCTCTAGTGGTACTCAGCCGATTTGGGTATCTTTTTGCAGAAGAAGAGTTTTATCTTTCACTCGCGACTATTGCAAAAAATCACATAGTGAAGAAAAAAACTGAGCGCTCTACCTCTAGTAGTAAAACAAAAAGGGTATCTAAGTACGGTTTTGAGCCACTCTTTGTATTTTAGAGAGAAGAAGTAGTAAGAAAACAAAAGAAGTCTTGTGAGTATCTCTCAAGACTTTTTTATATATCTACAAAGACTAAAATCAGTCTTTTCTTACTTTTTCTATTAGTTCTTGTCCTCCAATTTCTCTAATCTCTCCATGATCCAAGATAACAATTTGCTCAAGTGGCAAGTTTTGAAGCATCTCAAAGAGATGAGTAATGATGATGAAACTATTTTCTTCAGTATCAGTCGTTTGAAGAAGCTCGGCAACTTGCCTTACAGCGTTTACATCTAGTCCGCTATCTATCTCATCAAGGATAATGTATTTTGGCTTAAGAAGTTTGATCTGAAGAACTTCGATTTTCCTTTTTTCTCCTCCTGAGAACCCTACATTCAAATCTCTCCAAAGAAAATCTTTGCTGATTTCTAGCTCCTGCATTAACGGCTCTATAATCTTTTTGAATCCAATAAATGTCGTTGGAGCTTCTTGTCTACTATCATAAATAGACTTAAGAAAGTCAAAAAGCTTTACCCCAGGAATCTCTGGAATATTTTGGAAGGTAAGGAAAATTCCAGCTTTGCTTCTCTCATCTGGACTCATATCATTGAGGAGTTGCCCATCCAAAAGAATTTCTCCACCTGAAATCTCATATTTAGGATTTCCAGTAATTGCCATAGCCAGAGAAGATTTTCCTGATCAGTTTTTCCCAAGGATACAATAATTTTTCCCATCTTTAAAATCAAAAGAAATCTGATTCAGGATTTTTTTCTCTTCTACTTGTACTGAAAGATTTTTTATACTAAGCATAATCAATATAATATTAATGAGTAAATTGTATCCATAAAAATACAGATTTTTTTTAGGATTGCAAGAGGTATATCTAAGCTTAGAGAAAAAATAAGAAAAGTCTGATTTTTATCTCTTGAAAATGAGGACTACTTTTCGTATACTGAAAAAGTGTGAATTTCTTTTTGGAAAGTGTGGAGATTTTTTGGAGTTTTCTTGAGAAAGTTTTATCTGCTAGTTATGAAAATGCCTACAAATACTAAATTACTAGCACTTTTGGATACTGTGATAGAATGCTATCTAGACAAAGGAGAACCTGTTGGTTCTAAATTTCTCAATTCTTTGGAATTGGTGGATTATGCACCTTCTACACTCAGAAAATATCTCAACATCCTAGAAAAGCAAGGGATGGTATATCAACCCTACAATTCCTCTGGAAGAATTCCAACACTCCAGTGACTCTCTGCCTACTTAGATTCAACACTGGCTCAGAAACCTGATGATATTGATTTGCATCTAGATTCTGCTAGACAGGAACTCAAATCTCTAGTAGAAACTTTAGGAGAGGTAGCGGATGGAGTAGTGGTTGGATTTATCAGAAACGATGAGTATTACTATCTTGGAATTAATAACTTGCTTCGTGATGATATGATCGATGAATATTCGGCAACTAGAACGATTATCCGTTTTATTGAGGAGAAAAAGATCGTTGCTTTTATTGATAAAAAGATCCTCAAACAAAGAGAGGTATACTATACTTTTGTCAATGATCAAGATACTTTAATTTCCTGTGTATATGTAAAAATCAGTCTAGATGGATATGATATGGTACTAAGTATTGTAGGTCCGCTGAGGGTTAATTACAAAAAAAACATCACTATTCTCAAAAAAGTTTTAGAATCACTTGGATGATAAGATGAGTTTGAACTCTCCAGAAAAGGAATATCAGCATTCTAATAACGAAAGACAAGAGCAACAGAAACAGCTTCAAGAGCGTATAAATACACTCAAACAGCTTGAAACTGATGTTTTAACGTCACAAAAAGAACACCAAGAAAAACTAGAAAATACTGAACAGTCTTCTTCTAAAACAATTCTACCAGAGGTCCTTTTGGGAGATTTAGAAGAGAGAATTCAGCGTTTTTCTGAGCTTGATCAGCTCAAATACAACCAAGAAGTCACAAAAATCAATGAACAATTAACCGAGCTTGAGAAGGTATTTTCTCAAACTTTAGAACTAAAAAAGAGAGTATTAAACTCACTTTCGAGAAGTCAGAAGGTTCAGCTTTTGAACAAACAATTGCCAGGACATGATGTTGTAGCAAATCAACAGAGGGTTTTGTCTGCTGAGAGGATAGAAAATATCAGACCACAAGAGGGAGAATCAGCGATTAGTAACTGGGCAGCAAAACGAATTCAAAATCTGATTTCTTAATTTTTATTTACTTGTATATAGCGTTTTATAATGGCGGAAGTTGTGCAAAGTGCGGGTGGTATCGTATATTACCTGACTAAAGAGTGACAACCAAGATACCTTTTGATCAAAAGACTAGCGCTCTCTGGGAAAATCGAGCGAGTGGCTCCAAAGGGGAAAATCCAAGCAGGAGAAAAAACTGAAGAAGCCGCACTTAGAGAGGTTTCAGAAGAGTGCTGAATCAATATCCAACACCTAAAGCTCAAACAGAAGATTGGGATGACTTCACTCAGAAGTTCTGAGACAAAAAGAGGACATTTAGATAAGGATGTGACATACTTTTTGATGCTCTATACTGGAGATCCATCAGCTGTAAAGATCACTGATGGAGAGTGATATATCTGAGTATACAAATGGGCAAGTATTGAAGAGGTGTTAGGTTTGCTCTATTACGAAGATATTCGTGAGCTCATGAGAAAAAGCTTTTTCGCACTTCAGGATGACAAAAAGCATCAATCAATCAAAAAGGCATTTATGGAAAAATTACCGTAGGAATTGACGGATAAAAAAAGCTGGGAAGTCAGATTTCTCAGTTTTTTTATAAACTACAACTCCCCTACCTTCCTAGTGAGAGAATATCCAAGCTACCAGCTCAATCTTTGACTTGATTTTTAAGAGATAATCTTGATTATTGAGGAGGTTGTATTTTCTTTTATTATTTCAAAAAATAAAGATGAAAAAACTTCTCAAGGTTTTGAGGAATTGGGGGAAAACTTTCCAACTCGCTCCGATTTCTTATCTTTTGTTAGCTGACTTGACTAGCTATGTAGTTTGGTTAATTTCAACAAAATTTATGCCTTTTGGCAGTAGATACGGGGCTCATGTAGCGGTTGTTTGAAGTCTGGTTTTTGCTTTTATTTTTAGCTGCTATGGACTTTTATTCCAGATCAATAGAAACAAGAAAACCACCAAGCATCGATGGATAAGCCTCTGACTGCAGGCGCTTGCATTACCAATAGGATATGGGATATATAGATGGTTTCTTTTTTTGATAAATGTATGAGATGAAAGCTGAAGCGGATTTTATCAAGTTCAGGTAATGACTGCTTGGGGCTTGCTAATCCTCGGAATCTTCTTACTTATTGGATTCCTTTGGAGAAAAAGAGAAAAAGGGACTTGGCTCTCTTGGAATATCTTTCTACAATCAGTTTGGCTCGGAGGATTGGCATCTTTGGTGCTATGGATTGGGATTAGTGGAAGTATTTTTTCTATTGATAAGCTGTTTTTTGAGGATTTGTTTCAGGGTAGAATCTACGAATATCTAGCTGCAGTATGTTTTATCTTTGTCAATGGGACCTTCATTCTTAACTACTACAATTATAGCTTGGAGGAAACAATACCCAAAGATGAAACATCTGATTTCACTTTTTTACCATCAAAAGCTAGGAAAATATTTGGAAATTATATTTTCTTGCCATTAACAATCTTGTATTTCTTGATCTTATTTGCATATGTGATTAAAATTGCAATTACAGGGATCTGGCCTAAAGAGATCGTTGTTTATATGGGAACTGGATATTTTGCGTTTGCGATACTCTGCTATTATTTCATCTATCCAGAAGAATCTTCTTTTTTCAACAAGCTAAAAAACTGTATTTTAATCAGCTTTTTCTTTGTTGGTGGTCTCATGAGTTATGCAATTGGGGTGAGAATCAATCAATATGGATTAACGATGAGAAGAGGTATTATTGTGCTTATCGCAATATGTATTTTACTCTATCCATTACTTGGTTTAGTTTTCAAAAATCATAGATTAAGTTTACTTATGTACACTATTGTTTGAGTATTTGGAGTTGGAATTTTTGGGCCAGTAACTATAGATCAGCTCGCACTCTCAAGCCAACTTTCTAGATTAAACCATCTCTTGGCTGAGGAAAACATCCAAACACCTCTTGGAAGTTGAGCTTTGCTTAGTTTAGCTGGAGAGAATACAGGCATAATTATCGAGAAGTTTGAGTATATCGCTAATACTTACGGTTCTAAAGGGATGAATCATCTCCTTGAACTCAAGAATATTTGTGAAAATAATGATACAGAGAGCTATTGGTGTGATGCACCTGTAATGTATTACTTATGAGTTGATATTGAAAATATCAAAACAGGTACTATAGATTGAGAAGATAGGGAATCAACAGAATATTTCAGATTTTATGCTGATAATTCACTTTTTGCGACTGGATTGGATATCAAAGGATATAACAAAATCTATAGCATCACTACCTATGATAGGGATACTCGAGGAAATGAGAAATGAACCGGCATCAATCCAGCCGAAATTGAGCAGAAATATGTTGATGAACTTGCTAAAATCAGTAAAGAAAAGAAAGAATACTACGAGAGCGATATTAATCCTTACGAAATCATGCTTGGAGAAAAGAGGTTTATCATTACCGAAGCCTCTGGGGAGAGAGAGATTATTTACAAGAGAAAGGGAGATGATGTAACTTCAGCTCGAAAGCTTACTCGAGCAAGAGGATATCTCCTTATCAAATAATTTTATGTAGAAAAAATCAGTAGTGAATGGAATATCAGAGCCTTGTCCTGGACTTTTTAGAGCAGGGGGATTTTAACGCAGAGAAGCTCAAAGACTATCAAAGAGCCTTTGCAAAACAAAACGGAATGCAGACTTTGCCAAGTAAATCACAGATATTACAGGCATATTTTCAGCTTGTTGAGGAGAAAAAAATAAATAAAAATTCTGATTTTGAACTTTTGCTTCGTAAGAGATCGATTCGTTCACTCTCTGGAATTGTCTCAGTTCAAGTGCTAACAAAGCCCTACCCTTGTCCATCAAGATGCATTTTTTGTCCAAACGATCCTGATATGCCCAAAAGCTATATCAAGTCTGAACCTGGGGCAATGAGAGCTCGATTGAACCAGTTTGATCCGATAAAACAAGTCTATAATAGATTGTACTCACTCAAACAAACTGGGCATAAAACTGATAAAATTGAGATGATTGTCTTAGGTTGAACCTGGGATTTCTATCCAAGAGATTACAAAATTGACTTTGTAAAGAAACTCTATGATGCCTGCAATAGTTTCTCTCAACTGCAAATAGAAAGTACGGTTTGAACTTCAGAATGGAAATATGGTTTTAAAATTCTGAATGAAGACGAAGTTCAGCTTTCAAATTCTTTGTCAGAAGCTATAACTCTCAACGAAACCGCTGAAAATAGGATCATCTGACTTACGATTGAGACAACTCCCCTATTTGTAACTGAGCAAAATTGTAAAGAACGAAGAGAAATGTGAGTGACGAGAATAGAAATGGGAGTTCAGTCTACAAACAATACGGTTCTTGACCTGAATCAAAGGGGCCATCATATTCAAGAAGTAAGAAAGGCACTGCATCGTATGAGACAGTTTGGATTTAAGATTTCGATTCATATTATGCCAGGGCTCTATGGATCAAATCCTGAGATGGATATTCAGACCTTTAGGGATATTTACGCAGATCCTTGGCTTCAACCAGATGAAATCAAATTTTATCCGACTTCTGTGATTCCGAATACCGAACTCTATACTCTTTATCTCCAAGGGAAGTATCAGCCAATTACGACTGAGGAAATCTCACATATTATCAAAACAACCTTTCGTGAGATTATTCCTCCATATACGAGGATTAAAAGACTGATTCGTGATATTCCAGCTACTGAGATCGCTGCTGGCTCAAATGTAACAAATCTTTCTCAACTCATGCATGAATCTTTATTGAAAGAATATAAAAAAGCTGATTCTGTCTTTTTATCTGATTTTTATAAAAGGTTATATCCAAATCTTAAGTGCTTTAATAATCAAGAAGCTTTTTATGAAGAGCTAAAAGTACTTATAGCTGAAAATCAGCAGCAGTTAGATCAACTCCCTAGTCAAGAACAATGAGATACCAACTTCTTTTCTTATCCAGAAGAGGTTCGCGCTCAGAGCTTGATTTTAGGTGAGAATCCTGACTTAGAAAAGTATCGTCATTTTGTAAGCTTGGATACAAGAAGCAGAGAAATGAGAAATAAAACTGAAGAAACTCAGCATTTGAACCTTGTTATTAGAAGTTATCTTTCTTCTGTGGGGAACGAGTTTTTCATTAGTTTTGAAGATGAGCTTGGATATTTATATGGGTTCACCCGCTTGCTTTTGCCTAGAGAAGGAGAAAGTGTTGAGCGAGATGGACTCTGAGAAAATACGGCTCTTATTAGAGAACTGCATGTATATGGTAGCCTTCAGAGTATCCAGACCTCTGAAGAGGAACAAGAGAATCAAAAAGTTCAACACACAGGAATTGGTAAAAGGCTCCTAGAATGTGCAGAAAGAATAGGGACACTCTCAGGATATCAGAGACTTTCTGTAATTTCAGGGGTTGGTGTAAGAGAATACTATCGCAAACTTGGATATCAATCTGAGGGAACCTATGTTGTGAAAAAGCTAGTTCATAATTAGAAAAAACTCTCCATCCAGAGAGTTTTTTATTTTATAGCGATCAAGATTTAGATTAATTTTCAGTCTGACTTTTCACCTTTTCATATCCGAGCTGTCCACAAGCTCCTTTTGCCTCTCTTCACATAGAATCACGGACAGTAACCGTGATACCACCAGCCTCGAGGATATCCTTAAACTTCATAATAGTCTTTCTTTCACTTTCTTGAAGATCAATAGCTGGATTCTCATTGTAAGGAATGAGGTTGAGATGAGCAAGCCTATTTTTGAGCAGTTTTACGAGTCCATGAGCGAGCTCAGGCTTATCTGTCATATCCTTGATCATGATATATTCGTAAAAGATTCTATTATCAGTGGCCTTTACGTAGCGGTCAATTGCCTCCATGAGCTGATCTAAAGGATAAGCTTTCGCAATTGGCATAATCTGATTTCTCAATTCTTGATCTGGGGAATGGAGAGAAACCGCAAGCTTTACTGCTACCTTGTCTTCTATCAGTTTATCGATTCATGGGACAATACCACAGGTCGATATTGTAATATGCCTCCTACTCAATGAAAGTCTTTCTTGAGCAAGCATAATTTCTAGCGATTTTCTCATATTGTCATAATTGAGAAGTGGCTCCCCCATACCCATAAATACCACATTTCTGACTGCATGATTGGTTCCATCTTCTTTTTTTCCGAATCTCTTTTTAACATAGGCATTAGCAAAAAGAATCTGAGAAATAATTTCTTCTCGCGTAAGGTCTTTTTTAAATCAGAGCTTTCCTGTCACGCAAAAAATACACTTCATTGCACATCCGACCTGAGAAGAAATACAGAGCGTAATACGATTGAGTTTTGGCTGATTACCTTTGACATATTTTTCATTTTGCCAATGGTACATTAGGATTGCTTCAATCAGATTTCAATCTTTTGTTTTGAATGCAAACTTGGTTGTATCCTCAGCTTCAACTGTCTCAACAAGCTCAATCGCAAGCGGAACAAAATCTTTTTGTAATTCAGATTTAAGATCTTTTGAAAGCGTTGTCATCGCATCTCGCTCAATGTTTTGATTTTTATACATTTCAAAAAAGATCTGCTTCACCTTGAAAGGTTGGAGTTTACGCTCTTTTGCCCATTCATTGAGTTTCCCTTCATTGAAAAGTGCTGGTTTATGTGATGGCATATTTTCTGTCATTATCTTCTCATAGTGCGTCTAAAAATTCACCTCAGAAGTATAAGAAATTCCTCTCCAATAGCAAAGAAAAATCTAGATAAAAAGAAAAAAATCTGACTTTTCTCACTTGATAAGCTCATTCTAAACTATTGAAAAAAAGCACCAAAACACTATATTTTGTGGGTATTTTATTTTTTCTTTCATAGTTATGAAACTAAGAAAATGGATGCTCTATGTTCTCATCACACTCTTTGTGCTGATTGGGATAGAGTGATTTATCTCATTTATGGGGAATCATAGTTATTATGGTGAAATGGTATTCTCTGGAAAACATTTTACGATGATTTTGAGCATGCTTTTGTGTGCTTATTTCCCTATTTACTATCTACAAAAAGCAAAAACGCCTTCGTTCCTCGGACTTGGATTGAGACTTTGAGGAGGACTTGTTGGATTTAGCTTTTTGCATGCATGGATCAATGGAACGTTGCTAGGTTTCTGAGCTTTGCTCCTTCAAAGTTTCAACGTTGGATTACTGTATACCTTAGGAATAAGTCTGATTTTTCTTCTTTTTGTACTTTGAAATTTTATCGTTAGGAAACTTCGCCTCTTTAAAACTATTAGATGGCAAGAGACATTACTCACATTTGGAATTGGGCTCGTAGTATTTCTTGTTTTGATGCAAATATTGATGGGGGTAGGAATCTTTAGTTCTCGATTGCTTTGGATAATCGTTACTGGACTTGCGGTACTTAGCTATTGGGAGATAAAACACTTGAAGGCGCATACTCAAGCATTAAGTCGGGTGTTTATCGATTTTCAAGCTTTGGCAAAAAAACCAAAAATCTGATGGATTATTGTACTCCTTGCTTTATGTTCTGTTGGATATTTCTATTTTGGATTTGATCACTCATACATTCCTTATCCAACAGCCCGAGATGCGAATCACGAATACATGTATACGCCAAAGGTAATCGCTGAACATGGTGGGATTCTCCGAGGGAATGCCTGAGCAGCGAGTGCAATGCCGTATCTTTGGCATGGATTTATTGCATTTGCTTTCTCTTTTTTCGCTCCACTAACTAAATTTCTTAATATTGCAAAGGACTCTTTTGCAGTAATCATGAACTTCTGGAGCTGAGTATTTGTTTTAGTACTAGGAATTGGTCTCCTAAGAGAAATATTAACCTTCTTTAGAAAGCCACAAAAAGATCAAGAAAAATCTGAATCAGTATCTCAGACTTCTTTTATGATCTGATGGGGACTTCTTATTTTGTGGCTTACGAGCGGTATGGGGGCATTCCTCCTCTTTGTAGACAATAAAACTGATATGGGAGTACTTGCATTGACAGTATTTGCAATTTTAGCAGGGATTACTGCCCTTAATCATTTTCGAGAAAAAGCAACAAATGCATCAAGAAACGATACTCCAAAATATTTGATTATTTCTGCGGTGTTTTTTGCTTTTGCCACAATGGCGAAACCAACAGCATTTATTGATATCGTAATTTTTTGACTCCTTTTGCTTGGACTCTTGACAAATGCTTTGTCCAGCTTCTGAGCTGGGATTTTGGTGCTATGAGCAATGGGAATCTTGCAGCCACTCTTCACTGCTGCATTTATCTCTCCAGCATTAGGAAAAATTCTGATCATTATCGGGGCAATACTCTTCCTCATTGGTATTACGAGAGGATTTATAAAAAAGCAAGCACACTTTGGGCTTCAACTGAAAAATATCTTTCTCTGGGGAATTTGTATGCTAGTAAGTATGCTAATCTTCAAATGACCACGGGTACTTATCGGGCAAGTCATTGAACAAAATCAAATAAAACCAGCAGAACTTATTCAATCAATAATCTTGGGACAGGCTTCTTCTAATCTTTCAGATCAGAAGGACGAAAAATCTAGTCTTAAGGAGATGAAGCCTCTGCTTGCACAGCAGACCGGAGGACTTGAAGGCTTAGAAACTCAGGAAGCTATTGATAGCAACTATCTGAATCAAACAACTTCAGACCTCAACTATCATCAATGTAAGTCAGAAAAATTTGATGAGGCAGATCTCACGGCTAATCTCCAAAAGGCTCCAGGAAGTGCAGTAAATGAAGACTTTGGAAGATATGTCGGATTTGGTAGAAGAGCTTTCCCAAAGACTGGTGTTTTTGGACTTGTTCTTAAACTCTTCTTCTGGAAAGATAATGCTTGCTATGGACTCAATGCTGATGCGGTTCTCCTCTGTGAAAACATTACTCTCCTTGAAAAGCTCGCTGCAAGTGCACAAACAGAAAGTTCAAAAAATCAGATTTCAACCTCTTTATCTGAGCTCAAATCAAAACTTAGAACTCAAGATGGAAAGGTCGCAACACTCATTCAAAATACTATTGATGCGATTAGCAGTGGAACTCATGTACAAATTGATACTGCATTTGATGCATTGCAAACTTACGGTAAAGAACATAGTATCTCAACTGATAATGGGAATGTTAATATTCCATATAGGTATATCGTTCCACTTAATGCAATTTATAACTGGTCTTTGCAAAATCTAAGTAGTTATTATACTGATATTGGTTTGATTTGGATATTTGTATTGATCTTACTTATCGCTGCGGCTATTTATACATTTTTTGCTCGCTTAAGAGTGCTTTTGATCCTTTCACTTTCAATTATTAGTGGTTGGGCGATTTGGTGGGCTATTGCTGCTGGTATTCTTTGGTATGGACTTGGACTTATTATCTGGTCAATCCTAGCAGTCATGATTTTCATTGAAGAAATGGAGCACAAAGATACTGCAAAAAGCCAGATGGCATTCTCGACTTTAATCTGAATTCTTACCTGTTTTATCCTCGTTCAATCATACCTCAACTGGTCAAGGATTTCTTCTCAAGCTGGAAGTTGAGCGTTTGGATGGTATAAGTCAAACGTTTGAACTGAGCAAATCTTGAGCGAAAACCTTGAAGTATTAAATCAAAAAACTTACAAATTTACAGCAGATAAGCTTTTTGAATTACAGTTTGGAGCATATCTTCCATTTATGAAAGCGGTAGAAAATAGAGCAGATGAAGATGGAGTACTAGTTGCTGGAACCTATATTCAATACTTCCTTAAAAATCAAAGGAATATGCGATCTGATGGGCTTTTGACTATGCTTTGGGAACAGTTTTCAGACTTTAATAGCTGTAAATCATACAATAGGCTCAAGAATAAGCATATCAAATATCTTATCATTGATCCAAATATTGGAACAGTAGGTAGAGTTGGTCAAGGTAATGAGAGTCTCTTCCATAGATTCTTTGCAAAGCTTAATAGTAATGAAACTGAAATTCTCGCTCCTGGCGCAATCAGTATGCTTGCAAAGTTTAGTCAAGAAGGTTATCTCAAACTTCTCTTTACTAATAATATTGGTGCAAAATACTGATTTGAACTTAGTGATGCAGAACTTCGTAAAGAATTCTGAAATCTTACTGATGATGAGCTTTTGCTGATTAGAGCAAAGATGATTGTAGCAAAATTCTTTGTTACACAAGAAGATATGAGCCTCTTAACCCATATTTTCAATCTCTTCCTCTCAAGATATCAATCTGCAGCTGGAATTGATGATATGGCTAATCTTGTAAATAAGCAAGTTGATAGTGAAAAACTCTTCTCTATCGCTGCTGGATATATTTCTAATGGGAACTTAGATGCAAAAAATCTGACTCAAGATGAAAGGTTCGTTTTGGTTCAGTATTTAAGTCTTCTAAAAACACTCTCTAGGACTGATAAGTCTCAACTTGAGAATATCCTCTTCTCTGCTTTGCAAAATAGCATCTTTGGAAGCAGTCAGATTATCAGTCTTGAGCTTCAATAATATTTAAAATCTTATTTTAAAAGCTAGGGAATCCCTAGCTTTTTTATAAACATTAAGCCAAAGTACTATTTAAACGCTTACCCTATTTGGTTATTGTCAATACATAAAATTACTCTAAACCTAAGCAAAATGATTTCCTCTTGAAAATGTCGAATGATTGCATACACTGATTACTTGCAATTAGTGTGTAAAATATCTTTGGAAAAACATATCAGACCTATGAAATATCAAATTCTCAATCAAGATAATAATCTTCCCCTAATTCAAAGACTTCTTTGAGTTAGAAATATCAGTGAAAAACCTGATTTTTTTCTTGATCCTCGTATTGCTCATTATTGGAAAGATCCTTTTCTTCTTAATGATATGGAGAAGTGAGTAGAAAGAATTATTCAGGCGCTCAAAAATAAGGAGAAAATTATGATCTTCTGAGATTATGATGTGGATGGGATTACCTCAAGTTTTTGTGTATACAAGTTTATCACTGAATTTCTTGGTTATAAGAATATTAGTATCATGTATCCGGATAGATTAAAAGACGGTTATGGACTAAAGAATAAACACCTTGATGAAATTAAAGCAAAAGGAGTGAGTCTTATTATTACTGTAGATAATGGTATTACCTCAGTTCAAGAGGCTGAATATGCAAAAGAGTTAGGGATTGATCTGATCATCACTGATCATCATCATAAGCTCGATCAAGTCCCAGATTCCTATGCCTTGATTAATCCTCAGGTCTCTCCAAACTATAGTTTTAAAGGATTAGCAGGAGTTTGAGTTGCCTTTAAGCTTATCAATGCACTTTTAACCAAAACAAATTTTGATAAAGAGAAAAAAAATCAGATTTTTAATTATTTTTTGCCTATCGTTGCGATTGGAACTGTTGCAGATATTGTGCCACTAGTAGATGAAAATAGAGTGATTGTAAAGAAATGACTAGAGCTGATAAATAAAAGTCCTCAAACCCTTCCTAAGGGATTGGCTGGTTTTTTGAAATACCTTAATATCAAAGATAATGTGGATACTTTTCATATTGGATTTGTCATTTGACCGAGAATAAATGCAGGAGGAAGAATTCAAAGTCCTTATGATAGTTTGAAAATACTTCTCACTGAATGAGAAAAACAGATCGAGCATATCGAAAAAATTGAGGCAATAAATACTGAAAGAAGAAAACTTCAGGATAAAGCCTTTAGAGTAGCAGAAAAAAAAGTTAATCCTGACCAGAATTTTCTTTTTGTCTGTGATGAAGAATTTCATGAAGGGATTGTCGGGATTGTGGCTGGGAGAATTACTGAAAAATACAATAAACCATCTGCAGTCTTCAAGATTGATCAGGAGAAACATCAGGCGGTAGCTTCACTGAGAGGACCAGATTATTTTAGTGTGATTGATATGATCAGTGCTGCTGGAGAGTATCTTTTGAGGTTTTGAGGGCATAAATGAGCATGAGGACTGACAGTCGATCTAGATCAATTAGATAAGGTTTTAGAAATTTTCCAAAATTACTGTGAGGAGAAAATCGCACCTGAGGACTTGGAAAAAACAACGCTCATTGATACCAAACTCTGGGATCACGAATGGAATGATGATGAACTCAAGGAAATCCAGCTTTTAGCTCCTTTCTGAGAAGGAAATCAAGAGCCGAGTTTTTTACTTGAAAATATCAAAGTAGAAAGAGTAGAAACTGTCTGAAAAAACAATTCTCATCTAAAAATTTATGGAATCTTTGGAGAAAAGACAATTGTAATGATGTTTTGGGGAAAGTGAGCTGATGCGAACTTGATTCCTCAGAAAATGTCCGCAATTGGTAAGGTCAAAACTGACACCTTTAATGGTGGATATTATTTAGATGGAGAGGCGCGATTTGTCTAGAAATACTTAAAAAAATAGGTGAAATCAGATTTTTTATTTGTTTGTTGGTAGTTATGAAGCTATTAGTTGGACTTGGAAATCCAGGGCAAAAATATGAGAATACTAGGCATAATATTGGATTTCGTTTTTTGGATGAGCGAGCGAGCTGGAATCAGCTTTGAAATTGGAAGTTTGAGAGTAAATATAAAGCTGAGATCATCAAAGGCAATATTTGATGAGAGCAAATCCTGCTCTGTAAGCCGCAAACCTATATGAATCTCTCAGGAGAAGCAGTCGCTCCGCTTGCAAGATTTTACCAGATTTCTCCTGAAAATATTTTAGTATTACATGATGAGATCGACTTTGTTGCTGGGAGAATAACACTCAAGCTTGGGTGAAGTGCCGCTGGACATAACGGTCTTAAAAGTATTATAGAGAAACTCGGAACGCGTGATTTTTGGAGATTGAGAATCGGAGTTGATAGACCGGCTGTGAGTAGTCAGGTTTCTGATCGGGTTTTGAGCAGTTTTAAGCCAGAGGAAAAAAAGCTATTGGCTGATAAACAGTCTGAAATCTTCAGTTTTATCGATGAATTTTTGAAGTAGGAAGCCTTCTCTATGGATCTTGAGGAGGAAATTAGAATTGATTTTTGATAGACGATGGCTATACTCAAGGCTTCGTCTTTATTTCTTTAGAGAAAAAACTATGCCAACAACAAAAAGAGAAAGTCTGATTTTTACACTGATTATGTGCTTTTTCATGGTGCTCACGATGAGTATCTATAATATCTGACTCCAAACTTGAGAATGGGGGCGGTTAACGTTATGAAAAGCCTTACTTGGGTTGCCAATTGGATATGTAGTTGCCTTTATATTAGACTGGTTCTTAGTAGCTAAGATTGCAAAAGGTGTAGCATTTAAGTATATCTTAAAGCCAGAAGACCATCAACTAAAGGTGATTTTTGTGGTTTCACTATGTATGGTCGTACCTATGGTGATTTTGATGTCTGGATATGGAAGTATTCAAACTTCAATTCAAACCTGAAATTGGAGTCAGTTTTTTGATTTTTGGATGAAGTCAATTCCAATGAACTTTATTTTAGCTTTGCCATATCAGATTCTGATCGCAGGACCAATTGTGAGGGCACTCTTTCAGCGTATTGTAAAGCAAGAGAGAAAAGAACAGCAATAGAATTTTTTTAGCTATCGACTCAAAGATATTATTGAAAATAAGAGATCTTTGGAGAAAGTAGTCTCAAATACTCTTTAAAATTGTATAAATTTATCCTAAAAAGAAGGAAGAAAGATAAAAGAAAAAATCTGGTTTTTATTCATTTTGCCTTGACATACTGATTGAAAATCATAATCTAAAATTAGATTTAGTTTTTTCCCTCAAGAATGAGACAGCTTATTACCACGAGAACCACTACAACCGACTAATCGGCAAGGTTTTCTTGGTAATCAAACTTGAAAACTCTTGCCTTTCTGCAGGAGTTTTTTATTGGAGAGAAAGGGCTTTTTTATCTTACTTATACTTAGCTAATGGAACAGTGATTATTTAGAAAGAGGCACTCGCTTTCGCATATTCTTGCGCAAGCGGTCCAAAGAGAACAGCAACGAGATGTTGAAGTAGCGATCTGACCTGCTATTGAGGATGGATTTTACTATGACTTTCTCTTTAGTCCAGAATATCAGCTTAAGGAAGAGGACTTGAAAAAAATCCAAACTCAGATGGAGAAAATCATCAAGGAAAATCAGGATTTTATTCTATTTGCCTTGCCTGATGCTGAGTCACAAAACCTTGTTGTAAACTTGATGAAACAACAATATAAAGAAGAGATGAGAGCTGAGTTTTCTGCTGCTGGTGAAGAAATCACCTTTTATGCTAATAGCATTCCTGAAACTGCAAAGGATGCTCTACTCAAGGGACTTTCTAATGAGTATATTTCATATTATGAGGTAGTGACTAGTTATCTTCAAGAAAAATTCCCTGAAAAGTTTAGCGGAAGATTCGTAACTTTCTTGGATATGTGTGAAGGTCCGCATGTCGAATCAACTAAGGAAATCGATCCAAGAGCCTTCAAACTTGAGAAGCTAGCTGGTGCCTACTGGAGAGGAAATTCAGATAATGTAATGATGACAAGAGTTTATGGACTCGCCTTTGATACTAAAGAAGAATTACAAGCTCATCTCACAATGCTTGAGGAAGCTAGGAAAAGAGATCACAGAATATTAGGTCAAAAACTGAAATTATTCACTATTTCTCCTTTAGTCGGTTCTGGATTGCCACTGCTCCAGCCTCACGGAATGATCATCAGAAAAGAGGTTGAAGACTATCTCTGGGAACTTCACAAAGATAAAGGATACCAGAGAGTTTGGACTCCACACCTAGCAAAAGAAGATCTCTATAAAACGTCTGGGCATGCTGAGAAATTTTGAGATGAGCTCTTTAGAGTAAGGGGGAAGGACGAGAACTTCTTTATGAAGCCGATGAATTGTCCTCATCATATGCAGATTTTTGCTGACAATCAGTTTAGTTATCGCGATATGCCAGTAAGATATTTTGAACCTGCGACTGTATATAGAGATGAAAAAACAGGTCAGCTTTCTGGTTTGACTCGTGTAAGATCAATTACACAAGATGATGGACATCTTTTCTGCCGTGTAAGTCAGATCACTGAAGAAGTAGGAACAATTGTAAATATTATCAAAACTTTCTATACAACCCTTGGTATGATCAATGATTATTGGGTAAGACTCTCTGTTAGAGGACCTGAGGGGAAATACCTCGGTTCAGATGAAGTATGGGAAAAGGCTGAATGAGCATTAAAATACGCTTGTGATACTTTTGAACTACCATACCAGATTGGAATTGATGAGGCAGCATTCTATGGTCCAAAGCTCGACTTTATGTTTAAAGATGCTATTTGAAGGGAATGGCAGTTAGCAACAATCCAATGTGATTTCAACCTTCCTGAGAGATTTGATCTTTCATTTGTTAATGAACAAGGTGAAAAAGAAAGACCTGTAGTAATTCACAGAGCAATTTCTGGTTCACTTGAAAGATTTATGGGAGTGATGATCGAGCATTTTGGTGGAGCTTTCCCACTTTGGCTAGCACCAGTTCAAATGCAGATTGTTCCAGTTGCAGAAAAGTTTAATGATTATGCTTTTGAGCTTAAGAAGCGTTTTTCACAGCAGGATCTTAGGGCAAGTGTTGATGATGGTAGTGATAGTTTTTCTAAGAAGATTAGAAATGCAGAGATGATGAAGGTTCCTTATATCTTGATCGTCGGAGAGAAAGAGGAAGCAGCTTCTAGTGTTTCTGTAAGAGAATTTAGAAGTAAAAAACAATATGAAAAACCTGTATCAGACTTCATTTCTCAAGTTACTTCAGAAAAGAAAGAAAGAAGACTTGCTGCTGAGTAGTTATAACAAGAATTAAAAAAATAATAAGAAAGACTGAATATCCTTTGAGTTATTCAGTTTTTTGTTTTTTTTGAAAATAGGCATAGACAAACTTGGATTTCTTGGCTAAAAATTTGCAAAAAACTGAAATCTGGCTATAATTATCTTGATTTATATCAGTAAACAAAAAACAAAATGGCAGGTAACGAAAATTTCCTCCAGAATTCATCTCAAACAGCAGGTGTAAACCCGCTTAATGAAGAGCAGAAAATCCAAGAGATATTGCAAGAGCAACAAAAATTGCAGGCATTATATAATCAAGTCGTGGTCTATATTCAGGGACATCCCAATATGACCTCAGATGAAATGCTCAAATATCAAGCCCAGCTCAAGCAACTGAGTGAATACTATCAAAAAAATCAGGAAAAGCTAAAGCTTTTAGGATATTCAAATCTTCAGGTAAATAAAGATGTCGTTATCAAAAGCTGAGCTACAAGAAATATCTCAGTAAAGTCAATCTTTATCTGATGTGGAGCAATTATTTTCTTTTTGGTTATAGGACTCCTCTTTTTGTTTTACTATCTGGTACAAAATCCAGCTCAGCTGAGCGGACTTGGTTCACTTGGGATTAGTCCATCAACAGCAAAATCGCTCCTCTCCGGGCTTTCGCTTACGGTGATGATCGTGATTATGCTCGTTGGGATCATTGTGATCATTATGAATGTCTACAAGAGCTTTACAGTAAAAAATAAACCCAAAGCCTGGTACTATGGAGGAATTTTTATCGGGGTATTTGTATTGGGACTTGCATTAGGAGCTGGAACAAAGCTTTTAGGAGAAATCTGAAAGATCCAAGTAGATGCACTTGCAAATCCTGATGAAGTACTACTCTCTTATGTGCATCAGCCAACAAAGGACAACTCTACTCAACTCACACAAATCAATAAAAATTCACTTTTGATCGCACCGGTAAATGTACCATTTAAACTACTCACTCAGAATTTTAAAACCTATATCGCTCTTCAGATCGGGAATTATACCCCACAAACAGTACAACTTGATTGTGGGAATGGGCAAATTCTCAATTATGGAGGGAATGATATGTTTAATGGAGCTTGTTTTTATACAAAGAAGGGAAATTATACAGCGTCTCTGATTGTAGGATATACGGATGCTCAGAATATTCAACAAACCTGAACTTATCCAATCAAGACAATTACTATCGCTTCAGAATTAAGCTTTTCTGTCCCAGAAGATAAGAAGCTTGAGATGCAGAATAATGAAGTAATTGTCTGACCACTTCCTGTCTGACTCACTATAAATGCTGATCAGGTTTTTAGAGATTTAGGGCTCAAAAACTATCGTATTAGCTGGGATGGTGATGGTGATGGAAATGAAGATAAAGCAGATGATACAAGCTTTATATTCAACTATGAAAAGGCTGAAGTCTATTATCCAAGCTTTACACTTCCAGACCTTGGGAAATCAGCATTATTTTCTTTTCCTCTGAGAGTTGAAAAATCTCTAACACCAGTATGTAAGTTTAGTTTTGATCAGAAAAAGGTCAATGACTATGTTGTAAATGTTGAATTCTTGGATGGTGGAGAAAGAAATATCTCAGATTATTCATATTTGGTAATGGATCATGCGACTAATCAAGTACTTGATGAACTACAAGGTAAGACCTATGGAATGAGTTTTAACTATAAATTCCAAGGTCAAGGTTCGTATCTTTTCAGGATGAACTTTATTACCAATGAAGGGAAAAGAGGTTTTTGTGAGGACATCGTAAGGCTGACAGATAAAGCATCATATACTGTCAATTATGAATTATCCTCATCTACTCCTAGGATTTCAAGTTTCCAAAAGCTAAATACTAGCCAAATTCAGGAAACAAAAACGATAACACTGAGCGAGGTTCCGACCAAATTAAAATTTAAAATTCAATCTATTGAACCTAAAACCTATGATAGCGTAGTTCGTATGCTCTATGATGGTAGACCTGTTGTGGAGACCAATACTGATGAATATCTTTTTGATGTAAGAGACTCAAAGGAACATACTATTACCCTACACATTGAAGATAAGGTTCGTGGACTCCAGTATCAAGAAACCCTTACGACAAAAATCTGACTTGATGATATTGTGGGAGATATTAAAGTAATTGGAGAAAAATCTGGTTTCTCTCCTTTTACAACTACACTAGATGCCTCAGCAACGAAACTTAATGATCCAGATGATGAAATAGCCTATTTTTCATGGGACTTTTGAGATGGGAAAACCCAAAATAATCTATCAAATGCAGTAATCAAGCACACTTATTATTATAATGTAGAGAATAACCAGTGAACCTTCAAACCAAAAGTATCAGTTTTCACCAAGAAAGGTCGTTCGCTAACATTCGGACTTGAGGATCCAATTATCGTAAATAAACAACTCATTAAGCTTGATATCAGCTCTACCTCTCATCCAACACAAGAAGCGAGGCTTGGAGAACCTGTTGTCTTTAGTCTGGATTTTAATGGATTGCCAGAAAAAATTTATTGGTCATTTGGAGATGAGAGCCAACCACTTTCATGTAATGGTAGAGAATGTATTGAGATGACCAAGACTTTTGATAAAAAATGAACCTATACTATCAAGGTAACGATGGAATTTGAAGACGAGCAAACAGTTGAACAATCAATGACTTTTAGAGTGAGATAAGTAGAATATAAAAAAGACCAGAGAAAAATCTGGTTTTTTTGTTTTTGGGGGATGTTTTTCTAAGCATATTCATACAAAAATAGATTGCTTTTTCTATTCCGACTCAAAAAAGGAAAAGCAGAAAACCCTAGATAAACTAGGGTCTTTTTTTAACAACTAACCTCTTTTGTAATCTCAAGAGGAATGCGGCCAATCTTAAAGCCTTCTAAGAAACAGCCATGAGAAGAATAAATTCCTCTTATTTTAATCTCGTTGTAGTTACATGAAGCGTTTAAATGGCTCCGTACCAGTGCAAAATCATTTGCAATCTTTAGAGAAGAAAACTCACATTTATCTTCTATTTTGCAATAGATAAATTTGAGATTTTTTCTAAAAGAGACATTCCCAATACTTAGTTGCTTCTTAAAACAGCAACGATGAAAGATAATATCTTCCTGAAAAGTAGCATTTTCAATAAATACCTGATCCTGAAAGATAATATCTTCAAGATAAATAGCCTTATCAAGATCAATTGGGAAATAGACATCTCCACAGACAAATATTTTTGTCGGTGTGCGACTTGCCAATAGTGAAGTGTCACGAAGATCATAGTTATTTTCTTCGCAAAGGACTAAAAAGTCCTCTGCGTCACAATAAAGATAGTCATCTAAAAAATTTCTTTCCATAGAAAATTATTTTTTATTATTATGTCAAGTAGCATAACTATTCAACTAGAAAAATCAACACTAAAAAACTCCCCCTCTATTCCTCTAACGCACAGAGTATTTTTGTCATAAGAAATCCAATAAACAAAAAAAGAACCCCTGAGAAAGCTCAGGGATCCAAAATAAGCAATTGATATACAAAGGACTAATTATGTATAGTTTTTCATAGTATATAAATCCTCTCAAAACTCAAGAGAAAATGTTTCCCAATGGCATTTTACTTGATACAAAAATACTGATTACATCTGATTACTCTTTTCCCAATCCTGAGCGAATGATTTTTTAAACTCTCAGATAAGGTCTGGATCATTAATTAAAATTCAGATTTCTCTATTATTATCTAGACTATTGGCTGAGAGATTCATACTCCCAAGAAGTAAGATTTCATCGTCAATCAAAATCATTTTGGTATGTAGATAGGGCTTCTTCATCAGTCTTACCTTGTTATTTCAAAAGTAACTTGGTAAGTCAGAGACGCTCTCAGTATTTGAAAAAATCATCTTAAGATCAAGTTTTTCTGATTGGTTAGCGAGAATATCAAAGAGCTGAGGATCAGTTAAATACTGGGTTTCAATAGCAATAGAATGCTGAGCTCAACTCAGTAAATGTGTAATCACCTCACGACAATTAATATTGCAGACTACGAGATTTGGATGCAGATCTGAGCGAGAAAGCTTTTTCCCAGCCCGATCTTTTTCAAAAAGTTGAGTCAGATTTTTGAGAATTTTAGGATTTTCACTTCGGAATAAATGCTCACGATTTTTGGCAAAAGTTGAATGGGTAAGATTTGAACTCTGAATCCAGAAGCTCTTGTCCATCAGCGTGATTTTACTGTGAAGATACATGGTTTTCATATGCTGATCTGACTTTATAACAATATTTGGCGTCTCAGCATACTCTTTTTGGAGTTGCTTGAAAGTATTTTGATATTGCTGATATTTTTGATTCTCGATCATAATGCGAATTTGTGTTCCTGCCTCAGCTAGCTTTTTAAGGTGCTTTTTTATATTTTTTTCTGTGAGTTCATAGGTTTGGATATTGATGGTGCTTGTTCATGAGAGAGAATCTAGGTAAGAATCTATAAATTTAGGATTAGGCATTTGAATAATTTTTCCTGTAATAGATTCAATTTTCCTTTTTAAGTCTTCAAAATCAGAAAAAGAAGTCTGATTTTGGTCAGTTTTTTGATTTTCTTGTTCAGAATTAAGATTTCAAAACTTAAAATGAACAGCTGGACTCAGCAATAAAGCAACAAGTGCAGCAAGTAGCCCAAGAAGCACCTTTTGTAGCATATATTGACAAATTATAAGATGAAATGCTGGATTTTTTCTATGACTTTTTCTATCCCGCTATTGCCGTTTTCCTTGGTGATTTCAGAGAGCTTCTTCCACTCGGCAGATGAGACCTCTTCTAGCTGTAGCGAAATATCTTGCCCCTGATCGAAGAAAAACACATATCTAAAATCATGATGGACATGAGCATCTTCCTGCTTTTTAGGATTTTCTGGGATCGGATGCGTATCGATATCTATAGGTAGTAACTGGTTTTTCAAATGCCAATCAGCAAGACGAATCTGCGAAATCCCTGTTTCTTCTAGAACTTCTCTTTTTGCAGTATCCAAAAGCTCATTATCTCAGTTCTCCCAGTGTCCACCTGGTGCAAGCCGTTTATTCAAATTCACATGATGGATCATCAAAAGCTCATCTCACCTGAGAACATACGCACTTGCTGTCAAATGCCCGTTAAAATTCTTTCTCGTCCAAAGATTTTCCGAGTTTTGAAGCTGATTTTTTAAGTGAGCCAATCTCTGCTCTTCCTCTGGGAAAAGTTTTAAATACTGATCGATTTGAGTAATCATTTTTAGATGTTGTTCCATATATTATATAATCTTAAGAATTAAAAAACTTTAATCGGATTGATGCGATAATCTTTTTTTCGTTTGAAGGAATCTCAAAGATGCATCCATCTCATTATACTTATATAGTATAAATAGAAAAAATCTTATCTAATTCATTATACAACTCTTCCTCAGTTCAATTATTATTAAGCTGGATATCAGCAAGTTTTTGACAAGCAATGATATTTTGCTTACTTGGATCAGAGTTCTCAGCTTCAAGTCTCTCTTGTTCAAGAAATTGTTCCCAAGAAATCTGGTCTTTCTCAGACTTTCTGAGTAGAGCTCTTTCGTATCTAGTTCTCTGGTCAGCATCAATGGAAAGTAAGATAAAGTCAGTATTCTCTTTTAATTTTTCTACCTCTCAGAGCGCACGAATAGACTCAATGATTGCATTTTGCCCGTTTTCTTGAGCCTGAGCAAAAAGTTGTTCGACAATATATGAACTTCCATATTCAGACCTCAGATGATTTGCCATATATCTCATGGTGTCCCTATTGACCTCAAGTCCAGCTTCCTTGATCTTTTCGGTCAGATAACCACTGACAGAATAATGCCTAAAACCGCATTTCTTAACTAAATAATCAACAATAGTTCACTTTCCAGCAGCGGCTGGTCCTGTAAGTCCAATAATCTTCATCGTTTCTTTGAGATAAAAGAATAAAAAAAAGTCGCTGAGATCAGAGTTCTTCTTTTTTCAAAGATGGCTCTGTTAAGTCAGCGAATTTTAGGGGTCTGGATTGAGAAGGGTTCTAAGCTTTTTCAGGGCTCTAGAGATTCTTTGTCTGATCAGATCTTGAGAAATCATAAGCGTATCTTCGATTTCCGTATTGCTTTTGTGCTCAATATACTTCAGAAACAGGATCTCTCTACTCAGGGCATCTAGCTCCTGCATTGCAGATTGGATTTGCTCAAGTTCAAAATCTTGCTGAAGCACCGCTTCGTAGTCTGCCTCATCAACAAGTCCTTCCTCAAATTTTTCAGATTCCTCGTCATCACTATCTAGCAGTGAGAAAGGAAGATCTTTATTTTTTTTGAAAGCATCTTTGAGGGTATTTTTAAAAATTGTCCAAACATAAGCAGAAAAAGGCTGATTGATGTCGTATTTTGCCACTGCATTTCGGAATTTTACATAGAAATCAGCGATGATATCTTCACAATCTTGCTGAGAAAGAAAATAGCTACTCTGAAGGTAGCGAAAAAATATATCTACAGTTTTTAGATAGAAGGTATTAAATGCTCAAGCGTCCTGCTGGATCAAAAGCAATAAAAAGGTCCTTTCAAAGTCTATAATTGTCATATCAAAAAACCAAATGAAAAATCAGATTTTTTTGTTTTTTCTATTGAGTTTATTCTAGGTAGTTAGTACATTTTCTTGAGTACGACTACATGCTCTTGATCATCATCAAAATATTCAGATTTGATCCCACCAACACAAGCAAGGATTTGTTTCGGATTATTATTTTCATCAAACGGGAGTTCGAAGGTATGTTCTCCCATTTTATCAATGCTCAGAGTATTGGTCTCTCCGCTACAGTCACACAAACATACTCCACAGAATCCAGTATTACATGAGGCGAGGATCTCGATCCCATGCATTGCAGCCATCTCTACAAAACCTTTATTGTCCTCAGCTGTAAAGCTTCATATTTCAGTTCCAGAGCTATCTTCTATTTTTACAAGTACGGTCATATTTTTCTCTATCGTGTTAAAAATTAGTTGTAAGTCTAGCAATATGCTGACTATTATCAAGCAAAAATCTCAAAAAAAGGAGATGATCAATTTTAAACTCATTGTTCAGTTGATACTCTGAATGAGAAGTTAGGCATATTTTTTGCTAGTCTTTTGAAAAAATTTAGATAAAAAAATCCCCTCTTGAATTAGAGGGGAGGAATTTAATTTTTCTAAAGTTTATTTAAGTTGTTTATGCAGACGGAGCACATAACAGTAGGAAACCGCCATGAGAATAAGCATAATCATTCAGATTTCTATGATTCCTGTAGCTAGAAGCTCAAAAATCACTGTTGCGATATGATTGAGCAATGAGAAGCTAAAGAGAACCTGCAAATAATGCTCTAGAGGCAAGGTTGTTGCAACCAAGAGTAAAGCTGCGATAATAAATGCAAAGAGCAAAGTTTTGAAGATCACTTGCAAGAATGGTTGTGCAATTTGATGGGCAGTCGCTCCAAGAAGCTTTTTAGCTTGAATATCTCTCTTGAAATGAGAGAAGATTGCATTTAGGAAGAAGATTGCAAATCAGATCACTGCAGCAAGCATTACAAGTACGACTAGATATCCGAATGATTGCATAAAGTTTGAAAGATTGATGATATTTAGAACTCTCTTTTCTTGCGTTTTGATTGCATTTTCTGAGAGATCGTTCATATTAAGAATCAGATTTTTATTTTTTTCTAATAGTGTTTTCATACTAGTAAACTGCTCTTGATCATTGTACATAATGTAGAGCGTAGAAGGAAGTGGATTTTTAAGCTGATATTTTTTGAGTGTAGTAGTCAAATCTGGAACTCTCTTTTCAACGAATCCCAAAGCATCTTGCTGAGAAGAATATTGCACTCTCAATCCTTTTGCTTCAAGGTCCTCTTTGAGTGTAAAGATTTGCTTTTCATCTTGAGCTACAGCATCATTGATATAAATATATACTCAAAGCTTATCTTTCATACTTGAATTGAACTGGTGACCATAGATTGCTCCAGCAAAAAATACATTCATAATAAAGATCAAGAAGCCCATCAAAACACTTACGATCACAAGTGGCCATCTATAGGCAGAGATCAGGGTTTGCGTATCCTTTTTGATCAGATTAAATTTAAAATCTTTTATTTTCATTTGTTTGAGATAAGGACTAAAGGTAAAAAAGATGAAAAGTCAGAATTTTTTTTATTTTCTGATTTGAAAAAGCTTTTTAGCTTTGATAAACTTCTCAAAAAGAGAAATTTTATTTTGATAGAAAGCGAGCTGCTTGTCTACAAATTTGAGTGAATCTTGGTATTTATTGAAGTATGAGATCAGCTGCTGAGCTTCCTTATATTCCTGCTCAAGAATATAAATCTGAATGAGGTTGTAGATCACCTCTGCATCTTTATTGTCAATACTAAAGGCATCTTTGAGGTATCCAACACCTTTTGATCTGTTTCCATACCAGTATTCACAGAGTCCGTAGCATCTGAGAATTTCGTGGTTGGTAGCATTCGTCATCTCCATAGCTTTTGAAAGGTACTTTCTGGCTTCTTTCCAGTTATTCTTTTCCATTTCTAAAAGCCCTTTGATATAGAGTCAAAGTGGATCATTATTTTTTTTCTGAGCATTGAGAAAATCAACGGCTTTATCAGCTTTTCCGATCTCTCCTCTACGATACTGAATATCAGCAATCTGCAAAATTGCATCTTCATTACTGGGATCACGAGAGAGAATTTTATTTACGAGCTGAATTGCTTCATCAAATTTACCGAGATCTTTGAGCTCTTCGATCTCTTCAATCAATGCTTCTGGGATATATACCATAGCTATAATGTATAAAATAAATCGTTATCTAATCATACCGGAAAAAATCAAAAAACTCAAATTTTTAGATGAGATTATTTTTGATTGCTCTTTACATTTTTAGAAAAAGATTTAAAGTTATTTCTACAGCAAATAGATTATAGCAGAAAATCGCTTGCATTCTCTGAATATATCTTTACACTACAAGCGACCACAGGAATTCAGCTTTTTGTTTTTTTGTCTGTAAAAAGAATATCCATTTTCTAAAAAAGAAAAAGAAAGCTGACTTTTGATTTTATTAGCATTTAACATAGTGATATGTTTCATTTTCATTTATTATCTCAATTAGCAAAACATCATACTGACTTGACTGAGGTACTTAGAACTTCAGATTTTTTCTTGGTTTGAGGATGTATTAGAGATGTATTACTCGGTATCGTGCAGGATCCTGATGATATCGACCTAACAATGGGAGGACAACCAAGTGAAATTTATGAAAATCTGAATACTTCTGGATTTTCAACTTTTATTACTGAGAAATTTGGCACAATTACCTTGATTCCAAAGCTAGAAGATGGTTCGCATGCGAATATTAAGTATGAATTAACACCGTTTCGTGCAGAAAGTGGATATGCAGATGCCCGCCATCCTGATCAGATTTTTTGGTCTGATAGCTTGGTTTTGGATGCTCAGAGGAGAGACTTTAGGATTAATGCTTTGTATTATTCCCAGCAGTTTATCAAGGCTCCATCCTATGAAACAGAAAAAAATATTGACGATGAGCTTTTGGTTAAAATCCTTGAGAGAGAGGGCTTTATCTACCTTGAAAATCAGCAGGTCTTGATCGTACAAAAGGAGAGTTATCTAGAGCAGTTGATTGTAAAAGGAAAGATTGACTTAGATTTCTTATATTATTTACTAGATATTCAGCCAATCGGGTATCAGTATTGAGAAGTGCAGAAACAATTTTCAGAAAAAATCAGAATTCATCTTTTGATTGATCCAACAAAGGGATTACAGTCAATGATTTCAAGAAAGCTACAGACTGTTTGAGAAGCAGATAAGAGATTTCAGGAAGATGCCTTGAGACTCCTAAGGGCCCTAAGATTTGTAAATGTGATCAATGAAAAACTGCTTGAGCTCTGAAGAAAAGAAGAAAAATCTGACCCCAAAAACAAAATCAGACTTTTTGACTTTGAAACCGAGACTCGAAAAGCGATCAAGAGAAATCATGCGCTCCTCTCCTCTATCGCGAAAGAAAGAATCTATCAGGAACTCGTAAAATCCTTTTCTCAAGGAAACCCTTTTGGACTGATTGGATTGATTGATGAGGCGGAAATGCTTCCAATCCTCTTTCCTGCGCTAGCAAAGACCAAGCATTATGATCAGCCGATTAGATATCATCCGTTTGATATTTATGCGCATATTATTCTGACCCTCTATCATCTTCAGCAGATCAATAAAAATTATCTTGTTAGATTTGCTATGCTCTATCATGATGTCGGGAAGGTTGGACAATACGAGCAGTACTGACTCAATCTTTCAAAAGAAGAAATCAGAAAAGTGCTTGCTGGACCGATGAATCATAGGTTTAGTTCAGGAGAACTGATGAAAGAAGACTTTAGAAATCTAGGTTTTTCAAATAAAGAGATTGAAGAGATCAAACGATACATTAAAGAACATCATACTCCGTGAGAGATCCTGCTTTCTAGTCCTAGTAGCCGAGCAAAAAAACTCAAAAAACTCCTGTCTGAGGCAGGATATGAGAAAGTTCAAAACCTTCTTGATATCAATATCGCTGATAGACTAGGAATGTATAATCCCCTCCAAAATTCAAGTGACCTCTCAGACTCCTACTACCTCAAAGAACTTCTGGATGAAATTCAGAATTCTGAGGGACAGTTTAAGAAATCTGATCTGGCAATCTCTTGAGCTGATATCATGAAAGAATTTGAGTTAAAACCTGGGAAGATTATTTGAGAGCTGCTTGATATTGCATTTGACTGGGTGATCTGAGATGTGAAAAATAGAAACATACCTGATCAGATTTTTGCAAACTTGAGGAATTATCTAAAACATAGAAAAGAGAAGTAGTTTTTTAAAAAGAAGAGAAATCAGATTTTTCTTCTTTTTTTATCGTAGCGATCTAGATTAAGATGAAACAGGCTTGAAGGCTATCTGGATTATGAGGCAATGACGAGATTACTTACAAAAGCCCCTCAGGCTCACAACTTGAGCCAGCTCCCCTAGCAGGGAGCAAAATTTATAGTCACCGTAAAGACACTTTCATACTATCAGCACTCTATAATAGATCTACAACATCCTAGAAGTTATAAAAAACCCTGTTTGTCAAGAGAAAGATAAGGAAATAAAATCAAATAATTTGCAAAATGTGAAAAATTAGCTATACTTGGGTGATAAGTACTTTTTATACAGTTCTTTATATCCACTTAAAACAAAATGAAACTATCAAAGCATGCTAAGTTTTGGGCTTTAGGAGCACTCGGAGGAGTTGGACTCTTTGCCCTAGGAGTATTTGCTCAACAGAATGGAGCGCTTGATATTGACTCCACCAATCAGGATTTATTTTCAGATCTAAAAGCGGTTTTTTTCCTTGAAAGAAAGGATAACAATGAAATCGACTCAAATGAAATCGACTCAATCGTCAGACTTAATGTCTCTAACGGAACGGTTGTTTCAGCGCCGACCTCTGATCTTGCTGGAGGAGAAGCAAAAAATACACTACAAAATAATGCTTCCATTATTGGAAGTACCAATAGTGCAAATACCTCTTCTGGAGCGTTTTTGATTGCGACAAATAGCGGTCGCGTGGAAGGAGAAAGTATGCAATCCTTTATCTGAGGAGCAAGCAATACTACCCTCAATGGATATAATGCTATTGCTGTAGCTACAAAAAATACCAATCTAAAAGCACACAATACCCTCGCCCTTGCTGCTAAAGATTCTACGGTTTCAGCAAGAGACTCTGTTGTTTTAGGAGGTGAAAATATCACAATCAATCCTGCTGGTCAGGCTTCTCTAGCTGTTTGATCAAAGATCAATGTATTAGGGGCAAGTGGAGCTTTAGTTTTTAATGGAAAGACTAGCCCACTACAGGTTGATACCGCATCAGCTCATACCATGGTTGTTAATGCTGATAATGGTCTCATTATCAATACCAATAATTCAAATAATCAAAAAATTCAGCTTACTGTAAACGGTGCGATCAAACTTGGAACCGTAGCAAATCAAACAACGCCAACCTCTCCTTATATTTCTGTAAAGACAAAAAAAACACCAAACAATATCACAGTAACTTGTATATGCAATACTGCAATAGGGAAATCAACACTTTCAAAATACCATCAAAATGCTGAAATTTGTAATCAAGTTTGTGATGATCAATCTACAATTAAACTTGAAGCAGTGTGTGGAAGTGCGGCTAGGAACTATGAACCCAATGCTCAAACAAAGTGGCAAACATCTGATTTTTGTAGTGTTGGACTTGGTATTGTAGGGAATACTCCAAACTTCCCAGCTCCTTGAACAGAGGTATCTTGGACTTGTGCATCATTTGGTAGCCCAAATAAGACCTGTAGAGCAAGTCAGATTGGATGTTGAGATGGAATAAGAAACTGATCTGAACAATGTGATCTAGGGAAAAATAATGGGAAAGCTGATTCTAGTTGTTCTCTAGAATGTAAAAATGTACTTGAACCTAAATGTGGAGCAAATGCTACAGGATATAGTAGCTCCGATACTGATTGGAAACAATCTAATGGATTCTGTGGTAATGGTTCAACGTTTTCAGGAACAGTTCCAGGCTTTTGGTCAAATTGTAACAAATGTGGATTAAAAGGCTTCCCATACTGTTTTAATGTAAGTTTTGATGCGAATAGTGTTGCGTGTAAAACTGCTCCAACTGGAGGAGAAAATTCTGGTAAAAAGACATGGACTTGTGTAAATATAAATGGGAAAACTATCTCCTGCGAAGCTAATAAATCCCCAGAAAAGGTCGCTGCTAAATGTTCTTCAACACATATAGGAAAATGCTCAATAGGAATACTTTCTGGTAATGTGAAAAACATCTCAAATGGTAGACAATGGGAATGCCAGGGCTACAATAACGGTACTGGGGCAACTTGTTCGACCTGCGATATCGGCTACAAATACAATTTACAACAAAAGGGCTGTGAAGTTGACTGTCCAAATCCAATTAGCAGAGATCCACTAAATAATATCACAATTAAAGCTGCTACCTGTGCTGAAGCAGGGAAAGAATACATCTTTGAGGGACAAAAATATTATGTAGCTAGAGATAAAGATGATATTAAGGCAAAAATTGCAGCAAATGCTTATCCTGCTAATAGAATTGTCACTACGAGAGTAACTGAATTCAATCAATTATTCTATAATAATCATACCTTTAATCAAGATATCTGAAACTGGGATACTAGTAATGTAACAAGTATGATACATACCTTTAGAGAAGCTCATGCGTTTGATCAAGATATCAATTATTGGGATGTTAGTAAAGTAAAGGATATGTCTTGAACATTCTTAGTTGCTCGTACCTTTAATAAACCATTAAATAGATGGAATACGAGCAATGTCCTAAATATGGCTGATATGTTTGCTGGCGCTCATAGATTTAATCAAGATATTAGCAACTGGAATGTTAGCAATGTAAATAGGATGCGACATATGTTTACTCAAGCTCATGACTTTAATAGCCCACTAACCCATTGGAATACTCAAAATGTAACAGATATGGAACTGATGTTTGCACATGCAAAATCATTTAACCAACCGCTTGAACACCTTAATGTTTCTAATGTATCAACTATGAGCCATATGCTCGGTGGAGCAATAGCCTTTAATAAGCCTCTTAATGAACGATGAAAAAAATTTCGTAATAATGTCAATCTAACAAATGTTTTACGAAAGGCTACTTCATTCAATCAACCATTAGATCAATGGAAAATTTGAACTATGTCAGATTCAAACCTTAGTAATATGCTTACTGATGCCACAGCTTTCAAAGCCAATCAACCATATTGTAACTGGGCGAACTGGTCTGCTAAGAAATGAAACTTTGTAAATATGGGATTGAATACTTGTATAACACCACCATCAAAAGTCAATGCCCAATGTAACAGTTATGCATGAACCCATACTTCTCAGCCTGCTACTGCTGTAACTAACGGTTGTCTAGCAGGAGATTATGAAGATGTCAGTGATGACACTAATAGTTATAAGTGGAAGTGTAAGGGTAGAAATTGAGGTACACACGAAATCTGTTTCGCATCTAAACAACCTGCTCCAATAAATGGACAATGTAAAGCTTATCCATGAAATCACGCTTCTCAACCAGCTACTGCTACAGCTAATGGATGTGTAGCTGGAGATTATCAAGATATCGCTGATGATACTAATAACTGGAAATGGAAATGTAATGGTAAATATTCAGGAACTTCAACTGAATGTTCAGCTTCTAAGGAGCCAACCTGTCCATCTGGCTACTCATTAAATAACGGAAAATGTGTTCAGTGGAAGTGTGTGGGAAAATACTGGACCAGAACTCCTAGCAAATGTATAGGAACTTCAACAAATCCAAAGCAAGACTGTGCCTCACTATCATCAACAATGAGCTTTTTTGATGACGGTCATAGCTGTAAAAAACAAGCTGGATGTACACGAATTCCTAAATCAGAAAACACTATAGTCGCTGAAGAAGCTAAATGTTTTGATACTTGATGAAGAATAGATCCTAGCAACTGTAGTTCTCTCCCTGAACCATCCTGTCCCGCATCTTGTGCCAATCCTCTCTTTAAAGTTCCTCTTGAAGGAGACACTGTAAGAGGAGTAAGTAGTACCATCAGAGCGTCAAACTGTGCAATCTGAGGGCAATTATATAACTTTGAAGGTAGAACCTACTATGTTGCGAAAGACTCTGAAGATCTTAAAGAAAAAATCAAATCTGAACATTGAATTTTCCGCCAAGTCGTAACTACGAGAGTAACAGATATGAGTCGTTTATTCCTGTTCTATGGATCTACAATCTCAGAGGAGGATCTAATACACTGGGATACTAGTAATGTAACAAAGATGGATCAGATGTTCGCCCAGTCTAAAAAATATGTTAACCCTAAGATAAATTCTCGAGATATTAGGAAAGTAAAGAGTATGATCTGAATGTTTGATGGTACTTTATGATTCAATCAACCACTAGACAACTGGGATATCAGCGAAATTCAGAATGAAAATCTTGAGAATATGTTTAGAGATACCCCTTTTAAACAGCCATACTGTAAATGGAAGAAGTGGTCTGCAAAAAAATGAAACTTTGTAAATATGGGATTGAATGCTTGTAAAGCCAACTGTGCAAACCCGATCTATAGACACACCAATGGAGTAACCATCAAGGCTGCAGACTGTGCTGAAGCTGGTAAAGAATATCTGTTTGAGGGGCAGAAATACTATGTTGCTAGAGATAAAGATGATATTAAGGCAAAAATTAGAGCAAATGCTTATCCTGCGAATAGAATTGTAACTACAAGGGTAACTGATATGAGTTGGACGTTCTATGTAAATTCTTCTTTCAACCAAGATATAGGAAACTGGGATACTAGTAAGGTAACTAATATGCATGGGATGTTTTCTTCAGCACAAGCATTCGATCAACCGCTCAATAATTGGGATACTAGTAAGGTAACT
>CAUSVV010000002.1:0-187983 GCA_963535415.1 uncultured bacterium | reverse complement strand
CTCCATTGACTGGAGATAAGGCTCCATTGACTGGAGATAAGGCTCCATTGACTGGAGATAAGGCTCCATTGACTGGGGATAAGGCTCTATTGACTGGAGATAAAGCTCCATTGACTGGGGATAAGGCTCCATTGACTGGGGATAAGGCTCCAAAGAATGAAGATGATGGAGTAGCTATTGGTGGACACAAAATTTTTATGTCAAAACCAGTAGGTTCTCTTAGACCTTTCAATCATGTAGGAAAGGATTTGCCTGTTTCATTCAATATTATGAAGAAGGAAACTCTTTTCTCTGGAACAACTACTGCTTATGGTTCTATTGATAGTTTCTCTGGAAACTTCAAGGTAAGTCTTGAGATGAGTAATAATCTTGTTGAGCCTAAGACATGGAAGGCTCTTGATTCTAAGGATTATCATTTGACTGGAATCGTTCCTATGTACTCTGGAACAAGCTATCAGCTTTCAGGACTTAGAGTAAAGGAACCAGGTTTCTATAGAATTACTATCCAACAAGAAGATGGAGAAAAACTAAGTGGAACACAAGAAATCAAGGTTTTCACTTATCAATCAGAATATGCATTTACTGGTGATGAGCTCGCTAAGGTAAAGGCTGTAAGTCAGATTTGGGATAACTTGGTTGATACTTTGAAAAAGCAATCTCCAAAACTTTCTGGAGACCAGGGCTGGATTAAAGCTTCAGATGAGGTAAAGTCTAATATTGATGCTATCCTTGCATATGAAGAAAATGAGAAAGTTGCAACTAAGGAAAATAGACCTCACTATTATTCAGCTCCAACTGATTGGAGATCATTCTCTTACTTGATCGGAGCTTGGATGACTGATACTATTCAACTTAGAAAATAGTTTCAAAAAGCTGAAAAAATCCTTGTATTAACTAGGAGAAAGAAAGTCCTCATTGTGAGGACTTTTTTTGTTTTTCTTGGATACTTTTCCTTGCAAATGAGCTTGATTTCACTACACTAGAGTCAGTTTTTTCAGCTTTTTTATTATTAAATAGAGCAGGGATATGCCTCGTATTGTAGATGTGATCGAAGAACTTAAAATTGATAAAGCAACTTTTGCCAAAGTGTATGAAAAGGTGATGGATAAGCCGCTCAGTGTAAAGGCTGCGACTATTTCTGATGCAAATTTGGAAAAGATTAAGTATGTTTTGGATCAATTGCCGTCTAAGTGAGGGAAAACTGCTAAGGAGGAAAAACAGCCTGTTAAAAAAGCAGCGCAAGAGGCTAAAGTTTTGAAATCTGATGAATTAGGATTCGGAGGAGGATTTTTGTCTGGGCTTGGATTTTCAAAGCAGGAGGAAAAGACTGTAGAACCTGAGCAAGATGAAGATGATCTTGCATTGCATAATATTCAGATTCCTGTGGTTTCTAGTGAGGAAGTTTCTCAGGAAAGAATTAGTTTTTCTCAACCTACGCAGAGATATGAGGCGCGTAAGATTTCTTCAGCTCCTGAACAACCAAAAGAAAAGAAAGAATTTCCAGCAAAAAAGCAGCATGGAAATATCTCAATTGGGCAGGGAACTTATAAACCAAAGGAAAAAGTTATCGCGACGGCTGCTGATTTTGCAAGATTCCAGACTGAGAAAGCGCCAGAAAAGAAATCAGATTTTTCTGAATGAGTTGCTAAAAAACATCATACTTCACAACCTGAGAAAAGGGTTGAAAAGAGACCTGAGAATAAGCCAGCTGCACCAAAGGTACAGAAGGAAGCTACAACTTCAGCAAATCTTGTAAAGAAAACAGAGGTGACTATTGATGAAAATATTACTGTAAAAGAGTTCTCAGAAAAAATCTGAGTTCCTTTGCCTGAGGTGATGAAAAAGCTTATTGCAAATGGTATTATGACAAGTTTGAATGCAAGTCTCGATTTTGATACAGCATCTTTGATTGCTGAAGATTTGGGGGTTTTGCTTAAGAAAAAAGAAGCAACTTTGGATGCTCAGAGTTTTATGGAGTGAGATTTGCAGAAGATCTTGGATATTGATAAAGAGGCTGAGCATCAGGTTGAGAGAGCTCCAATCGTTACTGTGATGGGGCATGTGGATCATGGAAAGACTTCATTACTTGATTATCTGAGAAAAACGAGTGTTGCTGGTTGAGAAGCTGGAGGTATTACCCAGTCAATCGGAGCTTCGATGATTGATTATAATAATAAGAAGATTACCTTTATTGATACGCCAGGGCATGAGCTCTTTACTTCGCTTAGAGCGAGAGGAGCGAAACTTACTAATATTGCGATTATTGTGATTGCAGCTGATGATAGTGTGATGCCTCAGACGATTGAGTCAATCAATCATGCGAAAGCTGCTTGAGTGCCTATTATTATTGCAGTGACTAAGATTGATAGACCAGGTAATAATATGGAACAGATTAAAGCTGATGTTGCCAAGCATGGTTTGACTCCAGAGGATTGGGGAGGAGAGACGCCTTTTGTTGGGGTTTCTTCAAAAACTGGTCAGGGAATCGATGTTTTGCTAGAGTATGTACTTTTGCAAGCTGAGATGCTAGAACTAAAGTATAATCCTGAGAGACAGGCGGTTTGAGTTGTTGTGGACGCCTATAAAGATCCAAAGCAAGGAGTAGTTGCAAGTTTGATTGTCTTGACTGGAACACTCAAAAATGGAGATATTATCGTAGCTTACAATACTTATGGTAAGGTTAGAAGAATGCAGAACTGGATTTGAAAGAATACTTCAAAAATTTCAGGAGGAGAGCCAGTTCAGATTCTTGGATTTACTGAGTTACCAGAACCAGGAAGAATTGTTGAGGTTGTTTCTAATGAAAAAGAGGCTAATCAGAGAATTGCCTTTATCAAGGAAAATGAGACCAAGGCAAAGGGAGATGGAGCTTTGCAACAGTTCTTGGCTCAGTTGAAGGCTGGAGATCAGTCAAAGATATCAGAATTAAGACTGGTCTTGAAGGCGGATGGTTCTTCAAGTTTGGAAGCCTTGAAACAGGCTGTTGATGGAATTTCTCTACCAAAGCATGTTACTATCAAGGTTGTGCATAGTGATGTTGGATATTTTTGAGAAAGTGATCTTTCATTAGCTCAGGCTTCAAGAGCAATTTTGCTCTGATTTAATATCTCAATGAATGCAGCTCTTAAAAAGAAGGCTGAATCTCTCAAGATCGAGATGAAAACCTTTGATATCATCTATGAATTGACTGATTATCTCACTAATCTTTTGCTTGGTATGGTTGAGATTGAAAAAGAAGAGGTTGTTGTTGGGAAGCTTGAGATCCTCTGAGTTTTCCATACTGAGACAAGAGAAATGACGATTTGAGGAATGGTGAAGGAAGGAAAGGTGAAAAATAAGCTTAAGTTTAGAGTATACAGAGGAGAGGATATTTTGACAAATGGGGAGATCTTGTCTCTCAAGAGAAATAAGGATGAGGTGAAAGAAGTGAATGCGGGAGAGGATTGTGGAATGAAAGTGAAGATGGGAAAGAGACTTGATATCTGAGATATTCTTGAATTTTATGAGATGCAAGAGGTGAAAGACTAATTTTTTATTCTCTTGTGCTGATAATTTTGCCTTTAGACTATGTAAAGGATGAAAAAGCTGATCTTTTGGATCAGTTTTTTCTTGTTTTTGAGAGGTAAAAATTTATAAAAAAATCTGATTTTTATTTTTCTAGTTATAAGTAATGCAAACTAATTCGTTGATACATAATGCGGTATATGCTGCGGATAAGCCACAGGTTGAGCTTCTTTTGGATACTCCGTTCTCAAAGGAAATTCGTATCTGTCTTTCAAAGGGGCAGGAAATGAAGAGACATCAAACTGCCTTTCCGATTGTTGTTGAACTTTTCGAGTGAGAAGCTGAATTTTGAGTAGAGGAGCAGGTTTATCATTTGCATAAGGGAGATATCCTTACTTTGGAAGCGGGAATCCCGCATGATGTAAAAGCACTTGAGGAGAGTATTATTCGTTTGACGCTTTCAAAGCAGGATGCGGTTGCTCGTGTGGAACAAGTTGCTCAGCAAAGTGTATAATGGGTATAAAAGGCTGAGAAGTCAGCTTTTTTATCTTTTTTTTATTTTAAAAAATTTAGTATTTTATGGCGAAACTCTACTTTAGATATGGGGCAATGAATGCAGGGAAATCGACCGCGCTCATGCAGGTAGCATATAACTATGAGGAGAGAGGTATGCAGGTGCTGATTTTAAAGCCAGCTACTGATAGTAAGTGAGGTGCTAGTGTTGTTTCTAGAATATGACTGGAGAGAAAGGTTGATGCTTTTATTGAAAAGGGGGAGAGGATTGATGATATTCTAGGTAGGATTCCTGAACAAGGAAAAAATGCGTGTATTTTGGTAGATGAAGTGCAATTTTTGGAGGAAGTACAGATTGATCAGCTTTTTGAAATTGCGATTTTGAGAGATATTCCAGTAATTTGCTATGGATTAAGGACAGATTTTTTATTGCAAACTTTCCCTGCGAGTGGAAGGCTTTTAGCATTGGCGCATAGTATTGAGGAATTAAAGACGATTTGTCGCTGTGGGAGGAAGGCAGTATGCAATTTAAGGCTGATAGACTGAAGACCGGTGTTTACAGGAGCGCAGGTTGCGATAGATGGAAGTGGTGATATTCGTTATGAGTCAGTATGCTGAAAATGTTTCTTTAAGCTTAAGGAGCAGTATGCCTAATTTTTGGTTAGCTCTTGCAAAATCTGAAAAAATAGCTATACTTTTGCTGTGAAGATTGCCCTCAACATTTAGGTGGATTAAAAAGCAGGAAAGGAAGCTAAAAATCAGATTTTTTTGCTTTTTAATCTATCTTGAAGAAGAGTGCTGAGGCGGATTTTCTCAGACTTTTTTATTTTTTAGAATATAAAAAAATGGTAGTAAGAAAACAATTTGAGCTTGCTCGCCAATCAATGACTTGGCAAGGAAGGGAAATTTCTCTTGAAAAGGGGAAATTAGCTGTGCAGGCAGATGCGAGTATTAGAATGCAGATGGGAGAAAATGTGATGCTTTACTCAACAGTTATGGAGAAAAATCCGAAAGAAGGACTCGATTTTTTGCCATTGATGATTGATATGAGAGAGAGTTATTCAGCTGCTGGAAGAATTGCTGGAGCTGTATATAGAAGAAGAGAGGGAAGACCTTCTGATACAGCAATCTTGTATGCGAGATTGACAGATAGAGCTTTGAGACCTATGTTTCCAAAAGGGATGATCAATGATGTAGTTGTTTCAATTACTCCGCTTGCATTGGATCATCAGTTGGGGCTTGGAGTAATGCATATTATTGGAGCTTCGCTTTCTATTATGGCGGCTGGGATTCCGTTTGATGGACCTGTTGGAGCTGCGCAGATAGGATATCTTGATGGAGAATTTATCGTAAATCCAACTCTTGGACAGTTGGAAAAATCAGAATTAAATCTTTTGGTTGCTGGAAAGAAAGGTTCTATCAATATGATTGAATGTGAGGGAAAAGAATTTCCAGATGATTTGATGAAAAAAGCCTTTGACCTTGGACAAAAGGTGATTGATGAGGCATGCGATTGGCAGTTAGAATTCCTAAAGACTTTGGAGATTAAAACTCAGGAAATCACCTTTAATAAGCCATCTGAGGAAACTATGCAATTGGTAGATCAGGTTTTGACTGCTGAAAGACTTGAGGCTATGGCTGGGAATACTAAGACTCCATTTAATGAACTCTATTCTCAGTATGAAAAAGAGGCTTTGGCACTAGCAGCTGAAAAGGCTGAGAGTGAGCAGGCGAGTGAATACACTGAAAGTAAAATCAAGATGGGAGTTTTCAATGCAATTAAGAAGTTTATTAGATCAAGAACTATTGAAACAGGGAAGAGAATAGATGATAGAGGAGAACTTGATATTAGACCACTCTATTGTGAGATTGATAACTTGCCTAGAGTACATGGAAGTGGACTTTTTTGGAGAGGAGATACTCAGGTACTCAGTACAGTTACGCTTGGTGGGCCAACTGATTATTTGGTGCTTGATGATATGGAACATGATGATGTGCAGCAAAAGTATTTTCATCACTATAATTTTCCTCCATTTTCAACTGGAGAAGCGAAAGCTATGAGAGGAACTGGAAGAAGAGAAATCTGACATGGAAGACTTGCTGAGAAAGCACTTGAAAATATGATTCCGAGTAAAGAAGATTTTCCGTATTCAATCAGAGTTGTGAGTGAATGTCTAGGATCTGGAGGTTCGACCAGTATGGGATCAGTTTGTGGTTCTACACTTGCATTGATGGATGCTGGAGTACCTATCAAGAAGCCAGTAGCTGGAATTGCTATGGGATTGATGAGTGAGCATCTAGAAGATGGAACAATTACTAAGTATCGTATTCTTAATGACCTTATGGGAACAGAGGACTTTACTGGAGATATGGATTTTAAGGTGGCTGGAACCAAAGAAGGAATCAATGCTATTCAGCTTGATACTAAACTCAAGGGACTTACACTTCAGATTATCCATGAGACGATAGATAGAGCAAGTAAATGATATAAGGAGATTATGGACTTTATGCTTGAGACTATCGGACAGCCAAGAGAAGCTGTTAAGGAATATGCGCCTAAGATTCATGTTTTCAAGATCAACCCTGAGAAAATCAAGGAAGTTATTGGAAAAGGAGGTGAAGTTATTGATAAAATTATTGAACAATGTGATAATATCAAGATTGACTTTGAAGATGATGGAACTTGTTTCTTGACTCATAGTAAACAGGAAATTATTGAAAAGGCGAAAAATCTGATCTTGGAAATTGCGACAGATTTAGAAGTTGGACAGGTTTTTGATGCAAGGGTTGTAAGAGTTGAGGCATATGGACTTTTTGTTCAATTGCCAAAGGGAAAGCAGGGACTTTGTCATGTTTCAAATCTTGGACAGAAGTTCACTGATGGATTGGATAAACATTTCAAGGTTGGAGATGCGATTCATGTTGTGATTTCTCAGATTGGACAAGATGGAAAGATTGCTGTTAAGAGAAAGCTTGGTTAAAAGTTTAAAATAATGAAAATGAAAAATCTGATTTCTCAGTTGGGAGATCAGATTTTTATTTATTATTTTTGAGTTTATGCCTGATATTTTCAGAGATTTTTTTTCTATCTCGGGCTCTACTCATAAATTCATGCATTGCTTTTTTTAGGGTTGGAAGGGACTTGTCTGGTACGAGGATTCCTGAATCTTGATCAATAAGTTCAGCACTGGCGCCCTCTTCGAATCCGAGAACTGGAACCCCCATGAGAAGTGCTTCTGCTGTTCCTATTCCAAAACTTTCCTTCGTGAGATTAATGAGTCCTGAACTATCTTTTATGGTTTCAGCGAGTCCGTCTTGCATTCGACCTGTAAAAATGATTGTTTCTCCAGCGATGTTTTTTAATTTTTCTTCATCTGGTCCAGAACCTATCATTAGCAATGGTAATTTGAGTTCATTGAAAAGTTTGATGATGACTTCACACTCTCTCACAAAGCTCACGAGTCTTCCTACGCAAACAAAATATGGTTTTGGAGTCTGGGAAATACCCATATATCGGTATTGATCACTGATGGTAGGGTAGTGGACGGTTGATGAGAAACCGTAGATATGTTTAGCTAATTTTTGAGTATAATGGCTATTAGAAATTATTGTGTCAAATTTTGTATAGGACTGATCTCGTTTGCGGAGTTTTGGAGCAATTTTCTTAAAAAGCCATTTCTTCCATCAATGAAACTTGCCTAGGTATTCCTCGTAATGACTCCGAATATACTGCATTGGAGAGTGTAGGTAGAGTGAGGTTGGAACTCCGATTGGATCGATATTTTTTGCAATAGCGAAAGATGAAATCTGAACTTCATCAGGTTTTCGTTTTTTTATCTTTCTTGAGAGAATTTTCATGAATAACGGATAAAAAACGATCAGGTTGCGGTAGTCAAAGATCGAAGAAAGAATTTTGACTTTTCTTTTTTTGAAATAGAGGAAAATTTTTGCAAGCCAATTTGGTAGAGCCTGAATGATAGGTATAGTATAGCTTTTTTCAGGGAATCAGGGAATTGGGATATGAAGCTGTTTTTGTTCTGAAATGAGCGTGAAAAGCTGGATCTGTGTTTCTGGTCAGTTTTTTCTGAGAGCTTTTATGAGAAGGTCGTTTAGCACTTGCATTACGCCTCATGGCATGGTCCGACAGTTGACAAAGGCGATTTTCATTTCAATCTCTCAGTATATAAAAGTTGCTTGAGTATAGGAGAAAAAAGGCTGATTTCAAGGGTATTTTTGTGCTTAAAATTCTGGCTTGACTTTGGTGGTAGAAGTGATACACTCTGTAGATATAGAGCTTATTTCAGGCTTTTTTATCTCTTAAAAGAGTAGAAACGATGAAAACTATGGATAGATTGCTACTTTTTGTGATTGCTGGAGTGTTAGCTGGAACGTATTATTTTACGAATAGTCATGTTCCTAGTCCTGTTGAGCAAAAAAGTGTAAGTGTTGTTGGGATTGGTGAGGCGAGTGCAACTCCAGATCAGTTGACGATTACTTTTTCAGTAAGTCAGACTGGGGCAACTACACAAGCTGCCCAAGAATTAGTAAGTAAGCAAATTGATCAGCTTAGAAAGGGACTTACTGATCTTGGAATCACGGAGCAACTCAAAACAGAATCATTTACTACTTCTCCTGATTATTTTTGGAAAGATGGAGATCGTGAGCTTCGTGGACAGAAAACCATTGCTTTGTTTAGTATCAAGCTAGAGGGAGAAGATTTTCAGAAGAAATGAAATCAGATTCTTCAGTTTTTGCCTCATGTTGGTGACGTAGAAATCTCTAGTACTTATTATACTCTTTCGTCTCAGGAGACGCCAAAACTTAAGGCGAGAGAAAAGGCGTTTGAAACTGCGAAAGCTCAGGCTGAACAAATGGCAAAACTTCTATGAAAAAGGCTTGGAAAGGTGCTTTCAATTTCGGCTGAAAACTCATCTTATGATGGTCCAATGCCATATTATGCAAATGCGGTGATGAAGGAATCTGCTGTTGCAACAGCGAGTCTCAATGCTGATTCTGAATTAATTTCTGCGGGAGAGGAAAAGATTACAGCAAGTCTTAATGTAACTTTCGAACTTGAGTAATTTTGATTTTAGGTCAAAAATAAAAAAACTGATTTCAGAGATTGAGAGATTGCTGAGTAGAAGGTAGCGGTGTATTTACATATGTCTTTTTCTCTTTGATTACGCCCATTCTAGAGGATTTATATTTTTAGATAGTTATAGTTATTAATGAAACCTATTAAATTTAGAGAGTATTTTTTTATTCTATTATTTGTCTTGACTAGTTTTTGAGTATTATTGGGGGTATTTTTAAATTTTCAGAAAAGAGCTCCTGAGGATTATTTGAATAAAATTGTTGAAGATGTGACTTTAGAAGAGGGAACTGGTACATTCTCTAGACTAGGTAGCGGAAATATTACTTGCTACTCTCTTTTTGAGAACTGAATTTTGAAAATGGATGTTAGCTGTTTCTCCAGTGGGCAGGATTTTAAAAAATTTATTCAAGAACACCAGGGCTTATTATCTATTATGTTTAGTCCTTTTTCTGTTGGAAGCGAGATGCAAGATATTAGCCTATGATATCAACAGTCTGATTTTCTTCAGAATAATCGTTGAGAAAAGGATAAAAGTGCTAAAATACAAGGTATTTATAATGATTTACTCCATCAAAATAGATATTTTAGCGAAACATCGGGTGAATATTCTTTTAATATAGCCTTATTGATTAAAGACTTTATTCAGTGAGTAGCAAAGAAGGTTGATTATGCATATGTGATACCACTTTTGGGTGATGATAATAAGTATCATTTATGAATTCGTGCATATTTAAAAATCTATAAAACTGGGAGCGAAGACCTTCACATCGCTCCTGCTTTTGTTGATATTCTTGAGGATAATATTTCTCAAGATATTGATATAAAAAATTATACTAAGGCTTTTTTCCCTATTTTTAATGGGAGCGGAGAAGTCTTAATTCCTATTGGTGAAGGTGATAGAATCCTTGTTGAGCTCAGTGATTTTCAGAATCAATATACTGTTGCTATTAATCCTAACTATAATGATGGAGACTGATGAGTTACTATTGGTTTGACTTTGCCCTGAGTTATAAAAAATGCTTCTAATTGACAGCATTCTCCATCATGAAGTGGTATACCATGAATTGATATTCCATACAATGAAGGATTTGAAGATAGAGATCAGTTTCAAGATTTTATAAAAACTGGCTCTATTGTCCCTTTTACTCTTTGGGTTGATAATCAAAAATATATTAATCTTACACTTCTGTCTCTCCTTGGTACAGGAAATGTTAAGTTAGATCGTGATTTTTTTGGGTATTCTAGTATAGATCAGGTAGTTTCTACGACAGATTATCAATGAAGACAGGAAAGTTTTTATTATAATAAACCATTTGTCCCAAGTAGTTTAAAAGTAGGAGAGTTACATCCTATTTCACCTATAATTGACGAGAAGTGTGTTACTAATGCATCAGGAGATGTACTGGTTGTTTCAAGAGCCTGTTTTGAAAGTATAGATCATTTTAAACAGGAGATCCGTGCTTGATGATGGCAGATAATAGGGATGTATAATGATGTTAGAGAACTTGATGAAATGAAACAGTTAATCTTTAGAGGAGAGGAAAGTGATAGTGATGCTATCCTCTGTTTTGACCATGTGGGTAGAAATTCTATAGAAAGGACTTGATTAGACGAATGTTTAAAACTTTTCCCGCGATTGTGAAAGTCTGAGATGAAGCCTTTAATACAAAATCTATATGAGTTTCAAACTTTTAATCAGGCAATTGCCGACTTTCTACAAGAAAATAGAGATGGAGATTATTTATTAGATTTGGCTCTCGTTAAGAAATATTTTGAGAAAAAATATCCTCAGGTGAGAAATCGAACAATTATTTGAGGAGTTCCTACTCGTTCTTATGGATGAGGAACAAGATCCTATTTTGCTTATTGAGTCGTTTGAGATGTCTCTATTGAAAATACTTTATGGGAATTTAATTGGTTTTTCTCTCTTCCTATAAAATATATAAATAATAAGAATGCCTTTCTAGATCCTCTTAGTAAGGCAAAAAATAGTATGAATATCTTTTATGATAGTACTTGAGACATCTTTATCCCTCTAAAGAAACCTTGACTTTTAAGTTATATCGATTGGAATGTATATTGAGAATCACCAATTGACATATGATTTCATGCTTTTGTAGATCCCTTTCATATTGGTAGAGGAGATGGCCTCAATGGTAGATCTGTGCATTTTAATTGGGATAAGGATTCAAATCAGCCTTCTCCTAAGCCTCTTTCTAGTGCTCTTTTTTCCTATAGCGGTGAATCCTTTCTAAATTTGACAAAACTTTCTCCATCGGATGCTCCTTTTAATTATTCTCTACTTCAAAAATATCTTTCAAAACGTTTTGACCTAAAGATACATGGTATGGACGATGGTCTTAGCTATACCTATGTTTCTCTATGAAATACAGAAAAATTTACAGAAACTATTTCATCTTTTGTCGCAAATATTAGGAGTCCAAAAAATGTAAGTACAGATATACAAACTATTATTTTAAATATTATTCTTTCGTTAATTTATTTAGGAGTTTTTCTTTTCTGTAAAGATAGAATCGGTAGAGGACTTGAGGCTATAAATACTTTTTTTAAGTTAGATGAAAAGGCTAGAAGCTATCGAGAGAAGTTGAGTCAGAAAATCCATCTTTTTATTGTGAAAGTAAAAAGTGGTTATATTAAAAGGGAGAAAAAAAATCTGATTCTCAGGTTTCTTTCTGATTGTTTTGTGCGATTTAAGAGAACTTCTCTGTGGCATCTAATCTGTAACTTATGGAATTATAAAAACTGAAGAGTAAGACTCCTTGCTGGAGCTGTGTTCTTTTGAAATCTAATTTTGAGTTTTGTTTCTCCAGATTTTTCTCTATTTTCATTTTCTGGTATTCTTTTTTGGATATTTATGACAATTATTACAACATTAGCTGATAAGTTGAAAGATATTATTCTTTATATTCTTATAAAGATACGTAACCAATGATCATTTAATTACTCAATTCATCCTATAGGATATATTTATGCAATTATTTCAGTTATTTTTAATAGAATTTTTACCCTTGTACCAAGTATGGTTTTTGCTAAATATTTGGATAAAAATCCGAAAGACATCTTAATCAAAGACACCGTGCTTTCAAATATTATCTTCTTTATCTTTTGAATTCTTATTTGGGGATTTAGTGGTTTGACAAGTAATGGTATTGTATTTGATTTTTTGCTTGGTACAGCATTTAGTATTTTTAATAGTATATTTTGGGATATGCTTCCTAGGAAAGGTTCAGAGGGGAAGGATATAAAGAATTATAATCAATGGATATGGTGAGTTTTATTTCTTTTTTCACTGTTTATCTTTTTTCACCTCATCTTTAATCCAGATGATAAAATACAGGATGCTGTTGGACTTACAGGAAAATACTCTTCAGTATTATCTGCTTTTATGTCTGGATCTTTGAAAATGCTTCTTGTAGCTATAATGCTTATTTGTATTGCATTCTGACTTGATAGGTATGCTAAATCTTTAAAAAAGTAATTGTGTGTTTTTTTATATTATAATTTTGATAGGATGGAGCTTATTTTTAACTGAATTATAGATTTTTTTACACAATCTGATAAAATCAAGCATATTTTTCTTAGTGCTATTATTTTAGTGTTTGATTTTTGCGTTAGATATTTCTTTATTTCAAAAGGAAGAACATCGAGATCTGCTGTGTATGCTATAAGAGATACTCTAATGATTGGTATAGGTAAGGAAATAGCAGATGCACTTGGTTTTTGAACTCCTGATGCTTTAGATGTTTTGGGAGATATCTTGTGATTTTTATTCCCAATATATCTTTATTTTCTTTATAAAGAAGCTTTTCTTTTGAAGAAAAAAAAGCTTTTTAAGTATGGAGATGATGTAATCAGGGCGAATATTCTTTATATTCAGAATGTTATAAAGGAAACTTATGAAGGAATTGTGGCTTGGTTGAAATATATATTTTTATTGTCAGAAAAATTGCTGCAGCAAGGAGCTTCAAATAGAAAAGATATTATCTTATCTTCTAGAAAAAAGAATAAAGAGCTCTATGAAGCAAAGATTTCTCTCAAGAAGTGGGGGCATGTCTTAATTTTTACAATCAGATTTTTTTTCTGGGGCATTCTAGACTTCTTGATAGATATTCTTATAATGCCCTTCTATATTGTTTGGAAAACTGTATCTTTTTTTTACAAAAGTATTAGAATCTTTCTTTCTCCTTTAAAAAAATGCTTTTTATCCATGACATCAGTCTTTAATAAAAAAGAGAGATAGAAATGAAGAACTTATATTATTGGTGAATTTACTGATATTAGATACTAATTTTTATGTTTATTATGGGATTCATTTATAAAAAACTGATTTCAGAGATTGAGATCAGTTTTTATTTTAATCATTTATTTACTAGCTTAGCTGAAGGTATAAGGAGATTTTTCTTCAAAAAGTTCTTTTGTAAGATTGAGCTTATTGACTGAATTTGCATAGCAGGTGATAAGCTTTTCTCATTTCTGAACTTTGTCTCCAAGTTTTTTGTGTAGAAAGAGTCCAGCTCAGGCATCTCCTGGAGCTCCTAGCGTTCTCGCAAGCATATTAAGGTATTTCATATCAATACCTGTGAGTTCTCACTCTGTTGGTGCAGTATAGTCAAAGGTTTCTGATCCGAGCGAAAGTTCTTCGGAGTTGATATCAGGTTTTTCTCCTCCTTGTGCTTTGATGATTTCTTGAAGCTTTGTTCGTGCTTTTCAGCTGAGAAGTTCTGAAGTTGCAAGCTCTAGAGCAGAGGAATAATCTTCTTTTAGACCGCAGATTACGATGAGCTGAGCTGCTAAATCAAGTGCTTTTTCTTGAAGGTCAAGAGCTCTCTCTGGGTGCTGTTGCAGAATTCTAAGGACTTCTCTTACTTGGAGAACGGCTCAGATTCCGTTTCCGATTGGCTGAATCGCTTGCGTGATTGCGACTTCTGTTTTTATCCCTAGTGATGAACCAATATTTCTGAAATGGCTTGCGATTCTCTCGGCATCAGCTTGGTTTGTCACTTTTGCTGTTGGTCCGACTGGGATGTCGATCAAGCAATGGTTGATTCCCATAGCGTAATTTTTTGCCATGATACTTGAGATCATTCTGGCATAGGGTTCCATCCCAAGTGGAGCTGAGACCTTGATAATTCTATCGTTTGCTGGTGCAAGGTTAAGATTCCCGTTCCAAGCGAGGCAACATTTGTGCTTATCTACCAGTCTGATGATTTCAGATTTTTTAAGTTCGCTTTTCATGAGTACTTCCACGCATTCTCCAGTTGCAGCTGGAGAGGTGATTGATTTAGAGAAGGTTTTTGGGATTGTGATCCCTAGTGAAGCGAGTAGCGGAACGATGATCATTGTGGTTTCGTTTCCTGATACTCCTCAGATGCAATATTTACTTGCAACAATTCCTGGGAAACGGTACATATCTCCAGTATAAGCGGTCGCTTTCGTAGTATAAGCAAGTTCTTCAGGATCAGATTTGTAGAAAAAGCTTGTCGCGGTATAATAGGCTAAAATCAGATCTGAAAGTTTATTATTTTGCATATCTTCGATGATAGCGTCAATTTCCTCGGTAGTGAGCTTTTCTCAGAGGAGTTTTTTTCTGATGGCTACTAGAGAGAGTGGGTTTGTCCTCATGAATGAAACGAGAACATTATCTCCTTCCATAATTGGGTAGTTATCTAGTAATTCCTGAGTTGCTCAGATAATTCCAGGTTCGAGTTCATCAGAAAATGCAACATCAACGACATATTCTTCTTTATTTCTGATGAGTGAGATTTTGTCTTGAGGGGAGATTCCGTAGGCAGTAGCTTCTTGAGTATTGAGCATAGCTACGATTCCTTCTCAGTTACTAATATTGAGTTTTTTGATTTTTCAACTAAAGATTTCCATAAAGTTTGATAAAAAGAATAAAATCAGATTTTTTTGTTTTTTTATGCAGATGTATTTTGGATTTTTGGTAGAATCACATTGTCTGCATAGGCGATTTCTTCCTTTCTGACTGTTGGTTCTACTTGTCTTAGATATTCGCTCTCGATATCTCTAAGAAGCTCATTGTAGCTACTTTGATATTCTTTATTTTTTGTGATATCTGGGCTTTCTCGTTGATTTACGAGTGTTGAGACTTTTTCGATATCTAGAACCCTATCGTCTGGTCCTCCTTTCCCTCATGATTTCTCCAATCGATTCATAATTTTCCCTATGGTAAATTTTGATTTTTCTCGATTGTTTTGCAGTGTCTCTATATTTCTAATTTTTTCTCAGGAGAGGGCATATTTAATCAAATTTCTTGGCGTTTCAATGTGTTTTTTGAAATCTGTATATTGAACGACTTCATTAGTCTCTGTTGGTGTTTTTCAGTCGGTAAATTGTCCTCTTTCTCCGATACGATCTGCAAATTGTTTTAATATTTTTAATTGATTTGTTGAGATGTTCGGTTGCTTGAATGTTTTTAGGATTGGAGCAAAGAAGCTATAATAACCAGGATCTGTATTTTTATTGAGTTGTTCTTTTTTGAGTCCAAGTCCGGATTTGATTTTTGTGATGATCCCGGTTTCTAGTTGCTCTTTTTCTATTTCATGTTTGATACTGGTTGCTTCAGTGTCTCAGAGGTTATGTTGAATATTTTCTCCAAGCTTAGTTTCAATTACTTGTTTGATTTTTTCGTATGAATCTAGTCTTTTATCTGGGAGGATGGTTTTGGGATCTGCTTGATTCATTAGCTCTGTGACCCCCGGGATTTTAAAGAGTTTTTTTTGTTTTGTCCCTGTAATATCTATGGATTTTGTTTCGTCGTTGATATTATTGGTACTTATAGAAAATTCTCCTGTTATCGGTGTAAATTGGTAGGAAACTTTTGGATTATTGGCATCATTATATTGGTAGTAGCTTTTCCCCTCAGCTTTTTGAATTACTTTTCAATTTATTGCTGAGATTCCTAGCTTCTCAAACAGTACTTTTCATGATTTTAAGGCTGTTAGTTCAGCCTGTTCTTTAATGATCTGTTGGAACTGTTGTCTCTCGCTTGTAATCATTTCCTCTCTTATAGGACTTGCTTCTCGAATTTTTTGAAGCTTTATGAGATCAGGATCGGATTTATCTTTTATGAAGAGCTTTGATAGAAGTGCAATGAGTTTGTCTTTCTCAAACTTGAGCGCTTGAACTTCAGGGCTTTTTATAAAGGCTTTTAGGTATTCCTTGTAGGTTTCCTTAGGGATATTTTTTAGGATATCTTCTTGGGGAATGTTGTTGAGTTCTTTGATGAAATCAGTTTTTTCAGTTGTTCCAGCAGTGGAATCCATGATTTTTTTATCATTATTTTGTTCTTGTTGGTTAGTTCTCTTACTGTCCTTGTTTTCTCTGTTTCCTTTCTCATAATGATTTTGATTTGAATTTTTTATATAGTTTTTTTCCTCCGGATTGAATCTGTAATATGCGGCGGTTTTTTGTGTGTCGAAGGCAGACACTTCTTGGTTTTGAGTAAGTCTTGCTTTTATTTGATCTGTATTAAATTTTTTATTTGTTTTTAAGATATTTTTGAGCTTATCAATAATTCAATTATCAATAAATTTTTTAGTTTCACCAAATTCTTCAAGGAGTTTTTCAATAGTACCTTGTGTCTTAGGCCCTCGCTCACCATCGATGGTGATTCCCTTTCTATTGTAGTAGTATCTACCGATGATTTGGATAATTCTATAAGTTTCAGAATTTTTTGATCTTTTCCCTTTGAGTCCTGATATAATAAGTTCTTGACGGTTAAGAAATCCGTTAGCTTCTTTAGAGTTTTCATTAGCTGTCTTATTCGCTTTTTTGATAAGTTCTTTATTAGAGAGATTTTTTTTAATCTTATTAAAGGCATTGAGTTTATATTCTTGATTATTTTGTGTAGTACTGATGAGTGCATTTTTAAATCGGTTTGAATCTTTATTTGAAAATTTATCAATACAAAACTGTTCTCGTTGATCGTAGATTTCATCAACTGTTGCTTTTTCACTTACTGTAAATTCCTCAGATAAATAATCATCAATAAAAGCTTGGAAAGTTAATGTTCCTACAGCATTTCTTTTTGCTTTGATTGGAGCTAGATCGGCTTCAGTAATTTCTTCCTTATCTTTTCATGTGATTTTTGTAGCTAGCTCGCTAATTTTATCATTAATATTCTGATTGTTGAGTTCTGCCCTGGCTTTTTCAAAACGAGTGTAGGATATAAAGTTATTGAATTCTTCTCGCCGTGCATTGTTAAGTGGGTAGTTGTTTTTACCTCAGATGGGCTGTTGGAGTTGTTTGATTCATTTAAGGAGTTTAACAAAATCAGGGTATTGATCTCTTTGATTAAAGTTGCTATTGATGTATCCAGAAACTCAAAGTTTTCGGTAGTTGAAAATATTTTCTTCATTGAGGTTTCCGTTATCATCAAAAAATTCTTTTTTCTTTTGGTCTTCAGTGTTTTGTATCTCAATAAATTGATTCAGATTGTTAATTATTTGGGGGTTATTTAGACATTCTTTCTCGTATCCCTGTAGTCCTGGAAATTTTTCTTTTAACTTGGTATAATCTTCAGCGAGTTCTTGCTGTGTCTTTTCTGACTTTAATTCTTTTCAAGATTCAGTCCCTTGTTGTGCCGTATTTTTTTTGATTTTATCGTCGTCATATCTTTGGGATTCAATGCTCATTGTACGATGCAAGGGGATATAAAAGTTTCACAGTTAATTTTAGTGATTTTTTTTGTTTTGTCAAATTTAGGCATAAGATGCAATAGCAATCTTTTTCTTTTGCAATTGAGAGAAAAAACGATATAGTGAGTCAGAATTATTTACTTTTTAGCGATAATAGAATGAAACTTAGAGAGGAATTGGAGGCTCGTGGATTGCTTTATCAGTATACTGATGAGAAATTTTTTGATTTGTATGAAAAGTGATGCGAGAAATTCTATTGTGGCTATGATCCAACTGCGGATTCTCTTCATCTTGGGCATTTTTTGACCTTTATGGCGGCAGTAAATTTTATGAAGAGAGGAAATACTTTTGTGATGCTGATCTGAGGTGCAACTGGGATGATTGGTGATCCAACTGGGAAAAGTGAGTCGAGAGCCTTCCTTTGACTTGATCAATTAAGGCATAATCAAGAGGCGATTACCAAACAAGTTGGTCAGATTTTGGAAAATTTAAAAAAACTGACAGGAAAGGATTTTCAATTTAAAGTCGTGAATAATTATGATTTTTACAAAGATCTATCAGTCTTTGATTGGTATAGAACAGTTGGAAAATATATCACGCTAAATACTATGCTCAGTAAGGAATCAGTGAAAAAGAGACTTGAGAATACTGAGTCTGGGATCAGTTATACTGAGTTTAGTTATATGCTCTTGCAAGGAAACGATTTTGTTCATTTATATGAAAATGAAGGTGTAAAGCTTCAGATTTGAGGATCTGATCAGCGAGGAAATATGGTGACAGGAACTGAAATGCTTCGTAAAAAGACGGAAGGTAAGTTAGAAAGTTATGTTATGACCTTGCCTCTGATGATGGATTCAACAGGAAAAAAGTTTTGAAAATCTGAATGAAATGCAATTTGGTTAGATCAGGAGAAAAATAGTCCATATTTTGTGTATCAGTATTTTGTGAATACTGCAGATGCTGATGTAGAGAAATTTTTGAGGGCATTTACTTTGCTAGAGATCTCAGAAATAGAGGCGGTTGTTTCACAACATGTTCAGCAGCCAGAGCTTAGATATGGACAGAGACAGTTAGCGAATTATGTAATTCAAACTCTTTTTGGGAAGGAAGCTGCTCAGCAGGCTGAAAAGATTTCAGAATTCCTTTTTGGGGAAAGAGATAAAATGGAGTTACTTTCAGCTTTTTCTGTTGATGAATTGCAGGCTTTAGCAAGGGAAACTGGAGACTGTAGAGTTCAAGAAGATGAGATCAGAATTTTGGAACTTTTGGTGTTGGCTTGAGTGTGTGAATCTAATGGAGATGCGAAGAAACTTATTGCTCAGTGAGCGATCTCTGTAAATGAGCAGCTTGTTTCTGATATTGGTCAGAAGTTTTCAAGGAGTGATGCGGTTAATTGAGTTTTGCTTATTAGGAAAGGAAAGAAAAACTATAAAATTGCTCAGTTTTAATTTTTTTCTTTACGCCAATGCATACCTTCCAGCTTTTGCTCCCTAATGATGGGAGAAAACTTAAAAATCTTTTTACAGCTCTTTTGAAAAAAGGGGTAATTTCTCAGGCGGTTGTGATGAATTATGCTAAGATTTATCAGCTTTCTGAGCCAAAAATCCAAAAATCTGAAAAAAAACTGGTTATGTTTCTTGGTGTGGCTGAGGAACAAGAAAAATTTCTTCACCTTGTATCTCAGATCAGTTCATGGACTTTTGAGAATGGAGATTTGTTTCTTATGCCTGGACTTTCTTAAAAAAAGCCTCTTTGAGTGAAACTCAAGGAGGTTTTTTGGTCTCTCAGGATGCCTGGAGGGATAGTGGAGGATCTTCAGCATTTTCTTCCTCTTTTTCTGTCATGTCTTCTTTTAGTAGTTCATCACCTTCGGTGATAAAGAGTTTCGATGCTGCCATAATCGCATACATAATAAATCCACCGATTAAGGCAATTACTCCAATCGCACTATATGCGATTGTTGCTGGCTCTGTTTTGCAACTGACGAGTAATGTGCCTAAAAGCATAAGGGTAAAATACTTTTTCATTGTTTTTATGTTTTTTTATTTTTCTGAGTGCTATGATAATTATTTTGTAATAAAAGTCAATATAAATAAAAAAGAGAAATCTGATTTATTCTTCCTTTTTTAGGTGGATTGCTAGTACTCAATATTCTTTTTCTTGAACTGGAGTATAGAATTGATGATAGATTGCAACTCATTCTTGGATATCAGAAATTCAGGGAATGATCTTTGTTATATCCTCTTGTTGGAGCATTGTTTGGAAGTTTTTGTAGTGAGCGATTCTTTCTACCAAAAATATCTGCCCAGTATTTTCAAGTTCTATTTTATCTCAGGGGATGAGGTTTGAAAATTTTCATTTATTGAGTCTTCATTCTATGCATTTTTCTCAAGTGAGGAGCTGAGATCTGTAAGGTTCTTGGATATTGAATGTTGTTTTCATTTAGTGCTCTGATTTACATTTAAATCCGTTAATTCAGTATTTCTTTATACTTTCTTCATTTCAAATGATTGAGTTATGCATTTTTATTATTTCTATTCAGGAGAGATTAGTTGCTGATATATTCTCAATATAGTCTTTAAGTGAGCTATATTTAATATTATTTTTGATTTCTTTTTTCAGTGTTTTTCACTCCTGAGAAAAGGTGAGAAAATCTCAGATCTTATATTTTTGTGCTTCCTCTCCTGATATTCATATTCGTGTTTCTTTATCTGTAAAAAGTTGTGGGAAATCAGATTTTTCCGTATTAATGTTCCAATTTCTAGGTTCTAATTTTTGAGATAGAGGACAATATAGGTATACTTCGCTGTCTCAGTCTTTTTTGTATTTGTTATAGACTTCGTAGAGTGGTTGGAAATTCATTTTTTTGAACATATGTAGTGACTTTGGTGCTTTCTTTTTAGATACTGAAGTATAGATCCCATCTGCATTTGGATAGTTTTTTTGGATAGTACTTAGAAAGGTTTCCCAGAGCTTCCAAATATGTCCTTTTCAAAATTCATCAAAGAGGAACATACTTTTGAGCTCTATATATCAGTTTTTTGTCTCTATGCACGATTCCTCTGATAGGAGTTGATTTTTGAAAACAAGGATTCAAATTGGTTTTTCATTATGTTCTAGAAAAACATAGTCTCTGTCAGTTTTTTTTATCACTTTTAGAATATTGTCTTTGAGTTTACTATAAATCGGACTGAGTTGGCGATAATATGATCTTAGTACTGAAAAAATCTGTTGCTGAGAATACTCTGATCAAGTAGAGATTTTGTAGTCTGTGTCTTTATTTATCTTTGATGTTATCTGATTTTCCCGTAGTTCAAGAGTATTGTCCATTTTCGTTGTTTGAAAATGTAAACTAAAATCTTTTTCTCAGTCTAATCAAGAGGCATCTCCTGATTATCATTACATATAGGTCTAATGTCCCCATTCTCAATTACCTCACATCTACCATAGATTTTGTTATTGAAAATATAACTTCCATCTCGTAGACCGTAGATTTTTCTCGTATAGGACTCTTGAAGTAGGGTGTTCATTATTTCAGGATTCTCTCTTTTCTTTTCAAAATGTGGTTCAATGCTGATTTTACTAAGTCCTAATCCCTCCAATAGTAGAGGCAAATCAGAATTTTTGATTTTCTCAGAAGTATTTAAGACTGAGTTGGAACAATTCATTGCTCCAGCACTGATTCATACAATAGGGCAATCTAAATTGATAAGGTAATTTGCTAGGTCTATCTCATGGAAAAAGAGATTTTGCTGATAAGTATTGCCCCCGGCGAGTAGGATCAAAGAAGCCTGATTTAGGATATTTTTTATATTACCTTTTGTACGGTTATCAAGGACTTGATATTCCTTAAAAGATAATCATGAATATTCTAGAGCCTTTTTATCTAATTCTAAGAAAAGATCATTCCCCTTATAATCATTCGGGTTGCTTGAAATGAGGACAAATTTTTTGTTTCAAGTAATTTCTGATTTTAAATTTGCCAAAAAATTATTTTTCTCAGAAAATTTTGTTGGAGTATAGGTGTCATTGTCTTTCTTTATACCTCAGATGTTACTTGTGAGGAAGAGTTTTCTATCTTGTGGTGTTTTATTTTTGTATGTTCTGAAATTACTATTAAGATCTTTTTTACTGACTGTTTGTTTGTTCAAACTTCCCATTTATACATAAATTTGAGACCTTAAAAACTATTTGAAAACAACTAAAATTCACAATTCTTAGGAGTTCTTGGGAACGGAATTACATCACGAATATTCTCCATACCAGTTACGTACATTACGAGTCTTTCAAATCCAAGTCCAAAACCTGAATGTGGAACGCTTCCATATTTTCTGAGATCAAGATACCATTGATAGTCTTCTGTAGACATCTCGAGCTTCTCCATCTTTTTCGTTAATTTTTCGTAGTTATCTTCTCTTTGAGATCCTCAGATGAGCTCTCCGATTCCAGGTACGAGCATATCCATTGCTCTAACAGTTTTCCCATCTTCGTTGAGTTTCATATAGAAGGCTTTAATTTCTTGTGGATAATCGGTTACAAATACTGGTCCGTTAAAGACTTTTTCTGAGAGGAATCTCTCGTGTTCAGTCTGAAGATCGATACCCCATTCTGGAGCGTATTCAAAATTTTGCCCTGATTTTTTAAGGAGTTCAATTGCTTCGGTGTAGGTTACTCTCGCGAAAGTTGAATTAACTAGTTTCTCAGCTCTTTCTTTTACTCCTGGGAAAATAAATTGGTCAAAAAATTCCATCTCAGCAGGAGCCTCTTCTAGAACATATCTAAGAACATATTTGATCATATCTTCTGCAATTTGCATATTTTCTTTGAGGTCAGCAAATGCGATTTCAGGTTCAATCATCCAGAATTCTGAAAGGTGTCTTGTTGTATTTGAATTTTCTGCACGGAATGTTGGTCCGAAAGTATAGATTTTCCCAAAGGCAGAGGCAAAAGTCTCTCCTTCAAGTTGTCCACTTACTGTTAAACCAGCCTTTTTTCAGAAGAAGTCTTTAGAAAAATCAACCTCTCCAGATTCAGATTTTGGAGTATTTTTAAGGTCTAGAGTTGTGATTTGGAACATTTCTCCGGCTCCTTCAGCATCACTTGCAGTGATAATTGGCGTATGTACTCGGATAAAACCTCTTTCATTAAAAAACTTATGAATAGCGAAAGAAAGTAGACTTCTTACTCTGAATACTGCTGAAAAAGTGTTTGTTCTTGGTCTGAGGTGGGCGATAGTTCTGAGATATTCAAAAGAGTGTCTCTTTTTTTGGAGTGGGAATGTTTCATCTGCTGCTCCCAAAAGCGTGATTTTTGTAGCTTTGAGTTCAAAAGCTTGTTTTGCTCATTCAGATTTTATGAGATCTCATTCAATCTGAAGGCTGCTTCCTGTTCCGTATTTTACGACTTCATTGAAATTTTCAAGTTCTTGTTCAAAAACGATCTGAAGATTTTTTAGATATGAACCATCATTGAGTTCGATAAATCCAAAAGTCTTTGAATCTCTGAGACTTCTTACTCGTCCGTTTACGATGATCTTGCTTCCGATAAGTGATTCGTAGCTTTTATAGATCGTTTTGATACTTGTCGTTTGCATTTTGAATGAATATATGAAAAAGTAAATTATCTGATTTATAGTGTTTTTTATAGAGAATACAAGTCTTAACAAGAAAAAAAATCTGATTTTTGTTCAGATTTTTCTTGAGGCATTGTGAGGTGAAGCTGTGGAGATATTATAGTCAGCAAGTTTGATTTTATCTAGATAGCTTCACTGGGTTCGCAATGCCATCTTGAGTGAAATCTTGCAATGATAGTTAGTTTTATCTATGAGAGGCTAATTCTTCAAATGCAGAGAAAAGTTCTCCTACAGTTTTGATAGGTATGACCTTTTGCTTTCGTTCGCGAGTATCTGGTATCCCCTTTATATATTGAAAAAGGTATTTTCTAAATTCTACAACTGAACGATATTCTTTTGAAAAATCAATCAGTTTTTTTTGTTTTTCTAAATCTTCGAGTGTTGGTTGGTTGAGAGCGTAGTTATCTACCTTTTCTCACCATTGTTCAAATCGTAGATCGCAGGCTATCATCATGAGTAGGTGTTCTTGCATGGTCTCTAGTTTTTCGCTGAGTGATGGGAGATGTTGCGTGAAGATTCGGGGATTTCCTATAGCGCCTTGTCCAATCATGATCCCGTCAAATTTCCGTTGATCAAGTACTTCTTTAGCCATTTGATAAGAGGTGATGCCTCAGTTGGCGACAACTTTGCAGGGGAGCGATTGTTTGACCTGGTGTATAAATCAAAAATCAGCATCTCCTGTATAGAGTTGTTTGAGGGTTCTCCCGTGAATACTAATCAGATCGCAGCTTGGTGCGATACTTTTTAGGAAGTCGAGCTGTTCAGGTTTGTCTTCTTCATGAAGTCCTGCTCTGGATTTTACAGAAAAAGATAAATCAGAATTTTTTTTTACGATTTTTGAAAGATTTTGGATGATTGTGATAGTTTTTTCACGGTGTCTAAGCATATCAGAGCCACCACCACATTTCATGACGGTGTTTGATGGACATCAGGTATTGAGCTCGATCCCTGAGAATTGGTCGGCATATTTTTCAACTAAGATCTTGGCGGTTTGCAGGAGTGTTGCTTCATTCCCTCAGTAGATCTGAGCGATTGGGAGTTGTTCAGGTGTGGTCAAGATATGCCTGATGACTTTGCTTGGATTGATGATAAAACCATCAGCATTCATAAACTCAGTTCGTAGCTGTAGGGTATCGTTTTGATTTTTATAACGATCAAAAATGTTTTTCGTGATCAGGCGGGTTGCACAATTTGTGATCCCATCCATCGGTGCAAAGCACAGTTGCATATTGAGATTTTTCTAGGTTCTAAAAAGAGGAGTTTTAACATTCTTCCAAAAATCTGAGTTCAACCTTTCTGAGTCAGAATTTTGGATTATGAAATTTTACAATTCCGAGATTATTCCATATTTCAAGCACATATCCAGTTCCAAAGAGCTTATGCCTTACAGTTGCTCATTCAGTGATTGAAGATTGATGCTGGGCTCCTCAGCCTTTGGTAAGGTCGTAGAATTTGAGCAGATCGTTCGGGATTTCCTGGAGAAATCTGCTGACAGGATTCATCTTGGTTTGTCCTCGGGTCATTCTGCTGTTTGCATGCGAGATGAAGAGCGCGTCTTTGGCTCTAGTAATTGCGACATACATTAGTCTCCTTTCTTCTTCTAGCATTTTTGGCTCGAGAAGAGAGTTTGCAAGCGGAAAGATATTGTCCTCTGCACCTACGATAAAGACAGCCGGGAACTCTAGTCCTTTACTAGAGTGGATCGTCATGAGTTTGACTGCGTCAGAATTCTCATCTGTATTTTCAATAGTATCTACCATTAGGGTTACTTCTTCCAAAAATCGTCTCAGTAACTCTTCTCCAGAACTGATGATTTCTTCATTTGCATTTGCGGTTCAAAATTCATATTTGCTCGCCATGTTGATCAGCTGTCCAATGTTTTCGTATTTTTCTTCTGCAGTTTGTTCACTGTCTTCTTCCTTGATAAGGTAGCCTTTATAATCAATTTTTTTGACAAGATATTCGGTAAGATCTGCTGGATTAAGTGTTTTGATCGCTGTTGTTAATTGATTGAAAAGTTCAATAAAATCTTTGATCCCATCGAGTGCTGGAGTTGTCAGTTTGATTCAGCATTCTTGTTCAATTATTTTTGTCGTTCCCATTTCAGAAAGTGTGAGTAATATTTCATACAGGCTCACTCCCATTTCTAAGGCATAGGATTCTAGTCTTTCAAGGGAAGTTTTTCAGATTTTTCTGTTTGGAATATTCAGCACTCTCTTGAGCGATACTGTATCAAACGGATTATTGATCACTTTGAGATAGGCAAGGATATCCTTGATTTCTTTTCTTTCAAAAAATTTAAATGCTCCATAGATTTTGTAGGGGATTCCTTCTTGAACAAAAAGAGATTCAAAATTCTGAGATTGAGAGTTTGTTCTGTAGAGGATTGCTACCTGTCCTCGTGATTTTAGTTTCCCTTTATCTTTCATTTGTTTGATGAGATCAATCGTATTTGCTGCTTCATCAATATCGGTATTGTACGTGAGAACAGTAATTTTGTCGTTTCATTCTCTATACGCGATGATGTTTTTTTCGTATTGGTTTTTATTTTGCTTGATAACAGCATTACCTGCTGAGACGATATGCGCTTTTGAACGATAATTGGTTTGGAGCTTAAACATTTGGATATCTGGCCAGTATTGTTTTACATTGAGAAAGTTCTCCATAAGTGCACCTCTTCGTCCATAGATACTCTGAAAATCATCTCCAATGAGTGTGATATTTGCTCATTCTCAGCTCATCATTTTCATCAGTTCAAATTGGATCCAGTTGGTATCTTGAGCTTCATCTACGAGAATATAGTCAAAGCTGTTTTGCCATTTTTGAAGGACTTCAGGATTTTTTTTGAAGAGTTGATAGGGGAGGAGTAGTAAATCATCAAAATCAAGGCTGTTTGATTTTTCGAGTTCCTTTTCGTATTCTTGGTAGAGTTTCCCCATTTGATCTTCATAGTTTCCGTTGCTATATTTGAGGAAGAGTTCTGCAGTTCTTCCTTCGTTTTTTTGCTTTGAAATAAAGCTTTTTACTTCTTGGGGTTTGAAGGTATCTGCCATTGCATATCTTTTGAGAATGTCTCTGATGATTTTTGCGCTATCATCGGCGTCTAAGATTCCAAAGTTTTTATTGTATTTCATTTCCAACCTTTCGATATCTTCTTTAAGAATTTTGAGGAAAATTGAGTGGAAAGTTCCAATCCATTTGAGTTTTCTTGAATCAAGGCGCGGCATTGAGCTCGGAGTGGTTGTATTCATTTTATTGAGAAAATCTCAAAAGTCTGAGTCAGATTTTTGTTCTTCATTTGTAAATGATTGGCTAGAAATTTCGTCTCAAAGCTTGATCAGTCTCTCTTTCATCTCGTTTGCTGCTTTGTTGGTGAAGGTTACCGCTAAGATTCTCTCTACTTTGATATTTTTTCACCAGATTAGATATGCGATCTTGTAAGTAAGTACCCTTGTTTTTCAACTTCCAGCACCAGCGATAATCAGAGCTGATGTGTTGGTATGGAGAGCCGCAGCAGTTTGTTCATCATTGAGATTTGAGGCGATATAGTCTTTGAGTTGCATATTTATATTTTATGTCAAAAGTGGTAAAAATCTGATTTCAGATTGTATGAAATCTACTCTGAGTTTCAATTTCAAATGAGAGATTTTTTTATCTTTATTTTTCTCTTGATTTTATGTCTAAAGAAAATAGTTAAAAAATCTGATATATTCAGCTTTTTATTTGATGTTTTTTGCTGAAAATTAAAAACTGTGTTATTTTCTCTTGATTATCTATCGCCAATCACTATAAAGGTCTTCAGTCAAATTTTTATATTGTTTGAGGAATAATGGCACACAAAAAAGCCGCTGGTTCGGTTAAAAATCTAAAGGACTCACAACCAAAATATCGTGGAGTCAAGGTCTTTGGAGGACAGCCAGTTTTAGCTGGGAATATTATTATTAGACAAAAAGGTTCTAAATATGAATGCGGAAAAAATACTTATGAAGCTGCAGATTTTTCAGTACATGCTGCAATTGATGGAGTAGTTGCATTCAGAAAGAAGAACTTTAAGAAATTCAATGGAAGAACTTATCTTAAGACTGTTGTTGAGGTAGTTTCTCCAGAAGAGCTATTGAAGGTAAAAGAGGATGCACCAAAGGCTGAAAAAACAGCTAAGGCTCCTGCAAAAAAAGCTCCAGCTAAGAAAGCAGCAGCTCCAAAGAAGGCTCCTGCAAAAAAGGCAAAGGCTGAGTAATATTAAGTGATAATTTTTTAATTTACTAATCACAACTTATCAAATGACAATTGGTCCAAAGAAAAAGGTGAGTAAAGTGCAATCTCGTAAAAGACACTCAACTTGGAAATCTATTAATCTTAAGAGATTAGAAAATACTTATCAAACTGCAAAGTGTCCAAACTGTGGTGCTAATAGACTAAATCATAGAGTTTGTCCATCTTGTGGATATTATAATGGTAAGCAAGTTCTTACTATTAAGTCAAAGGCTAAGGATACTGTAGTAGACGCTTAGTCTCCTTATTATTTAGCTCTGGAAGATTATTCCTATGGATATTAGAAAAAGAATCAATGCGAGGAAAGTGGTATTATCCTATATTTACGAGCATTGTTTTTTTTCTGCAATGCAAAAAAATCTGATTGTTCAGCCATCTAAAGTTGCTGAAGCATGAGATCAGATTTCTTCTCCTGATACTCCAGCTGAAAATTCATTTTTTGATGCTGAATTTCTCAAACAAGTAGCATCAAAAAAACAGCAGCAAGAGCATATTGATGAATATGTCCAGGCACAAGTTACTGAGTATTTGATCAATCAGAGTCCGGAGGAGGATGCTGGGTATTTGATGAAGTATGGTTTTGATCAGTGGCAACTTGAGGAGATTGATACAGATTATGTTTTTAAGGTGACTTCTGCTATTTCTCGTTATGAAGAAGAATTGATTGAGAAGGTTAATCAGAATACGCAAACTTTCCAATATGAGCAGATGGATATTATGGATCAGGTATGTCTTTTGCAGGGGTATTTAGAGGTAAAGGTAATGGATACGCCGCCTGCTGTGGTGATCAATGAGATGGTTGAGCTGGCAAAGAGATATTCTGATGATGGAGCTCCAAAATTGGTAAATGGACTGTTGAATGCCATTTTGATAGATAAGAAATAAGAAAAAACCTGAGATTGATTCAGGTTTTTTTGATCTATTGATTTTTTTTAATTATCTTATGTGCTCCTCATATTTGTTTATTATTGAAAGATTCTGAGGCTTGAGCTTGCTTCGTTTACTGTTGGGAAAAGAGTTTCTCCATTGGTAATTTCTGTTTGAAGCCCTTGCGATTGAAGATCAGTCACCAACTGTACAAAGCAAGTATCGAGGATGATTTTCAGATTTGTCTTTCGTTTTTCATAAGTTGCTGGGTTAGTTATTTTTTTCTCAGCTAAGAGGCGAGCAAAATCACTCCAGAACATTTTCATTCCCAGTGTACTCATTACTCCTTTTGCGATAAAGTTTAGCGTGTCGATAAAGCTTGTTAGAAAGCTATCGTATACGATTCAGACCTTTTCATCGGTAAAAGAGAGTAGGTATTTTCAGTCAGCTTTTTGAGTTAAGAGTCCTGATGTGAAAATACTTTCAGCAACTTTAGGTGCAATTTTATGAGGAGTCTGGTCGTTTACTCATAGGGGAAGAAAAATCAGACTTCCGTATTGGTTTTTGAAGTGATTGAGTAGTGTGGTTGCTGATTTTTCAATAGCGAACTGAACGACCTGTTGTAGTTGGCTCATTTTTGTTTTTCGTTGGTTTAAAAGTCAGATTTTTTATTATGCTGCAATTCTAAGTGTTTTCATCTTTTCTTTTGTAGATGGTTTTTCAAAGAATGCAATTGCTTCAGCGAGTTCAGGCTTATTTTTAGCATATTCATGAATATCTACTCCTTTTTGATATGCTTCACAGGCTTGCACAAGAGCTTTAGCTCCTGACTGAGTTCCCTTTGGATGAGCGTGACATCCCGCACCCATTGTTGTGATGAAGTCTACATTTCCCATGAGATCAATGAAAGGTTTGAGAAGAGTTGGGTTAAGACCTCCGGAGATGATAGGGCAGCAGGTCTTGATTGCTCTCCAGCTATCATCAGTAAGTACTTCTTCGTTATCTTCGTCTCTTTGTACGAGCGTTACAAAGTCTTTATCCGTTTCAGGAATTGTTCCCCAAGACTGTTCAAAGATATGTCCAGTCTTTTTCATATATCTGATACCTTCTGCTGCAGTTACATCTTCTGCTTTATCTCCAGCCATTTTCCCAACTCCTGCAGTTCCTGTATGGATTCCAGAAGCTCCAGCGAGTCTTGCAAATTTTGAAAGGACTAAAACTGAGTATCCAATAGGGTTTTCTGGTCTAGTGAATGCACCATGCCCAGCTCTATGAAAGTGGATAAATACATCTGGATATTTTCTTCTCAAGGTTTGAACTGCCATCCAACCTGCTGTTGTACCATCAATTAGGAATGCATAAGATCCTGGTTCAAATCCTGCGTTTCTAATCATTTCACATCTTTCGATCATGGTATCGTAATCAGCAGCTGATACATTGAAAGAGTGTACCTTTTTCTGTCAGGTTTCTTTTACTGCTTTGTCCATAGCTTCCTTTACGTGTTTGACCATTTTATCATAAGGACAAAAATCCTGATTTGCTTGTGGTTCATCATTTTTTACAAAGTCTCCTCCTCATACCCAAAAATCGTAACACACCTCAGCGTATTCAGCAGAGGTAAGTCCCATCTTTGGTTTGATGATGGTTCCTAGGATTGGTCTATTGTAAACATTGAGGTATTTTCTCATGTCTGCTAGGGTATAGCTTGGTCCGTCGTATTGTTCAAGCATTGCAGGTGGAAACCATACATCAAGAATTTTTAATGCTTTTACTTCCTTCATTCCAAAGACATTTCCTGCAATATAGGTTAGAATATTCTGAATATTTCAACCTCTATCAAAAAGTCTCCATGGGTATGCGATCCAGATAAGCTCTTTTTCTACATCCACCTTGTAAACAAGGGCATTCATTTCTTTTGAAAAGGCTGTTTCCGTCTCAACTAGGAAATTTGTTCCAGTAGATGATTCAGCTGCAACTTCACAAGCTGCCTGGAGAATGTTCATTGATTTTCCAGGTTGAAAGTGAGCTGCAACAAGCATATATTGTCCATTTTTTGGATTTGGGAGATCAAGATTGACATAAGCCAATTGATGATCATTAAGTGTTGGTAAAAGGTCTTTTACGTTTGACATATTTTATTTTGTATAGAATATAAAGCTAAGGCTGATTATATTTAGATTTTTTTATTTTGCAACTTTTTGAGAGGATTTTAGAGAAAAAGAAAAAAACCTGAGATTGATTCAGGTTTTCCTCATTATTTAATGACAAATTATTCTGCATCTTCCGTAGCTTCTTTTGCTTTAGGAGTTTTTTTTGTAGTTTCTCCTTCAGCTTTATCTTCCAAGTGTTTCATTGAAAGTCCGATCTTTCTGTTTTTAGGATCGATGAGGATAAGCTTAGCCTTTACAATTTGTCCAAGTTTTACGATTTCATTTGGATTGTTAACTGCTTTTTGAGAAAGCTCGCTAAGGTGAACGAGTCCATTGATATCGTCAAATACTCTCACGAATACTCCATAAGGTACAAATCTGATGATTTCTCCTTCGATGATATCTCCAACCTTGTACTTCTTTGGAAGCTCTGACCAAGGATCTCCTTTGAGCTGTTTGCTTGAAAGAGATATCTTTCCGTTTTCAAGACCAATTACTTTAACTTGCATCTTGTCTCCGATCTTTCCAAGTCTATCAATATCATTTACGTGTCCGTAAGTAATTTCTGAGATGTGAACGAGACCTTCAACAGTACCTCCGATAGTCACGAAAAGTCCGTATGAAGAGATTCCTGAAACAACTCCATCAAATACCTTTCCAACTTCAAGTTCAGCAAGAACCTTTTCTCTTTCTTCTTTGAGAGCTTCTCTTTCAGAAAGGATGATTCTTCTGTCTTCTTCATCGATATTGATCACTCTTACCTTGATTTCCTGTCCGATAAGTTCAAGAAGTTTATCAAAGATAGCTTCTTGATCTCCATCTTCTACTCTAGGGTAGTGGATAGGAGCAAGTTGAGACAATGGGATGAATCCCTTGATACCATGCATATCGATCAAAAGTCCTCCAAGGTTTGCCTCAGTAGGAACAACAGTGATGATTTCATCCTTTTCGAACTTTGCAATAACTGACTTCCATACGTCGTATTGGAGTAGTCTAGTTACTGAAACGATGTAGTATCCATCTTCGTGTCTTACAGCTGGATTGATAATCTCAAGCTCAAGTTCTGTAGATGGGTTAAGATCAAACTGTGATCTTTTAAGTTCCTTAGCTTCTTTTGAAAGGATGATACCAGTAAATGCTCCATTTTCGCAGTTTACAAGAACTCCGTTTTCAATTTCTTTAAGGATTGTTCACTTTACTTTTTGCCCTTCCTTGATAAGAGGAACTGTGAACTGGCTTGCCGCTGGGGCAGTAGCTTTTTTAGCCATTAATGATGTAAAATTAAATAAATAAAATTAAGAATAATTAGACCTTAAGTCAGATTTTTTTACTGATTTTTGTGTAAGCATCTAGATCCTTTGTCTTAAGGTATCTCAAGAAAGATCTTCTCTTTGCTACCTTCTTCAAAAGACTTCTCTTTGCATCATAATCTTTTGCATTAGTTGCAACATGTGCTTGCAACATTGCGATTTGATCAGATAAAAGACCGATTTGCATTTGTGGAGACCCAGTATCTCTCTCGTGTCTCTGAAATACATTTTCCTGTGTTTTTGCCATTAAACAAACCACTTATAAAAATAAAAAGAATTCTGAACAAACCCAAAAGCAAATTGCCTTTTTCGGAATGTCCACGTACTCTCGGTAGGAATCGAACCTACATCTAACCCTTAGGACGGGCCTATTCTATCCATTGAACTACGAGAGCTTGAGCATACGCAAAAATTTCCTCCTCAAGGGGAATGCTGATCTTTTATATTTATTTGCGATATAAAATCAAGGAGAAAGAATCAGATTTTTTTGGTTGAAAAAAGTCCTATGAGTTACATAGGACATTTTAAACTGTTAGATGTACAAGAGTTCTATCTTATTGATTAAATAAAATAGAGCTCTTGTACTTTTGTAGCCAATCAATCTAATCCCTTATTGGGACCGGAGTTTTTTTCTTCTCCTTTTTTACCTCTTCTTTAGGCTTGGGATTTGTATTTAAGTCTAGAGGAGCAGTATCTCTATACTTTACCTTACCTCTAATCCACTGTTTTTCTATCTTCCAATATCCTTTAGATAATCTTTTGCTTAGACCATACTGGCGTTCTAGGTATATGAACGAGCCTTCTGGTTTTGGATGATCTTGTGTGATATTAAAAGAATTTTTATCAGTAGAAAGTGTTAGTACTTCTAAACCTCTAATACTGACTCCATCGCCTACTATTTCCCATTGTCCGGCTAATGTGATGTCTTCAATATACTCTAAATCATATATCTTTCCATCGTTAGCCTTCTTGTGTGGGATTTTTATCCTGAGTGTTAGATATCCTTCTTCTGTTTTAGTCATATCTAATTCACTTTCCCATTCTACATGGTTTGTAATAGAAACCTGAGGTGGGGAAAATAGGACTTGAGGGGTGTTTTTTTCTGTAGATTGATTTGTATCTTCGACATCTTCTTTTTGGCAAGAAGTTGTGAGAGATACTATTACAAGGGTTGCGAGAAACAAAGCTACTGTCTTCACTTTGTTTGTCATGAGTTGGATGATTTTTCTCATTTTTGTAAAAATTTAACTTTATTTATTTTTGTTAATAATTGTGATTTTTGTTAATGATCCTAAATCTGAAAGAAATATTTTTTCTTTAGATTTATATTTTATCTTATACGTAATTTCTATAAAAAGTCAACATAAAGTCAGATTTTTTTTGATTAAAAAAAAGTCCTATGTAACTCATAGGACAGTAATTGAGCTTTTTGATTAGTATCTAAGAAATATAGATGATAGGATGTTTAAGAGTTAAGTACTGCACAAGGATGAAAATAACTCAGATAATACCTAGGATCGCTTGGATGAGCCAGATTTTCATTACGATTGTAGACTCTTGCATTCCTTTGTATTCAAGCAGATGATGAAAAGGTGCTACTGCGAAGAGCTTTCTTTTGAGGATTTTTTTCCAGAAGATTTGGAGCCCGCTTGAGAGGAATTCTAAGATGAAAACTCAGAAAATTATGATGAAGGGGATAATGATTCAAAATCTCATATTGAGCAGGTAGAGAAGTGATGCAACAATTCCTCCTAGTGCGAAAGCTCAGCTATCACCCATAAAGACTTTTGCTGGATTGATATTGTAGAAGAGGAAAGCTACTAAAACTGAAATGAGAATTGAGATAATTGTCGTCGCGATATAGGTTCCATTGAGGAAGGTTGAGATACCAAGGCATCAAAGGACGATGATGATGAGTCCACCAGCTAGTCCATCAAGCCCATCTGTGATGTTGATGGCATTAACGATTCCAATTGTTGTGAGGAAGGTTAAAATTGGGAAGAAGATTCAGATTTCTATTTTTCATCAAAGGGGTCGTAGATTGATATAGTCGATACCTAGTTTTACATAAAACCAATAGGAGATGAAGGCTGAAAAGAGGATCATCCCTGTCATTTTTGCCTTTGCGCTTAATCACTTGATCTTTCAGAAGTTTTTGATATTAAGCCAGTCATCAACTAGTCCAATCAATCACATGCTAAAAAAACCGAAGAGAATAATATAGGTTTCTTTGCTATTTCGCAGTGAGTAGGTGATGATTCCTTTTTTTTGTAGGATAAAGGAAAGTCAGATCATGATTAGCATAATCACCATGAAGAGTCCTCATCCCATCGTTGGAGTTCCTGCTTTGTGAGAGTGGAGTTTTGCAAATATTTCGGATTTTTCTCCAGTGGCGTTGTTTTCACGGATAGTTTTTCCTGCTTTGAGTTTTCTAAGGAGCTTGATATACAGTGGATAGAGCAGCATAGCTAGTCCAATACTGATCAAGGAATAGGTTAGAATTCAGATTATGTTTGCTAATGTTGACATTTTTCCTGAGGGGAATTAAAGCACAAGAGTTTTCTTGAGTTTTTTTGTTCAAAACTGACTCTAAGTATATTTTTTCTCAGGAGAGATTGCAAGTCAATTATAATGCTCTAATCATAAAAAATAAAAATGTCAAGCTATAAACAAGAGAAACAGAAGTCAGAATTTTATTTTTTTTGTACTTTTATGTATACTTATATGGAAAATTTTATTTGTATTTTTGTAGTTATGGTTCAAAATTCTATTGATGTTTTAAAGAGTTTGCAGTCTGAGACTGATAAGATCAAGGCGGATCTTGATGCTTTAAAAAAACTGACAGAAAGTAAGGAAAAGGCTCAGAAAAAGCTTGAACTTTACCAATCTATTCAGGTTGTTCAGGAGCTGGCAAAAGTTCAGTTTGAGAGGGAGAAAGATCAAAATGTAAAAGAGAAGATTGCAGAGGTGCAATCTAAGGTTTCTGATTTTTCAAAAGAGCTTTGAAAACTAGAAGATGTGGTTTCTCAAGGGAAAGATCAAGCGGACCAGGATTCTAGGACTATGAATCCAGATAATGGGAAAGATAAAACATTAACTCAGAAAAAAGAGGAGTGAAGTTGGGCATCTCTCAAGCATTTTACTGGAGAGCAGCGAGATGCGGTGCGTAGTAAGGAAACTTGGAGTAAAGAACCTGGGAAAAATATTCTTCGTACTGCTGGTTTTGTAGCTACAGGAGTTGGTGCTGTTGCACTTGTGTATAAGGGCGTTAAGTGGCTCTTTGGTAGTGATGAGGAGGAAGAAAAGGAGGAAAATACCAAAGAAGAATCAAAATCAAAAAAAGAGAAAAAAGGCTGATTTTGGAATAGCTGGTTTTGAAAGGCTCTAAAATGGGGAGGAATAACTGTTGGTTCAATTTGGGGGATTAGTAAGCTCTGGAACTGGTTTAATGGTGATCCTGAACCATGAAAAGAAGCGTCATGAGGTGATAAATACAATGGATATAATAAGTTTCACTCTAATCCAGAAAATAAGGAAAAGGCTGAAAATTATGAGACCATTGGAGAGAATATCGATGTTTTATATTCAACTTTTTATCAAAAGGAACTTGATGCTGGATATCAGGATGAGCTAGAAATGCAGAGAATCTCTAATGAAATGAAAAAATCTAATCCTGATGCTAAAAATTATAAGTGAATCATCCCTTTTTGTCTGGATAATCAATATGGAAGTGTTGCAGCTATTTTGGAGCAAAATAGTTCATTTAAGAGCTTGTTAGGAGAGGGATTTGCTAAGATGAAGAATCATATTCTTAGCTGGAGTACCGAGAAACTTGCTGTTCTAGTGGAATCATTTTTTAGTAAGTTGCCGTCTTGGAAATTGGTTGAAAATATTGAAGGATCAATCGTAGATAAGATTAAGGCCTGGTGAGAGAATAGTGAGGAGGCCCAAAATGAATTAAAGTATTTTTTTAGGCAAGGGATCAGAGTTCAGACTTTCCTTTTTGAAAAGAAGGATCAGCTTGCTGATGCTATCGCGCAGAAAAAATCTAAGACCCTTAATATTTCTAAGAAAGAGCTTCTATCTGATAGTGACAATTTTGAGAAGTATATTGCAAAGGATCCTGATTATCAGGCATTTGTGGATGCTCCAATTGCTAGTGCGATGAATATTCTCAAAAAATGTGGGCTTGATTCAGCAGATGTTTCACAAGATCTTAAAGATGAGATTCAGAAACTTGATCAGAGAAGAGATGAGCTCTTGGATGCTCAGAGTGGAAAGTCGGATATTTTGCAAGTAGCATATAATAAAAAGTCTGGAGAAGCATTCACTCAGGATGAGAAAAAGAACCTTCAATCGGCATGTGAAAATGTTGCGAAAGATATTGATGAAGAATTGATTGATGCTGTTGAGGAGAGTGTATTAAATATGTATGGAGATCTATTTGCAACAGATAATGCATGTTTAAGAGAATATATTGAAAAATCTGGTCTTCATGAGATACTCCGTGGTTCTCAGACTTTTCTCGAACAACAAAAGCAGCGTTTGGCGAATTGAGAGGAAATTCCTACAGAGGAGCTTAAAGCTACTGCTCAGGTGATGAATGATCTTTTAGCACTCAAAAAGGAATGTTTCCTCGGACAGATGACTATCCAAAAAGATATCGATGAGAACTGAAATATTATCTATAGAGTGCCAGGATTTTTGCTTGGATCGATAAAGAATTTATGAAAGAGTCTCAAACAAGTGTATAACTGAGAATATTTGTCAGGTTTTTCTACTTTTATGGGTTCGCTTTTGGGAACTGGAATTGTGATTAGTGCTGCAGGAGTGCTTATGAGGAGCAATAAAACTGTGATTTTTGGACTTAAAACAGCGGGTGCTCCGTTGACAGTACCGCTTTTTGTGATGAATAAGTTGATGGACAAAACTGCGATTGGAAGCAGACTCAGAAATAAAATGATCTATGGGTCTCCAAGCTGGGTACAGTCAAATCTTTTCTTTAGAGGTGAACTTGGACAAGAAAAATTGCTTACGGCACTTGATAACTGAGATATTTCTCTTGAAAAAGTTGAGCGTATTTTGAGTAGAAAGAGCCATGCACCATTTATGGATGTAAATAAAAGAGAAGAGTGGCTCAAGATGTTTAATATATCCAAAGATACCAAGAAAGAGGACTATCTTGCTAAGATTTTTGATACCTATGTAACAAGAAAGAACGGGCAACAATATCTCTTAGATCTGAGAAATAATCATAGAAATCTGTATGATGATCTTGTAAAATACTTTGATCATTCTTCAGATATTAGAGAGGCAGTGAGGACGGGTGTAAGTCCAGATGCACTGCAGATCGGAGTTGATAAATTCAATAAGGGATTGCCTGTTGATTTTAAGGGTATTCAGCAGCTCTTGGATAGTCCTGAGTATAAGGGACTTGTCCAAAGAACTCTTAATTCAAAAGTTTCATTATCAAAACAGTTAGAAAAAGCTAGTTCAGATGCTGGAAAGCTAAAGATCAAGCAACAACTTGATTCTTGTGATGAATTTTTAGATATGTTGTCTTGAAAAACGACTTCAGAAGTTGCTCAAATAGTTGATGTTTTAGATATGTTTTGACCATTTCAAGATGCTGGGCTTTCTCTTGCAGCGATCAAAAAGTTAAAAACTCTTTCTCGTCTTCAGGATGCGGTAGATGCTAATTGAAATAAACTGGTTTCTAATTTTGATGATATTTTGAAAAATCTTGATGTTGATGAATTATCAAAACTGCTCAATAAGAAAGTTGGTTGAGTGCTGGATTCAGAATTAGATAGTTTGATTAAAACTTTCAAAACTATTAAAGCTGATGGATTTAAAAAGGCAATAAAAAATGCTGATGAGTTTGTAACTTGTGTAAAATCTCTCTTTAAGTTTGCAGCTAAGATTAGCTAGTTTTATGTAATGAAATAAAAAAAGTCTTATGTCAACTCAGGTAGAAACACTTAAACAGGAAATTTCCGGGTATTATCTTGAGGATTTCAAAAAAGAGCTTTGATGGTTTAAATCAATAGCACTTTTGCCTATTGAGAGCAAAGTGAAGGATATTATCGTTGGGAAAACTGAGCTACCAAAGCACTTTGATGAGGCAAAGGAGTTTGGTTGGTGGAGATATATTATTGATTTTGTAGCGCCTTCGACTGCAAAAGAGATTTTCGAATTTATGAAAGCAAAAAGAATAGAGATTGAAAAAAGAAATACTCAAGAGGAACTTTCTAGACTTAAAGCTGAAATTCTCTGAGAAGCTCCTGTAGCTGATGGGACAGAAAGTATAGATCAGAATTCTAATTCTTCTTGAAGTTCACATTCTGCTTCATCTTCCACAGATCAACATTCTTGAAGTACGTCTTCAGGTGTAGGTCTAGAGGGGCAGACTAGTGGAAGCTCCCCTGAGAGTTCTACAAATACTTTAGGAAATTCTTGGCATAATATTGGGTATGGAGCTTGAACTTCACTACTTGGAGTTGGGGGAATTGAGACTGTGGATAGGTTGATTAAGCAGGCTGAGGCTCGCAATCTGAATAATATTGATGCAGCGAAGATGAAATCTGGAATGCATGATCTTATTGAGAATTTGGAAAATGAGAAAAAAGCATTGAGTTCTCGTTTGAGTAAAAGACAAATCAAAAATATTGATAAAACGATTCAAAAGATGAGTTCAGGATTTGAATCTTTGGATGATGAGGGACTTGTGGCGTTTAAACAGTGGAATAGTCTTAAAGGACAGATCCCAGATGAGTTATTGACTGCTGCTGGCATGCATCCTAGACAATTTTCAAAGCTTACTCCATATGCAGATGAATTGATTGGAAAAACGCCTGCAGAGATTCGCGAGATTATGAAATTGAAAAAAGTTGATATGGAACTCAGCGATGATGTCCTGAAGCTTTTAGCATCCGCTAAGGATGCGCAGGAGTTCCGAGCGATGAGTAATGTCCTCTCAAAAGGTAAAAAATTAACACAGTGGGCAAAAAGTTTGAAAGCTGCTATGATGATTGATGTGGCATGTCTTGGGCTAGATGTGTGGACTTACCTTGAGACGATGGATGAAGCGGAATTGATCGCAAAGGTTAATCAAACAAGGGCAGAAAACAAGAAAAATCAGGCAAACTTCCAGCTTGCGGTTTGACTTTCTTCTTTTGCGATAGAGGCAATTATTATTTGCGGTGGGATTGGAGCTGTAGGTGGTGCTCCTGGAGTGGTTGTTTGACTTGCGGTTTGAGCAGTGACTGCGGCTGTGAGTATTGGAGCTGATGCCTTGTATTTTGATACGCATGATTTTTATCTGCAGAATAGAGAGGATTTCTTGAGGCAGAGTAGAGCTGAGCTTAGGCAAGCAGTTTTGCAAGGTTTACATACTCAAAAGTTTTGAAACCAGTCTTGGAATGAGAAAATTGGTGCTCCTGCAGATAATGTAAAATCTAAAAACCTGGATGAAGCTCTGTATTCGCTCCTTTTTATTGAAGAGATGAGAGATAGTACAGATGAGATGCTTCATTATTATATCGCTTCTAGGAAATCTGAGTCAGATTTTTTGAAAGATTTGTCCCCAGAGCAAGCTGAGGCGTTTACTACTTCTTTGAAAAAAGTTAAGGAGAAAATTGCTGTTAGGACTAAATATTTAACTGAGCAGTTTAAAAATCCGAATCTGATGAATAAGCTAAAAAGCTGAGCAGGTACCTCAGGTTTGATTGATCTAGTTGCAGAGTCTGCTGGATACTTGAAGATGTTTGAAGCTAAAAAATGGGATGAGAACCTTGATTATGCCAAGAATCTAGCACAGTTTAAATCAGAATTTTTTGCAGACTTTCCGAGAGAAAAAGTTAAAAAGCTTGAGGATTTGAGAAAGAATAATCGTTTTCTTTTTGAGGAGCTTATTTCGGTTACTGATTTTGATTCTTTGATGGCAGAGGGAGATTCTCCTGAGTATAGTCAGAATTTACAGTTGATCAAAAAATATAGGGAATGGCTCAGTCTTGAGCAGAGAAGTGAGGAAGTATCACACTTTTCTCCTCAGGATACTAATAGAAATATGGCTATGCTTGAAAAGTTGATTGAAAATGGTTTTGATGAGCAGAAATTACAGTTTCAAACTTTGAATAAGGACGAATTAGTTGATATTGTTCAGTTTGCTAAAGAGAGGAATTCAGATTTAGAGTATTCTGATGATGTAAGTCAAAATGTAAAGTATCAACTGGCAAAGAGACTTTATGGCTATGAGGGAGCGAATTCAGCAGAGGAGTTGATGGCTTTCTTTTCAGAGGATAAGTGAGGAGTTCATGGTATTTACTATACTAGTGAGTGGAAGATCAATAGAGATTGGCTGATAGATCGTGCATTATCGCAGCAGCTTCCCAAGGAAATAAAATCAGCGGATGTGCCTGGATTGGTTGATCGCTTGATTAGTGCTATTCGTGGCTCAAATATTGATACCAAGACTGAGGCGATTGATCCTTATTTACAACAAGAGTTTGAGAAAGTGCTTAGAGAGATTTTGACTGAGGAGCTTATGGTCAAAACTTTAGAGGAGCAAACAAAGGTCAAAAATCAGATTTCTACTTTTGTTAAAAATTATGCTTCTAATGGAGAGTATTTGGAATTGCCGTATTATCTGATTATTGAGGCGAAAAGAGCTGGACTTGGTGATCTGCAGAGAAAGTTTTTCACTTGGGACGCGGGGAAAATGAAGATTTGTTCGATGAGTTCAGAAATAGGAGGGTTAGATGCTTTTGCTGGAGTTGAGAAGCAATATCTAGTATCTGATAGGACAAAATATAGTCCTGAACAGCAGAAATGTATTGATCGCGTGGAGCTGGCTCATAAAAAGTTAGAGGACTTGAGGGGAATCGATGGAAGCTTTGGCTTTGAGGATGATTTAGATTTGCCGAGGGAACTTGAGCTTATCATCAGTCAGAAATATAAAGATCGAGAGCAAGTTAAGGCAAATCTATTGGTGTATGCTCCGTGAACTGCGGCGTCTTTGACATTGAGGCAATCAGAGGAATATGCTCAGTATTTTGAAAATTTATATAAAGGTTTACTTTTGAGAGTGAGTCAGTTTAAGTTGACTAATGATATTGATGATTTTGGAAGTTTTCAAGAAGCAGTTAGGCTTGGTCAACAGAATATTTTTGATAAAGAAGGAAATCTGAGTTTAGAAAAGGATTCTCCGTTAGATCAGCAACCAATTAAAGAGTTCTATGTGAAGAAGTTAGAAAGTCTTAAACTTAAGATCAATGGAGAAGAGAAGTCGCTTAAATCACTTTGGGCGTCTGATAAATCTGAGGAACATAAGTTGGCTTTGCGTGCTTCAAATCTTGTGATTGAAAAGATCTTGGAGTGATGGATGCTGAGAAATATTTGAACTACGAAGATGAATATTACTAAAATGAATCTGAATCAGTGACTTTTCGCTCAAATTGATAAGCGTATTCAGGAGCAGATCTCTTCTCTTGAGGTAGTTTCGTATATTGATGATACAAAAATCCCTCAGTGCACCTATGAAATTAAAACACTTTCTCAGCCTGAGGAAGCGGTTATTGGAGGACTTGGAGGTTTGCAAAATCAGATTGAAAATCAGAAAGATACTGTCGTTTGGCAGGGGAAAAGATGAAATATCGAGTATCTACCAAAGAGTTCAGAGATTAAAAGTCGAGGTCATAAGGTAAAATTTGAACAAAAGGCTGATAACTTTATATTGTCAGGTTTATCTTTGGAGCTTTCTTTACATGAAATGCTTTGGCTAGCGAACTTGAGAAATCGATGTGTGTCGAAATATCGTGGGCAAAAGGTTGAATTTAAGACTGATTTTACAAGTTTGGAGATTTTGAAGTTTAGATTTCAGCCGACGCTCGTTATTGATGGAACAACACTCGTGAAGAGATCAGATTTAGAAGCAAAGTGTGGCGCCTTAAAAGATGATACAATGGTGCAAAAGTTAGCTGATTGGCTGACAAAAGAGCTTTTATAATTTTATATGCTTATATTACAAAGAATGTGAACATTAGATCATTTAGGACAGTTTATTGATGCTGTGAGCTGAGAGGCTAGTTCTACTCAGGAAGAACTTGTTGAACTCAAAACTGACTTAGCAAAAACTGTTGTTGAAAAGATGAAGGAGAAAGATCCGCTTTCTATCCTTGGTATCGCAGATGATATGGTAGTTGATTATCTGGTTTCTGAGTGATTTTTTGATGCGATCAAGGATAATATGATGGGAAAGGCGCTTGAGCTAAGTTCTTTACATGGATTGCTTTCAGAGATTAGGGAAAAACTAAAAAAGGTTGATACTAAGGAACAACTTGATCAGCTCAGAGCCGAGGTTTTGAGTAAAATAGATGAAAAATCTGAATGAAGTCAAGATTCTGCTTGAGAGACTGAGGAAAATACTTCTCAAGATCAGAAAAATGAAAGAAATCAGAATTCTTCAGCTTCTTCCACTACTGGGGGAGTTTCTCCACAGGAACATAAGGTGCAATCTCTAGATTCTCATCATGAGATTAAAAATCGACCGAGTGAGCAGATTCCATACATTGAGGCGACAATCAAGTCTGCGGAGGGGCAAATTGGAAAGCCATATCAATGGTGAGCTACAGGTCCAAGTGGATTTGATTGTTCAGGACTTTGGAATTGGGCTTTTCAGGAGCAAGGGATTAAGTTTGATTCTCGTTTTACGGCAGCGGCTTTTGAAGCTAGTGATGTTAATATTCCAAAAGAAGAAGTCAGAGTTTGAGATTTTATGTATTGGGATGAACAGCCAGTTAAGAAGAGACATAATCCAATCTATCATATTGAAATGGTCGTTGGACAGCCGTATCAGGAGAATGGGAAATGGTATGTGAAAACAATCGGCTCTTCAACTGATAAGTGAGTTTTAGATCTCAATGGACAAAAGACAAGTAAGAGCTGAGTTTGATATAGAGTGAGAGAGATTACTGGATATCGTCATTTTGGGCGTCCACCGTATTATCTGCAGTTGGCTAGGCATCAGGCTTCTGGTGATAGGCAGCAGCTTATTGCATCAGCTGGTAGAGTTTCTCCAGATACAAAGAAGGAACTGGTGGCTTAAATTTATTTTATATAAAAAAAGAAAAGAGAAATCTGATTTCTCTTTTTTATAATTCCCGAACTTTGTATTCAACTCAAGCTTTTGGTGTTTGAATCCCCTCAGCAATATATCTTCTAAACCAAGTCCTTTGTTTTTTCGCCAGATGATGCGTGTTCCTTTTTAGGAGTTCCTCCATCTTTTCACGTCCGTAGTCTCAGTTGAGGTAGTTTACAACTTCTTTGTATCAGATCCCTTGCATAGATTGAAGGTTTGGACTATAGCCTTCTTTGAGTAAGCCTTCTACTTCATCAATGAGTCCATCTTTGAACATTTGTTTGATTCTTTGATTGATGAGTTGGTTTGTGGATTCTTTGTCTCTTCGGAGTCCTAGCATAAGTAGCGGATGTGAAACGGGTTGCTGAATATAGCCCTCCGTTTTTGTTTTTCCTGTGAGATAAAAGATTTCTAGAGCTCTAATGAGGTATCTGGTAGAATTTGGATGCAGTTTCTGAGCTTCTTCTGGATCAATGGCTTTAAGTTGTTCGTGGAGAAAACCAGGTTTTTCAGCTTCTTTTTTTTCTAAGTCTGCTCTGAGAGTATAGTCAGGAGCACACTCAGGCATAGAGAAATTTTTATAAATTGTGTCGATATAGAGTCAGGTTCCTCCTACGATAAAAGGGATTTTCCCTTTTGTTAAGATTTGATTGACAAGCTGATCTGTTGTTTCTTTTCGTTCTCATGCAGTATAGGTTTCATCTGGATCTACAATATCTATCTGATGATGGGGTAGTTTTTCCCTAATTTCTTTGCTGATTTTATCAGTTCAGATGTCCATTTTTCTGAAGATTTGTCTACTGTCGCTTGAAATCACCTCAATATCAAAAAAATCTGATAATAAAACCGAAAGCTTGGTTTTCCCTGTTGCAGTTGCTCACCAGATAATGACTGTTCCGTCAGGATTTTGATCTTTGAAATCGCTGATTGTGGTTTTTGCCTCAGCGAGGATTGTAGAGATATCCATTATAGTTTCGCTTGGTTAAAGTTTTTTATGATAATAAGGAAAGGGCTTTTGGTTTCAATTGGAAATGAGAATTATTCTGGTAGGCTTAAAATCTTATTGTTAAAAACAGACTCCTCTTATATGAAGTTGATTTTTTTAGATAGTTATAGTGAGAGAGAAAACAAAAAATCTGACTTTTGTGGTCAGTTTTTTATTTCTTCCAAAATATTCAAGAGCAGTAGGAATCGAACCTACACCTCCAACTTCGGAGATTGGCGTGCTACCACTGCACTATGCTCTTTTGCAGAGTAAAATATTAGTCAATCAGTCTGAAAATGCAAGGATATCTAGAGATCCCTTGTTTAACTATTATTTTTTACTCTTCTGTTTTGCCCGGAGGATTGCATTTTGTGCGGCATTTTTTGCCTGCGGACTATTCTTATAGCAAGAGCTTCATGTTATTTTCGCTCAGCGGGTAATTATTTGTTCTATAGAGGTATTTTTAAGTTTTTCTACTGATCAGAAGCCTATTTCTTCTAAGCGATCTATGAAAGTGTTCCCGACTCACTTGATAGCAAGGAGCTCTTCTCTTTCTTCCTTTGTGAATACCATGCTTATCTTTGGAAAAATTATAAAAATTACATGCGTTGAATAAAATTATCAGGTATGCCTTGCAAGAACTCCTCATCGAATCTTGAGATCAGGTCTATTTGATTTAATACAAGTTGCAACCTCTTTGAGTGTGGATGCTGTAGTCGTGACGTCATCTACTAGGAGTATATGGAAGTCTTTTGGTATTTTTTCAAGGTGTAGTGGAGAGAAGGCTGAATTCAGATTTTTTTGTCTTTGTGATCTAGAAAGCTTGAGTTGAGATGCAGTGTGTTTGCCCTTTTTTGCAAGTTGCAAAACTGGGATATTAAGCTCTTTAGCGAGATGCTTTGCTAAAAGTTCAGATTGATTATATCCTTTCTCAAAGTAGTGTCTCCATCGATGTGAAGGGATAAATGAGATAATGAGATTTCCCTGGTTTAATGCTTCACTGAGCGTTTGGTGTGTTTGAGTCAAAAGGCTGAGCCTCTGAGCCAAGAAAAGTCAAATATCTTTTTTATGATAAAATTTGAGCTTAAGAATTAGTTTTTTGATGAGTGTTTGATAGGAGAAACAGATAAGTACTCATTCAAGAGCAGTTTCTCAGTTGGATTTGCAGAGGTGGCAAGTCTTGAAATCTTTTTGAGGACTATGGCAGAAAGGACATAGTTCTGGGTGGGGAGTGAGTTTCTTTTTGCACTCAAAACAGAGATAGGATCCCTGTTTACCGCAACCAAGGCATTCACGCGGGAAAATCAGATCAATCAGCGACATTATTCAGTTTTGGACTCTTTAAAAATTAGAGTGTTGGTTCGTCTTTTGAGATAGTAAGTTTGATATTGATATGAGAAGAACAGATGATCACTAGCAGTCCAACGACACAACAAAAAAGTGGCAAATACTGTGTATAAGCGAGAATTTCTGGGTTCATAAATAGCCATTCATAAATTCCTCCTTTAAAATAGCTTAGGGTGAAAAAAAGATAAGAAATCAGACTTCCAATGCAGAGTGGTAGCCAAACTAAAGCTTGCAATTTTCAACTAATCATTGAGAATGAGATTTGCAAATGTGAGTTTTGAGCAAAGAACCATAATAAAAGACCAGAAAGTACGAGAATGATTGTTGGTTGTGCATTGGTGAGGAAATTTGCGTATGCTCCGTAGCGGATTCCTAAAAATGTTAGTTCTGGATTGGTATTAAGTGTTCAGGAATACGTGATCAGCATTGTCCCTAGTGCAAGCGAAATTGCAAGCATAACATAGCTCGCAAACGTGATTTTGATCAGTTTTTCTGCTGATAGAAGTCCTAAGAGAATAATTGCTATCAGAATGACAACCAAATATAGCAAAGGAATTGGCATCTTTGTAAAAAAGATAAAAAGTCAGATTTTTTTATTGGTTTGTATTTTGTGCAAAGGATTTGACTACGACTTGGTCGCTTCGTTCTCTTTTCCCAAAATTTGTGAGTTGGACTTTTTCATGTCCTTTCCCTGCGATCAAGACGATATCTCATGGTTTTGCGAGATCTCTAGCGAGTTTAATAGCATAGAGTCTTTCTGGAATGATAAAGAGTTCTTTCCCTTGTGAAAAGAGTTTTGTCTGGATTTGACTTGTGAGCTGATCGAGGATCTCAAGTCTATTTTCGCTACTTGGATCATCATCAGTTGCAATAAGGATATCCGAATATTGCCCTGCGATTTCTCACATGATAGGTCTTTTTGCTTTGTCTCTATTCCCTGGGGCACCAAAAACAGTAATCAGCTTTCAGTCTCCTTTTTGGTTATGAAGAAAGGTAAGTGTTTTTTCCAGTCCATCAGGTGTGTGTGCAAAATCAACAAAATACTGAACCCCATTGATCGTAAAGTTCTGCATTCTTCATTCAATACCTTCAAATCTTTCTACTGAAGCGAGGATACTATCCATGCTTAGTCAGATCTGAATACCAACTGATATTGCAGCAAGGATGTTGCTGATATTGTAGGTTCAGAGCAGTTTTGTAGAGCTACGATAAAGTTTTCCTAGGTATGAAAAAGTGAATTCGGTATGATCTATGTATTCGATGATCTGAGTGGCCTTGAGGATAGCAGATGCTTGGAGGGCATAATTAATCTTTTTATCAAAAGGCATTTCTTCAAACCATTTTCTTCCATAACTGTCATCGCTTGGGAAAATTCAGAATTTATTTTGTTTTTTATTGTTGAGCACTCATTTGAAAAGTTTTTTTTTGCTCTCAGCGTAGTTTTCCATAGTTCCATGATAGTCAAGATGATCATGGGTAATATTTGTCAGTACCGCTACATCAAAATCCACACCTTCAAATCTGTGTTGATCGAGACCTTGAGAACTGGCTTCTAGGATTGCTATTTTGCAGCCATTATTTTTTGCAGTAGAGAGAAGCGCTTGAAGGTCAAAAGCATCTAGAGAGGTCATTTTTTTGAGGTTATTGAGATTTTTATTTCAGATTTTTATATTTGCAGTGCTTACTGCGACAGCAGGAGCAAGATTATCATTGAGAATTTGGTGAATGAGATTCACCGTGGTTGTTTTTCCGTTTGTTCAGGTTACACCGATAAGAAAAAATCCCTCAGCTGGATTTCCGTAGAGGCTACGAGCCACTGATGCCTGAGTTCTTTTGAAGAAGTGGTAAAAGGCTGAATTTTGTAAAAGTGGGTAGAGTTTGTCATAAGCGATGAGTTTTTTTAGGAGCGCTTTCATTTTTTTGAAAATGAGGAATAAATTTTCAGAAAAACTATAGTGAATTTATGCATATTTACAAGGGAAATCGTAATATTGGATTTTTATTGCTTGGTGGATATTCTCGATAATGTGAAAATTTTTATTTGCTAAGTAGGCGAATAAATTCTTTTTTGTTTTTTGACAAATTAAAAAAACTGAGTATACTTAGTAAAAACCTTTATTTTACTTCTTGGTATCGTATGACAAAAAAGGAATTTATGCTTCAAGTGATTGCTTTTCTTCCTGATTGGAAGATGGGATGGGGACTTAAGCCACTTATTGAAAATAATCAGCTAGAGCCTGATACTTTTGAGAAATTGTATCAGATTTTTAGGGAAAATGTCCATTCGACCTATTCTCAATACGAGAAACTTCAATTTAAGGAGAGGCTTTTGAATTCTGAGGCTTTGAAACTTCAGGAAAGAGCTCAAAATGAATCTGATCAGGTTGATTTAGAAGCAATGTTTGAAACATTGTAATTTTTAGTTCCTAACAAGAAAATGCAGATGAGTGAAGAAAAGCAGACAATCCTTGGAGGAACTCAGCCTTCAAATATGAACTTAGATCAAGGGATCTTGGATCTGATCCAAAATTCTAAGTCTGGAAGCGGATTAGAGGGGCTTTTGGATTTTGAATCTAAGTTGACAAAAAATGAAAAAAAACTCAGTCCGTCACAAATAAAGGCTCTTTTGGAAAGGACAAAAAAAGATATTCAAAATCCAGATTTTTTGTCTTTTGAAAGTGGGAAGAGAGATGATAAGGATTTTGGTTTTGAGGGGCTCGGTGTAGACGTGATCCCGACTTTAACTCCTAATGGAGACTGTATTATCCCAGTGAATTTCTGGTATGATGGGCAGAGGAGAACGATTCTGCTTGTTCTCAATGTGCAGTCTGATGGAGAGGCGAATATTTATGAACTCCCAGAGTGAGATAATCATTATAAGCTTGCAATCAATAATATTGAATTTACCTACCAATTGATCCAAGAAAATAAAACTTTTAAGATGCATTATGATCATTAATATTTTATTTGCTGATATAAAAAGAAGATGAGTGGAGCAGAAAATCTAGGTATGAAAGTAGATGTGTATGACTATAAAGACAAGATTGATAAGAAGGATGAAAAAGCACTTAACACTCTTGCTAGGCTCTTCCATTGGAAAGAGTATAAGGATGCTAATACCTTTGTTTCAAATGTTATAGATGGTCCGAAAACTTTGGGAGGAACTATTTCTCAGGAAATTATGGATTTGAGAGAGCAGTTTGTGAGTCTCAAAAAAGAAGTAGAAACTCTTAAATGAAATCTCTCAATTAATTTGGAAAATAAAATTTTGGATACTCCAACTATTGCTAATGTTCTTCAAAAAAATTGATATATAAATTATGATCCATCTGCTCAATGAAAGATGTTTAATACTCAAAGTAAGGAGCCAACACCTGAAGCTTCAGATAAATCAATTGAATCAAAGAATACTCTTCCAGCATGAGCTACTAAGATAGCTTAATTAAAAATCTGGCTTGCATTTTTTTGACTGATCTTTAGTATGAGTCGCTAGAATTTTTATATTCATATTGCACTATGAGAGATCTTATTTTGGCAGGAATTCAGTGAAGTGGAAAGGGAACACAAGCTCAGCTTTTGCTTGAGGAATTTGGAGCACAGGTTCAGTACTTTGAGACGGGGAATATTCTAAGGGCACTGATGAGCAATGAAAATGCTATTGGTCAGTATTTAAGAGATCTTGTGAATGGAGGGCGTTTGGTAAAAGATGAGGTTGTAGTCTGACTTTTTAAGGTTTTTTTGGAGACCTTGGATAATAAGTCTGTTTTATGAGATGGAAGTCTGAGGAGGCTTGGGCAGACAAAGGGAATCCTTGATGCTTTGTTAGAAAAAGGCAGAAAGCCGATAGTTGTTCAGCTTGAAATTCCCGAAGAGGAGGTATATAAAAGGCTCTCTCATCGTAAAATGTGTAAAAATTGCGGGAAAATTCACTCAACACTCTTAAGTCCAGAGATTCAACAGTGTCAAAAATGTTGATGAGAACTCTATGTTCGTGCTGATGATGCAGATAGTACTGCTGTTGAGACGAGAATCGCTGAGTATAAAAAAGAAACTATCCCGGCTTTGGATTATGTGAATAAGCTTTGATTGCTTGTAAAGATTGATGGAATGCAGAGTATAGAAGCTATCTATGCACAAATTAAGGAACTAATTTTGAATTAACAAAACTCTCTGGAAAGAAAAACTTCCAGAGAGGAATAAAAAAACACTTAATTATTTGAAAAATAACTACTTTAGTGCTATGTATATATGTTTTTCTGATAAAATGTCAAGTAAAAATCTGAGTGAATCAGATTTTTTTTATTTTTGTAAAAAATAGTATCCAGGACTAGTTTCTTTAATAGTGCTGTTGAGTAGGAGGAGGGTTATTTCTTGCAAGAGTGAAGAATACTCGAGCTGTGTACTTACCAATAACTCCTCAAAGGAGGCAGGAGTAGTATTGAGATGATTGTAAATTTTGAGTTGAGATGGAGTGAGTTCTGAGATAGTAGCTGCTGGAATACAATAGGGAGAAAAATCAGATTTTTTTTGAAAGTGCTGCGAGAGATGATAGTCAAAATCTGATATAAGTTCGATTTTATTTTCAGTCATTTTTTGGAAAATACCAGCACTAGAGGAACTGAAAAGTTGGGCAGGAACAGAGTAGACTTTTTTGTGATATTGGTGCGCGAAATCTGTTGTAATAAGACTTCAAGATTTTTCTTTTGCCTCGGGGAGAAAGAGGATATCTGCAAGTTGAGCTAAAAGTTTATTTCTCTGTGGGAAACTTCGTTTTGTTGGCTCAAATCAGATTTTGAATTGTGAAATAATTAGTCCTCAGTTTTCTAGGATTTTTTCTAGAAATAGGCGGTCCTTAGATTTATGATAATGTTGAAATCCTCAGCCAAGGACGGCGATTGTTGGGAGTTTGTGTTTGAGGGAGAGTTCGTGTGCTAATTGGTCTATTCCTCTAGCAAAGCCAGAAATTGTAGCAATTTGGTATTTTTCTGCAGATTTGAAGAAAAGTTCCATCACTTCTAGTGCATAGGAAGAGGGGAGTCTTGGTCATACGATTCAGAGTTTTTTTTCTTTGAGGAGATCGAGATTTCCTTGGTAATAAAAAAGGTAGGGGCTATCGCTATAATTTCTGAGTTGAGCAGGGTATCAGTCGTCTTTTTGCGTGATCCCTAAAATATTGTGCTCTTGACAGTAGTTAATCAGTTTTTGGTCTAAGTTTTGTATATCATAATTGCCTTTTTTGAAGTCTGAGAGCTTGAGTTCTGGTTGGCTACTGTAGGCGATGAGTTCTGGTAGCATGATATATTTGTTTGATAAAAGTTATTTTTTTGTATTCTTTTCTTTTTGAAAATCAAGTAAAAATCTGACAACATTCTTTTGTCAAAAAAATATTTGATGATTTTTTGGCTTTGTTTTTGGGGAGGACTTGGCATTTATCCGTTGCTTTTTAGGATGATTTCAGTACAAATAGAGTCAGTTTTTTTAGATTTTTTGGTATGATGGCAGAGCTTCGTCCAAGTGGATTTCCTGAGTATACTCCAGCAGAGCAGCTGGTTTTTGATCAGATTGTGGGTATTATTCAGTCGCAGTATCAGCAATTTTGATATACTCATATTCATACTCCGGCAGTGGAAAAAAATGATGTTCTACTCGCAAAAAACTGAGAAGAAACAGGGAAACAGATTTTTTGACTGTATGGAATGGCTCAAGGAGCTGAAGATTTGAAAGAGTACGGTTTGCATTTTGATCTGACAGTGCCATTTGCAAGATATACGCTAGATTGGGAACATCAGCTTACTTTTCCGTTCAAGAGGTATCAGATTCAACCTGTTTGGAGATGAGAAAGGGCACAGAAGGGGAGATTTAGAGAGTTCTTTCAGTGTGATATTGATGCTATCTGGAAGGGAGAAAAGGATTATTTTTATTATGATGCAGAAATTATTGCTGTATTAGGTAAGACTTTGACTGAGGTTTTAGCTGCAGTTAATATTCAGGATTCGGTATGTTTTCATATCAATAATAAAAAGATTATTAGAGCTTTTTTGCAGGAAATTGCTTGAGATAAAGCTCAAGATCTATGAAATCTAATTGATAAATATGCAAAGATTGGTCAGGAGAAGTTTTTGGCAAGTTTGCAGGAGGATTTTTGATTTGACGCGGAAAAACAGCAAAAAATTCTGAAATTTATTCAGCTGTCTTCTGATAAAATTGAGGATTTGGATCAGCTTTTGCTTTTTTCTCAGAATGAGGATTTTTTGGTATGAATTTTTGAATTAAGATCAGTTTTGACCTTGATTCAGGATTTTCAAAAGAGTCTTTGATTGGTCTTTCACTGGGTATTTGATATGCAGATCATTAGAGGGCTAGACTATTATACTGGTACTATTTTTGAGGCGGTTTTTGAAAATGAACCGCAGCTCGGCTCAATTTGTTGAGGTGGAAGATATCAGAATCTAACTGGTTATATTGATCCAAAGAGAAATGAATATTGCGGAGTCTGAGGTAGTATTTGAATTAGTAGGATTCTTAGTAGGGTTTTCTCTGTTCAGGAGACAAGAAAACAGACCGTTGCGGATTACTTGATCCTGCAGTTTGAGGGAGGAATGGCTGATTCGCTTGCTGTAGGAGCTAGATTTTTAGCTGGGGGGAAATGTTTTGAGATTTACCCTTATGCAGAAAAGCTTTGAAAGCAGTTTGCCTATGCAGATAAAAAAGGAATTCCTTTTGTGGTTATTTATGGGGAGGGAGAAAGGGAAAAATGAATTTATAAGCTCAAAAATATGCAGAGCTGAGAAGAGCAAGAAGTCCCTTTGCATTAGTATGTTGAGATAGTCAGCATTTTATTTATTTTGAACGTTGAGAAGCATGAATTATGATGATTTTTTGAAGGAGCAGTCTGCAAGTCCGTGTTTTTTTTGTGGATTCCCATCTGAACCTTTTGTAGATGAAAATGAACATTTTTATGTGGTTTTGGCGAGGGCTCCTTATACAGCGGATCATTTGTTGATAGTTCCCAAAAATCATGTGATTTTCCTCAACGAACTTAGTTCTGCCCAGTTAGATGCTGCGATGACATTGATTACGAAATGGACTGCAAAACTTCATGAGACATATCCTTGATTGACGCTACTTTTGAGAGATGGATTGACTGGTTGAGAATTGGGAAAAAGTGTTAATCATCTTCATTTTCATTTGATTCCTAAGGTTGCAGTCACTGCTATTGGAAATAGAGATGATCGTGAGTATTTTGATGATGAGACGTTTAGCTTAAAGACTGAGGAATTTAAAGAGAAGTTTAAAGTTGAAAATTAGGCTTTATGATAAAAAAAGAAAAACCTGAGTATATCAGGTTTTTTTGATTTAAAGATTATTTTCTCTTTGATTTTTTCTTATTGTTCTTTTTCTTTGCTTTAGACTTTGTTCATTGTGTTGATTTTTTTCACTGCGTTGGTTTTGTTCAGGAATTTTTCTCTAAAGTAGGTGTATTAGGATTCTCGAGATCTTCTCAGTTGAAGACTTGATTATCTGCTAGTCTTTGTCCATATCGAATTCAGAAGATGAGCATAAATGGATAGACGATCATTCTATCAACAAAGGAATGCAGTACCAGTCCCTCAATAGCGAGTCCGAAGAGTCAGAGTCCAAGCCCGATTGCTATCAGTATTTGAGTTAGTTTTTTTTGATCAGCTTTTTTTCATTTTTTGACTTCTATTAGGTAGGTTCTGATTTCTTTGAGTCCTTGCCAAAGGAGTCGTCCAAAACAAAATATCCATGGGATGAAGCCGAGTATCCCATATTCCATAAAGATCTGCACATATTGGTTTTCTGGATTGAAACCTGGAGTATCCATGCTATATTTTTGGTTGATTTCAGTGATGGTAGCGCATCTTGTATCTGTAGTTGCGTTTAGGCAGAGCTGATGTGAGGCTGGTCCAGAGTATCCTGCTCCTCGTCCAAAGAGAGGATTTTGTAATCCTAGTTCAATACCAGCTTCGAGGAGTTTAATATGTCCGGTATTGCTGTGCTCTCTGGCGAATGCTCCTCTAAAGTAGAAAAACGCTCAAAGTAAGAGGATAAAAGCTGGAATTCAGATTTTTATAATAATTTTTTTCGCGTCTTTTCGATGAAGAAGGAGGATAAGGACTGCTGTTTGAATGATCCATACTCCGATGGCGGCTCTTGAATACGTTGAGAGAACGATTGCTCCTGTTGCGATAGTTCGTCAGATTTGAGTTCTTCTAGACTGTTTTCTAAGGTAGGTGAGAGCAAAAAGTGGCCAGAATGCGATCAACCAGAAACCAAAGCTGATAGGTCTCTCAAAGAGGAATTGATTTCTTGCGAGTCATTGGTTGATCTGTGTGTAGTAAACGGCAGGAGGGTTTCCAGTCAGCGTTCCCTCAAAACTATCACGAGAATAACCAAAGAGTTTAAGAAAGCTCGGAAGTAGTTCAATGATTGCCCACCAAATTACTCCTCCATAAATTGCTCATTTAAAAAGGTTTTCGTATCGCTTGTGAAATTTACTATTGATAGGGAGTGCTCGGGCGAGTAGTCCTCAGAGAATAAATATGAGGAATCAGATTAGGTCATACTTTGCTGAGAGAATATAGGTTGAGATACTGACTTTTTGAACAATGACTGCGAGGAATGCTGTAACTATGCAGAGGATTAGAAATCAACAAATAAATCTGAAAAAAGAGGTCTGCAAGAGCTGTTTTCGAGATATTTTTCGGGTTTCCTCTCATGATAAAAGGTATTTTTGTACTAGGAGCTGCCCAGCAATGAGCATAAAGATGAAAATGAGTGCTTCTTTTCGTAGTCGGACTCAGTTTCGGATACCTTCGCTTCGTCAGAACTTGTAAGTGAGGAGGGTATGGAGAAAAAATTGGAGAAAGAGTCCAATCAGGAAGACTTTGATTAAAATATTGACGATTTTTGTGAGAGTTTTCATACAAAATTGACTAGAAATAAAGCTGGATATTTTGGATTAGATGAGTTTTTCATCTTTTTGTATGGTGGTTCGTATTTTTGTTGAGAAAAGGTTTTTGAAAGCTGGTGAGTATTCGCAGATTCATTTTGTGATTGGAGACTTATTGATCTCTAGGATATATCCATCAGCTAGTTCTCCCTCTGAGATGATATCAATTCAGAAGTATCTTGCTCAGAAAGCTGCTGCGATTTTCCTTAGAAATGTAGTATCACGGTCTGTGTGTTTGATCTCTCTGATTGTCCCTCAGGTTGCAATGTTTGCAGTTGGTAGGAGAGACAGTGCCTTGTTTTTTTGTAAGATTGTTTCTGTCTTGATTCCTTGGGGTTCGAGGTAGTGTTCAACTTTTTTCTGGTTGATCGTTGGAAAGTCTTTTTCAATCAGGTTTTTAATTGTATTTTGTCCATCTCCTGTAATGGTTGGCGGGATTCTCTCGTAGGCAACTAGGATCTCTCCATCCAAATAGAGTATTCTATAATCTCTACCTGGAATGTAGGTTTGCAAGAGATGCATACCTTTATTGCTCTGATTGAAATGAGAAAGCGTAGCTAATAACTGATTTTTATCAAATATCTTTGAAACTCAAGATCAGAGGCTTCCATCATTTGGTTTGAATATTAGTGGATATCCGTATTTTTCTGCAAATTGGATACAGGCAGAAGTAGTATTGTCTGGGTTGCTATATCTTGTATTTTCTCTAGCAACGAGCATATCTTCCGCGACTAAAAATCAGTTTTTTTTAAGAATTTTTGAGGTGTAGATTTTGTCCTCAAAGATTCTTCTCAGTGTCGAACTATCAAAACCATAGTCTGCGTGATAGATGATCCTATTTTGTCCGTTTGGAAGATGGATAGTTAGCATAAATCAGTATTCATCTATGGTATAAGGAGTTTGAGATTTTTCTATTTCATCAATTAAGATCCAAATCCCATGTTGGACTTGATATTCGTTTTTCATGAGGGATAATTTATTTGTGAGATAGTTGAGCTGTGCTATTTTCTCCTTTTGAGCAGCTGTGATGCTTATGTAACTATTTTCTGAGGTGATAATTCACATCTTGGGTATTCAAAAGCTAAAACCAAGCGATTTGATTTCAAAAAAAGAAAGAAACCAGATTTTTGATTTAGTTTTTTATTTTTATTCAACAGAAGCCATATCTTCAAAGAGATGCTGGAGTTCACTTGAGTTTTGTTCCTCACTAGGAGGGGTCTCTAGATAGGTATCTAAGTGCGGCTTCTTTTTGAGAAGAGGATCTAGAGAGTCTATCAGCATCGCGTAATCTCAGGATTTTGGATAGACATAGGTAATTGGATCAAGTAATCCTGTTGGCCTAATGATCTGCTCAACAACCTGTTCAGAAAGCTCTAATTCATATTCAGCTGGAGTTGCTGAAAGAAAGATGGCCTTTGATCAGCTTTTTATTTTTTGTTTGAGGCTAGAGTAGTGATTTGCTTTTCTTGCCTCGCTTTTGATGATTGATGAGGTATCAAGTACCTGCTGATGAGCGGTTGAAACAAGCTCTAGGTCTTGAGTCGCTTGATCAAGTTTTACGGTATCTAGAGATTTTCGTCAAAGAGAAACCTCAAGTTCCTCAAATCTCAGTGGTCTATGATCAATTGCTGAAGGTAAGCGGAATCCATAGCGGATAAGATTATTTTTTCTCGCTCTATCTCCTTCAGCCATTGCTCTGAGCTGAGGGATTGTCATATGAGACTCGTCTACAATCATCAAGAAATCATCTGGGAAATAATCAAAAATTGTATTTGGTGGTTCTCCAGGGAGTCTTTGGTCAAAGTAGAGAGAGTAGTTTTCGATTCCGTTGACAAATCAGGTTTCTCTGATCATTCTAATGTCATATTCTACTTTTTTCTTAATCCTTTCTGCCTCTAGAGCCATTCCCATTTTCTCAAATTCTTTAACTCTGAGCTCTTTTTCGGCATCCATTTGTTGGAGGATTTTTTCCAGGTCTGATACATCTTGAAGGTATTGTGTGGCTGGCCAGAGCATGGTTTTCTGGACAGGTTCTAGGAGCTCATAGCTTAATGAATCTCTCTTTTCTATCCTCTCAAGTGTCTCTTCATCAAAAAAGCAGCGGTAGAGACATTTTTCTGTAGAGGAGAAAATATCAAGGATATCTCATTTGATCTCAAACATTCCTGCTTCTATTTTCCCTTGGATAGGTTTGTATTGCATATGAAGGAGCTGTTTTTTGATCGCATCAAAGCTATATTTGTGGTTTACATAGAGCTGGAGACAGTTTTCTTCAAAGAATCTACTCTGTCCAAGTCCATAGAGTGATGATGCAGATGCAACTACGATCACATCTGGTCTACTGAGGAGTGATGCCATTGTTGCGAGTCTGTACATCTCGATTTCTTGGTTGATAGTAGCTTCTTTTTCAATGTAGGTTCCAGAGCTTGGGAGGTAGCTTTCTGGCTGGTAATAATCAAAGTAGGAAACAAAGTAATGTACTGCGTTATCAGGAAAAAATGATTTGAATTCGGTTGCGAGCTGAGCAGCTAGGGTTTTGTTGTGAGAAATCACCAGGGTCGGCTTTTGAACTTTTTGGATAATATTTGCCATGGTAAAGGTTTTACCAGTTCCTGTCGCTCATAGTAGAGTTAGATGATGTTTTCACTCATCAAAGGCACGAGAAATCTGATCAATCGCTTTGGGTTGGTCTCCAGCAGGAAGGTAGCTCGCCTTGAGTTGAAACATCAGCTTGATAAGTAAGTAAATCAGTTTCTGAGTATAAAAAAATGTTTTCAGATTGCAACTGATAATCAAAAAAATCCTCAAGTATTCTTGAGGATTTTGTCTGAAAACTACAAAAATCAAACATATGATCAATTACGTAGTATATAAGATATATGAAATTGGTACAAAAATCAAGTCAGGTTTATTTATTTTTGAAGATGTCTTCATAAACTCACTCCTCAAACCATTTTTTCTGAAGTTTCATAAATTCTTCTGGTTCAGATCTATTTCCCTCTAGAGTTTGCTCTGGAAATTTTTCTCCACTGAAACCTTTTGTATAGTTTTTATCATATTGAGCATAGGTGGGATCAAGGATTGTTTCTTTATCTCAGTCTTTTTCTACTACAAAGCGGTGACCTTCCCCTTTTTCGAGGTATGAAAACTGAAGTCTGACATCTTTCCCTTTAGTTTTAAGAATATCAAAAAGTTCTTTGCTTGCAACATTGCAGTAGTCTTCAGGAAACCCTTTCTCTTTTGAGAATTTTTTGATAACTTGATGCATAATTTCTTCTGAACTCTGGGCTGTGTTTATCATGAGTATCCAAGCAAATAAAAGTTTACTTTAATTATATAGGTATTGCTTTTGTTTTGCAAGTTTTCAGGTTTAGAATTTTGTTTTTAAAATAAAGGAAAACTTCCCAAGAATACTTGAGAAGTTCAACTGTTTTTAATGTACTAATTTACTTAATTTATGTATGGATCATTGTTTGATGAATATATGAAATTTCTTTTAAAAGTCAAGTATAAAAACAAAGATTCAGATCTTTGCCTTTATTTTAAGTTATTATATGAAAAAATCCTCAGTAGAAAACTGAGGATTTTCGTGAATAAGGAACTCTTTTAGAATGTTGTGATTAGAAAAAACTTCATTCTACTTTTAGAAATAAGGAATTACTCTTAAATGTCAAGATGTTTTTTTGTCCTTGATTTATTGAGAGGAAATAGTAGACTGAAATTCAGATTTTTTATCTTTTTTTTGCAAGATGAGGCAAATTGTATTTATTCATGGGTGAAATTTGATAAAAGATAATGATGAACTTCTAAAAGTCATGCAAACTTGGGAGGTGAATCCTTTTGAAGAAAAAAAGAGGCGAAGACTGGTTTTACAGGAAAGGTTGCCTGAGTTTGTCGTTATAAAACCTGAAATGCCAAATAAAGATATGGCACGTTATAGCACTTGGAAGCTTTGGTTTGAGAAGTATTTTCAGTTTTTGGATGATGAAGAGCTGATTTTGATTGGGCATTCGCTTGGCGCGATGTTTTTGGTCAAATATTTTGCTGAAAATCAGTTTCCAAAAAAGGTCGCTCAGTTGCATTTGGTCGCTCCTGTGCTGGATGCTGAGGGATTACCAGAGGGGGATAATTATTTATGAGATTTCGCCTATGATTTTGCTACCGTGAAAAATATCTCGTGAAAAGCGGAGAAGATTGTGATTTGGAGTTCAAAAGATGATCCAGTGGTTCCTTATCAGCATAGTGTGCGTATTCAATCGCAGATTGCTGGTTCTCAGCTGAGAATGTTTGAAGATAGGGGACATTTTAATCAGGCTGAGTTTCCTGAGCTAGTCGAAGAAATTAGGAAAAAATAGCGGGAAAGTCAGATTTTTCTTTTTTATTTGGATAAGACTCGGTTTGCGAGCTGATTGAGCTGTTCTTGGAGAGCTTTTCACTCTGGGCTGAGATAGTAATTGATTTTTAGCGGCTTTGACTGAGAAACTTCTCTGATAATCAGGTTTTTTTCTAATAAAAGGTCCAATCTTTCAGTGAGCACTTTTGAGTTTATTTGTGGGAGTCTTCTCATGATGCCTGAGAAGCTGGAAATCCCCTCAGATAGTGTTTGGAGAATATGGAGGGTCCGCTTTTTACCAAAGGTTTCAAAAAGCTGATAAATTGGACATTCGCTTGACCGTGCTTGAATAGAGGATTCCATCAGATTTTTCTTTTTTGAACTAAAAGATAGTTACTTGACTATAGTAATTTAGTGTAAAAAGTAAAGTTGTTTTTCTCGTGCTTACTTTTTGGTAAGTAGATTGTCTTTCGCCTATTGAAAATTTTATTTTTTTCACTATAAGTACGCCAACACTTAACTTTACAAAAGAAAGTGATTTACTTTATTAAAGAATATTAAAATAATGAAAATTGCAGTAATTGGAGCGAATGGGAAAGCTGGTAAATTGATCGCAAATGAGGCGGTAAAAAGAGGATTTGATGTAACGGCTATTGTCCGCAGTGAAAATCAGTCTCAAGCACAGCATGTTTTACAAAAGGATCTTTTTGCCTTGACCCGTGAGGATTTGCAGGGATTTGATGCTGTTGTAGATGCTTTCGGTGTGTGGAATGAGGAACAATTTCCTTTTCATATTACTTCTCTTAGACACCTTGCAGATCTTGTGGAGTGACAAAATGGTAAGTTATTCATAGTTTGATGAGCAGGAAGTTTGATTGTAGATAAGGAAAAGGGAGTTAGATTGGTTGACTCTCCAGATTTCCCAGCTGAATTTAAGGTTTTAGCTGATGTTGAGGCAGAAGCTTTTCTAGAGCTTAGAGAAAGGGCTAATGTAAATTGGATTTATGTTTGCCCACCAGCTGACTTTAGACCTGAGATTGAGAATAGAGGAGCTTATAGCCTCTGAAATGGTGAATTTGCATTGAATAGCAGAGGAGAAAGTGCTATTAGTTATGCAGATTATGCATTAGCAATGGTCGATTTAATTGAGCAGAATAAATACAACCAGCAGATTGTTTCAGTAAATGGGAAATAAGTAAACAGAGGAGGAAAGTCAGATTTCTTTCTTCTTAATCAGAAAAGTCTACAGCGAAAACGCTATAGACTTTTTTTGGAGAATCTTATTTCCATGATTGAGATAAGTCTACTATGGAGCTCGTTTGCTTTAACAAATGTATCTGCTATTTTTATAATGACTATAATAGTACAAAGCAAGATCGGTACTAGGAGGATATCAGGCGATCTTGAGGGATTTTCTGCGTTTTCAATTAAGAACATCAGAGTAATCAAGCTACCAGATACTAGTGATGCCCACCATAATCTTACTTTAAAGCAATGAACTTTTAACTGTCTCCAAACACAAATCCAGTAAAGGATCTCTTTTTTTGATTTAGTGATCATAATACATTATTTTTTATTTTGTTAATAATGTATATGTATTTATTTAATAATGTCAATACTTTCTTTGTGGAATTTGTTGATATTGTGGTGCTTCGTGTTGTGGAGGATTAAAAATAAAAAAAATCAGACTTTTTTGAGTTTTCATTTGAAGTTTTGATATAAAACGATATAATGATGTTAACAATTTTTACAATTGTATTAAATTTTTTGTACATGAGAAAAAAAATTATTGGGCTTCTATTTTTGCTATTTTCTTTTTTTTGCTTCTTCCAAAATCAAAGATTGTTTCAAAAAAAGGACGCTTTATTTCATTTGAAGGGGTTAGTTGAAAGTTGAATTCCTTTAACATTTTCAGTCTCTCAGACATGAGAAATATTATATCAATTAGGAGATTGGTATTTAAGAGTTATAACAAGATGAGAACAAACTTATTTGCTACAAATAAAAAAATGGGGTGAAAATCGACAAATATTACAAGAATTTGAAACAGATGTCGTAGATAGGGTTCCCTTTCTTTTGAGAATAAAAGACAAAAAACTAAATTTTCTTTTTTGAAAGAAGTCAGGAGGTGGATCTATGGAATATATGATTTCTTCTTTTATTTTAGATCAAAGTCTAGTTTTCCAAGAAGAAAACTGCTGATATATTTACCCCGCAGAACTTTCTTATTCAAGTCCTATTTGTAATTTAGATTTTTCTGGGAAACAATTTGATGAGGCTCTACTTGAAAACTGTAAAGCATTATCTATTTTAAGAGAGAAAGAATCTCATTATCTTCATCTGCAATACTTGAAATTTAACAAGAAATTTTGCGAGTAAAAAATAGTAAAATTCATGTTGTATTTTATTTCTATATTCCTATATGGAAACACTATCCATAATGTTTTTCTTTTATGGTGTGTGTAAGGTGGAGTATTATACTCTACCTTTTTTGTTTTGTTTTTGAGAAGATTCCATTTTATGAAATCAGACTTTTTTTGAATTTTCATTTGAAGTTTGGATATAAAACTATACAATAACTAGTATATTTCAGATTTTTTTATCTTTTAAAGATATGTTCCATGATTGATATCAAAAAAATTCGCGATGATGTAGCTGCTTACAAGCTTATTTGTCAGAAGAGAAACATGAATATTGATGTAGACTGAGTACTTGCACTTGATGATGAGAGAAAACAGTTGCAATTTTCTATTGATCAGGCAAAAGCTGAGCAAAAGCAATTGGCAAGTCAACAGGACTATGAATGAGCTAAAAACCTCAAGGGTAAGATTCAGGAACTTGAGGCTCAACATAGTGAAATTGCGGCTCAACTTGAGAAGATACTCTTGAAGATGCCAAATACGAGTCTTGATCCAAAAATTCCTGTTGGAAAGGATGATAGTGAAAATGTGGTAGCTGAGGTATTCTGAGAAATTCCTCAATTTTGATTTGAGCCACAGAGTCATATTGATTTGATGAAAAAACTTGATTTGGTTGATTTTGAGAGAGGAGTAAAAATCGGAGGAGCGAGAAGTTATTTTCTGAAATGAGATGGAATGCTTTTGGAGCAGGCTGTTTTGCAATATACTTTGAAGAAATTGGTAGAAAGAGGATTTACTCCGCTTCAGGTGCCAAATATTGTGAATCCTGAATGTCTTATGGGGACTGGATATTTCCCTGGAGGAGAGGAAGATGCTTACTGGATGGAGAGGGATAATCAGTGGTTGATTGGAACTTCTGAGATTCCAGTTACTGCTTATCATATGGGAGAGGTTTTGGAAGAAAATGAGCTTCCAAAGAAGTATTGTGGATATTCTGCATGTTATCGTCGTGAAGCTGGAAGTTATGGTAGAGATACCGCAGGTCTTTATAGGGTGCATCAGTTTATGAAGGTAGAGCAGGTTGTGATCTTACCAGCTGATCTCAAGATGACTGAACAATATTATCAGCAGATTCTCCAGAATGCGATGGATGTTTTAAGTGACTGTGAGGTGCCATATCGTCTTTTGCAACTTTGTACTGGGGATTTAGCGATTGGTAAGTATATGTCTCATGATCTAGAGTGTTGGATGCCATCTAGAAATAGCTATGGAGAGACGCATTCAGTGTCTGCGTTCCTAGATTTTCAGGCTCGTAGGCTTAATCTAAGATATCGTGATCAAGAATGAAAGCTCCAGTATTGTTATACTATGAATAATACTGCGATTGCGACTCCAAGATTTTTGATCGCATTGATAGAAAATCATCAAACAGCAGATGGAAGAATTAGGATTCCAAAGGTGCTTCAGCCGTATATGGGTAAGGAGTTTATTGGCTAAGAGTTGTCTGATTCTCCCTTCTGGTTATTTAGTAAAATATTTTGTATTGTAGTATGAATAAGTGAGTAAATACTAGGGGAAATCAGATAGAAAATAATCCATCTATCCAGATACAAGAGCTTAAATGAGAAAAGATTTATTATGGGAGAGCTGAACATTTATTAGAAAAAACTGATTTTTCTCATCAGCTTTTGGCGCTCCTTACTTTGAGTAATGAAAGAGATAAGTCTGTAGCAATCCGTTCTTTAGATACTTTATGATCATATTATCGTTATTCTATGGTCAGTGTTTTGGATTGAGAATTGATTGCAAATACGACCTGTCATCCAGCAGAGATGGTGCCCTCAAAGCTCCATCTTTTGTGAGAGGAGCATGCAAAAATTGGGGAAGTTTCTGCTGTAGTTGTTCATCCTTTTCATCAAAATAAAAAGATAGGAACTCAGCTTTTTTCAAAAATGCATACAGACATTGCATTGCAAGAATTTGATGCTATTATTGGATGAACGATTAATCCTTCTATGAAACATATCTGGGAGCGTCATAATTATGAGAAGATAGCCTTCCCATGAAAGTTATATGAAGAGTGACTTGCTTTTTTTGAACCATTGATTGGAAGGGAAGTTTTTGAAAAAAATGCTCATTGTGGATTATTTATTCATCCTAAGCATGAAAAGGCAAAGGAAGAAAAGATAAGATCAGCTTTAGCTTCTTTGTAATTGACTGATGAAGTATAGTATCCTGCCAGGCATTGGGCTTATGATTGATTCAGAACAACCAGGGAAAAAAGTCTGAATTTTTGCCTTAACTCATGGGAATGAACCAGCTGGTTTATATGCCCAAGAGCTATTTTTGAATGCTTATAGCAATAAAATTACTTCAGGACAGGTGTATCTCATTCAAGTGAATCCAAAGGCCTATCAAAGTGCGGTTAGATTTATTGATGTGAATATGAATAGAATCGGTAAATTTTCTCAGGATATTTCAAGGTATGAAGATCAGAGGCTACTTGAGTTGATGGAAATATTAAACAAGCTTGATGTTGCATTGGATATTCATAGTGTACCAACTGAGATTCATCAGACGATTGGGATTGCTGATTTGAAACATTTGGATTTTGCAAAAGACGTTTTAAAGACTGATATTTTGCTCGTTGATGAAAACTTTGATCGTGCTGGGTCTGTTGTTTCTTTTGTAAATCGTAATGGTGGTATTGGACTTGGCGTGGAATGTGGTTCTCATGCTGATGATTTTGCATCTCAGAATGCATTGCAGAGTATTCTCCGTTTGCTTGTTAAAATGGATATGCTTGACTTGAATCTTGATGAACAGGATAAAAAGACTGAAATATTCAGATTTTTTGAAGAAATATTCCCAGAAACATTAAATTTTCATTATCTACAATCATATCAGAACTTCTCAGAATTGCAGCCATGAGAAATATTCGCTCAAGACTGAGAAAAAATATATAAAAATCAGACCTTAGCTCCTAAGTATTTAGGTATCATTATGGATAAAGTGATTCTCTGAGATGGGATGGGATTTTTATTTGAGAAGCTTTCATAATCCTTTATTCATGCTGGATATTTATAAATTTTTTATTGAACTATGCTCCTAATCTGAGATATTCATATCAATAGTAAAATTAAGACAGATTTGCTTTTTACACTTCGTGAGTTTGTGCAGGCTCATCCAGAAGAAAAAAATCTGATTTTCCTGTGAGATTTTGTGTATCATTTTAGTTATGATAGGTCTGCATTGTTGTCTCTCTTTGAGTGGTTCCTAGAACTTTATGTTCAAGGGAGGTCGCTCTATATTTTGGCGGGGAATCATGATTGGCTTGGAAATTCGTTTGTTTTTGAAGAGGGGAAGAGGGTTTTTGATCTCTTAGAGTCTAGTTCATCAGCTGGGAAACTTAACTTTATTACAGAGCCGATGTTGACCGAGATTGAGGGAGAGAAGATTTTGTTTTTGCCGTTTTGCTTAGATATTGATGAAAATAAATATCCTGAATATCAGCTAGGAAGCTCACTATTGACTGAGGCTCTTTTGCAGTCAAAGGATAAAAATGAAGTTTTCTCAGGGAAGATCAATCAGCTTTTGAACTGATATATCAAGCAAGCAAAAAAGCTGACAATTATTCACCACTATTATACCAATAAACAGCAGTTCCCATGATATCTTTCGAGTTTTTCATTTAAGGATATTGCACTTTCTGAGCAACTTTTGGATAATCCAGATATTAAGCTGATTTCTGGGCATCTGCATGCGCCATTTGTTTTTAAAAATTATTTTTGTGCAGGAAGTGTTTGGGCGACTTCCCCTCTGGAGATGAATCAGGTAAAGGGGCTTTGGACTTGGAGAGATGGGCAGCTTTGATTTTTTGAGCAGCAGGTCAATTCGTATTTTCAAATTGAACAATCAAGACCTGTGGTTGCTCAAGATGTTGAGAAGATTCATGAGGAATGTTTAGAGTTTTTGAAAAAGCAGTTTGAAAATCAGAATTTTTTTCCTTTGTGAACTTTTGAAAAACAAGTTCTTAATCTCAAAAAAACAACTTTGAATCTTAAGGTTGAACAGCTCAATTATGATCAAGTAAATAGTGTGATTGATGATCAGCTTAGGGAGCAATTGGCGGATTTTAGGCTTAAGAAATCAACGAAAAAGGTCAATGATCTTTTGGAAAAGTTGGAAACTCCTGACAAGGATAGTCTTTTGACCTTTGGATGATGGAAGGAGTTATTGAGAGACTTTCTCAATAAGCAATATCCAGAGGAATATGCGGCTTATGAAAAAACGCTCAAGGAACTTAAGATTTTATAGTTTTTATATGCGTAAAAACTGATGGAAAAAGCTGAATCTCCCAAGAGAGTTTGGAAATACCTTAAGCCAACTTTGCAATCAATGTCTTGTTTACAGCGTATTAGGACGGAGATTTCGATTTTTTTGCAGGAGAGATGAATTGAACATAGGGCTTTAGAAAATCCTCATTTGACGCTGGCGTATCTAACTGAGGTTACTCAAGATCAGATTTCTCAGTTATTTATTGCTAATGAAGGGAGACAGAATGGGAGAGAGGATGCTTGTTCTCAACAGGATTCTCTGCTAGAAGAGAAGTCAGAAATCTGGTTTTCTCAGTTGAAAGTTTGGAGATCGTTTGTTGATAATCAGGTATATCTGGTGCTTGTTCAAGAGCAAGAAAATTATTATCTTCGTGTGAAAATGATGAATTCTCAGAGCGAACCTCATATTAGTTTATTTAGCCTTTGAGAGATGGCAGAGGAGGATTATTTAAGGTTCAAGGAAGAGGAGGTCCCTCAGCTTGAGAAGAAAATTTGAAGTTATTTAGAGAGAGGTCAGATACAGATTGATTTGGTAAATGAATATATTGATATCAAGGATCTTTAGTCTGATTTTTAATTCTATTGTAACCAAAGATGGTAAAACTCTTATTTGTAGTAGCTAATGTATGATTTCAGGATGATGAATTCTGAATTCCTTACCAGGTTCTCTCTGATCAGGGGTGTGATATAGATATTGCTTCATGACTTGGAGGGAGATGTAGAGGTGCTTGTATGAAGTCGATTGATGAAACAAAGGCGTTTTCTGAGGTAAGTGCTGAGGAGTATGATATGGTCGTGTTTGTTGGTGGAGGAGGTGCTTATGATCAGTATTATAAAAATTCGGATTATCTTGAGCTTGCTAAAAAAGCCAAATCAATAGCGGCAATTTGTATTGCTCCAACATTACTCTCAGATAGTGGACTCTTTGTTGGCAAGCAAGTGACTGGGCGAGATGATGGGTTTTGAACGCAGATTACTTATCTTAAGAATCAGGGGGCTATCTATAAAGATCAGCCTGTAGTTCAGGATTGAAATTTGATTACAGCAAATGGGCCACAAGCAGCGCCGCAATTTGCTTGGATGATTGCAGATTATTTACAAGAGAAAAAATCAGCCTTTTAGACTGATTTTTTAATAACAATCAAATTTTATTGTTTCTATTGTATTTAAGGCCAATTCCAACTGTCATTCAATATCTGAAAAAAATCATAGCCAAACATTTATAGGAATGTCTGTAAGTTCTCATAAAATTTCGTTAAAACTATTTTTAATTTTTGAATTGTGAATATTTATATAAAATGATGGGATAATCCCTTGTTGAATTTATTTTATTTCATATTCTATGATATTAAAAAAGTGGAATATCCTGTATTATGAAATCGTTCTCTTAAAAAAAATACGAAAGGAGTTATTGTTGCATATTATATAAAAATCAGCCACAATTTGAGTTAGTAAGTTGTCTCTAAATTCTTTTCTTATATATTTTTGTAGAGATGGATAAAGATTTTTGTAAGAAGGAAATATTTGTTTACAAATATTTTCTCGCTTAATATTTTCCATTATAGGATTAAGCATTCTTTTGTGCTTTGATTAAATGATCCAATTTGTTGCTAGTTTTTTTATGTTCATATTCTGTAATTTTTCAGCGATGTATTTTTCAGATTCTGCTGTTTGAATTAAAATAGGAAGTCATTCCTCTTGAAGTAATGATATTCAATAATCTAACAGAATTGATGTATTTTCTTCGTTATTGGCGATACAAAGCAAAATTTCAGACTTTTTTGACGATCCTGTAAATAGATTTAGCATTCAGATCCTTTCTCCTCAATCTTCTGCTATGAAATATTTATATACTCTCTCTCATTCACTTAATCTTTCTTTGATATACGGAGTTAGTTTTTCTATTGAACTTTGATAGTACTCTAGGCTGATTTTAGTGTTTAAATCTTTGTAATATTCAGAGATTGTCTTCGTAATATAATCTAGATCCATAATAGTTGCTTTTCTAATATCCATTATTATAATTGTTTAAAAGATAAAGGTCTTCATTTTTTGTATAAGAATTTGACTAGGAATAAGGTCTACTTGAACAATCTTTTGTTGATTTAAATGCGTTTGAACTTAGAATTAATTCTGTATTTTCACTCCATTCCTTATAACCAATAGCATTAAAAATATTTTGTGTTATTGGTTGTATAGCATTAGCAATGTTGTTTTTGTTAGAGTTTTGACTTTCATTTTTTTCTAAATCGTTCGGATTTCTTATCATCTCTATGTTTTTATGCAAAGGAAAAGGTAAATTATAAAATGCTCGTTACACTTCGATCCTAGTCTTCTTTATCTAAAAAACAAGATGAAATTGAATGATATTTATATGGATTTTTTATTTTAAAAATTACTAGACTTGTATTGTTGTATATTGTCATGGGAAATGGCTTAGGAGTTGAAGTATTTTGAACGCAGATTACTTATCTTAAGAATCCGGGGGTTATCTATAAAGACAAGAGAAAAAATCAGCCTTTTAGACTGATTTTTTTGTATTTGAAAGATTGTGTTTTTTTAGAGTTTGAAAAGGTCATTTAGTGCTTCACTCATTGTTGGATGAGTAAAAATATGGCTACTAAGTGCAGTGTATGGGAGATTTCGCTTCATAGCTAGAGAGATGATATTTATCATTTCATGCGTTTCTGCACAATACAGTGATGCTCCAAGGATGAGTCCAGTTTCCTCGTCGATAACTGCTTTTAAGAGTCATTGTGCTTTCCCAAGGATTCTTGCTTTGGGAATTGCTGCTCATTCTAGTTTTCAAACTTTTATACTGTATCCTTGTTCAAGTGCTTGTTTTTCGGTGAGTCCAATTCTCGCGAAAGGTGGGTTGAGAAAAGAGCAATAAGCAAATGTTTCTCTGTCTTTTGTCGATCTCTGAGCCTTTCCAAAGAGCTGATCTGTGATGATCCTAAAGTCATCAAGAGAAATATAGGTAAATTGTGGGTTCCCTGTTACGTCTCCTATTGCATAGATATTAGGAACAGAAGTCTGAAGGTGTTCATTGACTTTTATTGTACCTTTGGCTGTGGTTTCAATGTTTGTGTTTTCTAGGTGGAGATCTTTGATATTAGGGCTTCTTCCAACGGCAAGAAGAAGTGCATCAGCTGTCAGATTTTTTGTCTGATCTTCAGTCTCAAGTGTAAGATTGAGTTTATTGTTTTCCTCGTTGATTTCGGTGAGCTTTGTTGAGTCGAGAAACTGGATACCTCTCTGTTCAAAATCGGCTCTAATTCTTGCTACGACTTCTTCATCTTCATTAGGAAGAATATTTGGATGGGTATTGATGATAGTAACTTTGCATCAAAAGTCTGCATAAATTGAAGCAAATTCTAGTCCAATAAATCCGGCACCTAGGATTGCTAAGTGTTCAGGGTATTCTCTGGTTTTCATGAGTTCTGTACTGGTATAGACTTTTGTTGTGTTTTCAATTCATGGGATTTCTGGGCGGTTGCTTGTTGCTCAGGTATTGATAAAGATTTTCTCTCCTGAGATTGTTCTTTCTCATTCTGGACTAGTTATTTTGATTTCATGATCAGAAATAAAGCTAGCAGTTCCATCAATGATTTGAATATTTTCAAAGGCTGCAAGCATTGCATAATTTTTTTCTCTCAGAAAAGCTGTTAGCTTAGTTGTCTCATCTATAGCTTGCTCGTAGTATTCAGATTTCTCTTGAAGTGTTGTTGGATGTTTTTCCTGAGAAAGTGTGAGGAGTTTTTTTGATGGAATACATCAAATATTGATACATGTTCCTCCGTACATTTCCGGATTTTGCTCAATAAGAGCTACAGTTTCTCATTTTTTTGCGAGCGCAACTGCGAGGGTTTTCCCTCCTTTTCAGAATCAAATAATAATATTATCAAAGGTATTCATTGGTATAATAAAAAAGATAAAACACTGGATTCAGAATTTTATCTTTTTGCCTTGAGAGGTCAAGTTTACTTGATATTTTTTCTGAAACTTTCCTCAATACGGTAGAAAAGACCTATTATATCATGTTTAATCCCTGAGTCCTTGCTTCGAAAAGCATAGAGGTATTTATGGATTACCTCTTCGTGTGCTGATATTCTAGGGCGATAGAGATCTTGTGCATCTGAAAAATCTGGTTCTTTGGTGTCTTTATACTCGAGATAACACTCATAAAAAAGATCTACAATAACCTTTTTCCCTTTATGTTTTTTGCATATTTTCTCAAATAGCTTTTGCTCATCAGTTGTTAGGTCTAGAACTGTTTTCCCTGTTTTTAGGAGCCTGATATATTCTGGTTGATTGTTAGTTTTTGTATTAATATTCTCAACGAGCTGATATTGAGTTTCTTGTATTTTTTCTGCTGTAGGGTGTAGTGATTTGCGATAAGCAAGATAGGTAGACAAAAAAGTACTTAATTCCTTCATAGGGATTTGTCTCCCTAGGGATCTTACAGCGGCTTGAAAATTGTGTCCAGACTTATGCCATACGTCATCTAGAAAACGGATAAAGTTTCTCTGTATTGTTTCTAGATCTTGTCCAAATGGAGTAGTTTGACAGAAACTATTAAAAAGGAGAGAAAATTCAGATTGTTTATTTCTTTCCTTAAAAAAATCTCTCAATTCTTGGTATCCGCTTGGAGAAGGTCCTGGACCATTACCTGGAGTATTCATCTTTTTATGAGAAATGATGCTAAATTGCTTATAGTATACTTAAAGCTCAAGAGATGTCAAATTTTTTAATTTTTTATTGTATCTATAGAGAAAATTACTAGACTTGGATTGTTTTATATTGCAATGGAAAATGGCTTGGGAGTTAAAGGTAGATCAGTTGACGAAAATTTATACTGGGAGACCGATTATTGATCATTTAAGTTTTACTGTAGAGCAGGGGCAAAAGATTGCTCTTGTTGCCAAGAATGGGGGAGGAAAGACCACACTTTTGAGGCTTCTTATGTGAGAACTAGATAAAACTGATGGAAAGGTAGAATGGAGAAAGGGGCTTAAAATCTGATATTTGCCTCAGGATTTTCGTGGAGATCTGAATCATACGATAGCAGAGGAGTTGTTTGCAATCTCTCATCCAGCTGCAAGTTTGATCAGAGAATACGAATGACTCGTACAGAACCCAGATACTGATCCTGAGCGTTTTCAGCAGCTTTTTGATGAAATTGATGCGATCCAGGCGTGGGACTATGAGTCTAAAGTAAACACTATTATTTCTAGATTACAGTTGACATCTCTTCTTCAACAGCCGCTTTCAACGCTCTCGGGCTGAGAGCTGAAAAGAGTAGCTTTAGCGAAAACACTGATTGATGAACCAGATTTTTTGGTACTTGATGAACCAACTAATCATTTGGATTTACAGATGATTGAGTGGCTTGAAAATTATCTCAAAAATCAACATTCTACCTTGTTTATGATAACGCATGATAGGTATTTTTTGGAAAGTGTATGTGATGAGATCTATGAGTTAGATAGATGAAAACTGTATTTTTATCCATGAAATTATAGTTATTTTTTGCAGAAGCAAGCTGAGAGGAGAGAAAATGAATCGATTGCCATAGAAAAGCTTCGTCAGCTGCTCAAAAGGGAACTCGTTTGGATGCGTAAATCGCCAAGGGCAAGAGCGACTAAACAAAATTATAGACAAAAAGAATTTTATCAGTTAGAGAGCCAGTATGATGAGCAAAAAGAGCTTTTGTATTCGGAATCTGGTGTGCTTGATATCCCAGTGCAGGAGAGGAGACTTTGAACTAAGATTCTTAAAATAAAAAATCTGAAAAAAGCTTTCGGTCAAAAAATGATTTTAGATCAGTTTTCTTATGATTTTAAGTTTCAGGAGCGTATTTGAATTATTGGGAAAAATGGAGTTGGGAAGTCGACTTTTATAAAACTTTTGCTCTGAGAGGAGTTGCCTGATAGTGGAGTGCTTCAAGTTGGGCAGACTGTAGTGTTTTGACATTATCAGCAGGGTGAGATTGAGTTTCCAGAGTGAAAAAGAGTAATTGATGTGATTAGAGATGTTGGTGAATATCTTGTTTTGGCTGGTGGAGAGAAGATATCGGCTTCAATGCTTTTGGAAAGGTTTTTGTTTCCTGCTCAGCAGCAGTATCAGTTTGCCACTTCCCTCAGCTGAGGTGAGAAAAGGAGGCTCTTTCTTTTAAAAACGCTGATGGCAAATCCAAATTTTTTGATTTTAGATGAACCAACAAACGATTTAGATCTTTTGACGATCAGAATTTTAGAGGATTTTTTGTTGCAGTTTCGTGGATGTTTACTGATTGTCTCTCATGATAGAGCATTTATGGATAGATTGGTTGATCATTTGTTTGTTTTTGAGGGGGAGGGAAAGGTAACTGATTTTCGAGGAACGTATACAGAGCGAAATCAGCTCCAAACTCAGCAAAAAGAACAAAAAACTGACTCTTCTCATCAGGTTTCTGTTGATCTTTCTTCAAAAACTTCTGAGTCATCAACCTCAATAAAAAAGCTCTCGTATGCAGAAAATATTGAGCTTCAGCAATTGATCAAGGAACTTGAAGAACTTGAAGATGAAAAACAACAAATTAGTCGTATCTTTGATAATAAGGATTTGCCTTATGATGAGATTGCTTTACTTTCCGAACACTTGTGAGGGATTCTTAAAACTATTGAACTCAAAGAGGCGAGGTGTTTTGAATTGATGGAGAGACAGGAAAAAATGTCTTAGCTATCAAATCAGTGAAGAATTTTATAAAAACAAAAATAGCTAGAAAAGAAACTTCTCTAGCTATTCTTCTGTTTTGTTGAGATCTGTTGTTTATCTAGCTGTTGTTTTTATTCTTTCTTGGCAACCTTGTTTTAGTTTCTTGTTCCTTTGTTGTTTCTATGTGATTTGAAACAAAAATAGTTACTAAAAGTGGACTAACTAGGAAAAGGTAAATAAAAATCTGACTGAGATTCCCTACAGGGTTGATGACAATGATACTTGCTAAGACGATATGAAACATTAGAGAAAGATAAAGCCAGTCTTTATCGCCAGAGCTTCTTTTCCATCGTTCTCGTATAATATATGTAGGAGCGATAAAAACTCCTAGGCAAGCCACTACTAACATGAATCTATTCCAATTAGTATGTTCGACCAGGTGCATAAGAGCCCCGGTAACAATCATAAAGAATAAATAATAGAGCCATGTTATACCGTGAGCTTTGAGTTTTAATAATAACCACATCGCTCCTATGCATGTCAAAGTCACTAATCCTTTTTGGGTTATTATTAGAGGACTGTAGTAGGTCACTCCAATATTTGTTCCAAAGATAAAGAAGTATGGTATCAAGAAGGATATTATCCATAGAGCACCAGTTCTGGTCACTCGAATATCTACTTCCTTTAGTCCTCCCTTCTTCATTGTAGCTTGCAATAAAATGCTTAGCAACAATGCAATATTCAGGCAGGCAACAACAGTTAATAGGTATCCAATTATTGGATACATGTTAAAGATCTCTTTCCCTATTAGATAATTGAATACAATCCATAGGAGAACAAAACAGATTCCGATGCTAAAAATAGATTTAGCCAATTTAATAATTCCTTTCATATGCAAAATAATTTTTTTTACATTCATATATTATATAATTCCTGTCATAAGTCAAGTCGTTTATTCCTATAGAATCGTAAGATAGACACTACAAAAAATATTCTATAGGGATATTTATGGTTTTCTTTCAGATTTTTTTGACTTTTTATAAAAAAGAATTATACTTAGATATGAAGACTTTTAGTTCTTTATAAAAACAAAAGATGCCAGAAGCAGTATCTGCTCAAAACATTACTACAGTTCCACTCTCTCATGTAAATCCTCCAGAGCCAAAGCAACCATCTTTTTTTGATAGAATGCTTGGTAAGCTTGTTGGATTTATTGCTAAAGCGACTGGGCAGCCTGATCCTATTACTGGGCTTAAAAATGGAGAATCTGCTCCAGCTCATCAGGGGATGGATCAAGAATGAGTAGCGCAAATGCCTATTGAGGTGCAACAAGTTCCTCAGCAGGAGCCTTGATTTTTTCGAAAATTAGTCGCGAGTACTCAAAATTTGCTCGATAAGACAACTTCTGTAGCTAATAGTATTACCAGCACAACCTCAAATATTGCTGGAAAGATTACTGAGAAAACGAATGCTGTTGCAGGTGCAATAACTTCAGCTCCAACAATGGTTGCAAATCAGGCAACAAACCTGATCAATAAGGGGGTTGATATGTGAGGACAGCTTAAAGATTCAATCCAGACTAATGCACAAAATCTTGCTGGGAATGTTCAAAATTTTGCAAGCAATCCAGTTTGAGGAGTTCAGAATTTTGTAGCTAATCCAATAGCTGGAGTACAAAACATAGGAAATCAAGTCATGCAATCAGGGCAACAGGTGATGGCTTCTGCTCAACAGATGTGAGGTCAAGTAATGAACGGTGTTCAGAATGTTTGATGAGGAGTAGTTTCAAATATGCAAAATATGTGAGGACAGATGATGAATGGAGTTTCGCAGTTTGCAAGCAATCCAGTTTGAGGAGTTCAGAATTTTGTAGCTGATCCAATGGCTGGAGTCCAAAATATAGGAAATCAAGTCATGCAATCATGACAGCAAGTTGTCGCTTCTGCTCAGCAGATGTGAGGACAAGTTGTAAATTCGGTTCAGGGTGTAGGAGTTCAAGTTCCTTTTCAAGTTCCAGTTCAGGCGACTGAATCTGTCCCTGTACAAATTCAAGATGCAGTTCCTCTTCAAATGCCTGAGAATGCTTCTCAGACTCAAGTAGTGGCGCAATCGGTTCCTGTTCAGCTTAATCCTATCGAAAATGTTTTCTCAGGAATCAAACAGGGGGCAACTAATTTTGTTGAAAAAACCAAGCAGTTTGTCCAAAATCCGGTTGAAAGTATTGATGGTTTTGCTGGATCTGGTGCTGGGAATCAGCAGGTTTCGGTTCAAACAGAAACTGAGAATACAACCAGCTTAGATCAACTAGGAAATGGAAATCAGATAGAAAAATCTGAATCGGTCCCTGTGCAAATGGAGGAGATTTAATGTATCAAATAGTGAAAAAAGAGCCAGATTTTTGGCTCTTTTTTTATTATCTTGAGAGAAACTATTGCAAAGTCTCAACCGTGAAAGTCCAGTTTTGCTCTTGAATTGTGTATGCGGGATTTGGATCAAGAACAGCTTTTTCTACCCCTTCTTCGTTGATGATGCTCGTGATAGTGTATGTTGTATCATCAAGAGTCACTACAGTTCCAATTGTTGTGTCTGTGTTTATCTGTGAGAGGAGCATGGTTGGCATCTTTTGAATGAGGCTATCATCATGGAGAGAAAGCGGGTCAGTTAGTAGTGCAGTTTTGCTTTCTCATTTTTTGGCTCCTAAAAGTGTATTGAAAACTTGCGCTACATTTGAACTGTATTGAAGATGTTCAACCACTCCAGAGAATTCTTCATCAGTATTTTGAGTATTCATATATGGCGTAGAATATCTTATGGTAATGATTGATTTTTCAGTGATGGTATCTGATTTAAAAGGATTTTTTCGGAGAAGGAAAACTCCAGCAGCTATAATGAGTATAGCAAGTAGTCATTTGAGTAGGGATTTCATCTTTTATTTCTGATAAGAAAATAAATGTTTTCTGAGAGTGTATGAAATATTTGTGTATTTTCAAGGAAAAATTGTGATTCTCTTCAGATTTATTTCTTTTATAGAATGTAAAAAGGATGAAAAATCTGATTTTTTTGTTTTTTTGAAGAAAAAATGCGAAATCACTCTTGCTTTTTGAGAGGATTTTAATACAAGTAAGATTGATTTTATATTCTATACATTAGCAAAATGACACAAGAATTGCTTCAAGTGAGTGATGTTAAGTTTAAGTTTGTAAACGTATCAGAGGTGATGGAGGCTGATATTAAGAAGGCTGTAGATCATCAGATCGCCAACAAAGGGCAGACTATCCTTAAAAAGATTTACGCTAAAAATATTGATGCAGAGGTAATTATTGACTATACTATTACAAAAAATAAGAGCGGACTTTATGAGGCTACTTTTGCTTTCCTTTACAATGGAGAGAGATTTGTAGTTGAAAATCATAAAGGATTCAAGGTTGCAACTGATCTTGTTTCTCATGCATTTGATAAACGAAAGAGAAAAGTACTTGGTTTCTGGGGAATCTTCTCTAGATAGTAAACAGTAGTTTAGGAGTACTTTGTTTCTTTATATTGCATTCAAATAATTATGAGTAAAAATTTTCTTACCAGAGAGTGATATGATAAGTTGATTAATGAACTTCAGGAGCTAAAACAGGAGAAATTGCCTGCGGTCTTAGAAAGACTTGCTGAGGCAAAGGCTATGGGAGATCTTTCGGAAAACTTTGAGTATAAATCAGCTATGGAAGATAAGGATTTTATCAATTCAAGAATTGCTGAAATTACTAATCTTATCGCTGATGTTGAGATCGTAGAAAAGGAAAAAGATATCAAAAAATCTGATAAAGTCGTTGATTTCGGTTCAAAAGTGACCGTGAGTATTGAAGATGATGATAAAGAATACCAGGTTTCTATCGTTGGTACCTGAGAAATTGGTATCGAGGATGGTTTGAAGATTTCATTTGAATCTCCGCTTGGGCAGGCAATCAGAGGAAAAAAAGTTGGAGATACGGTGAAAATGAGACATGAAGGTGGAAGAAAAGATGTGAAAATTATAGCGGTAGACTAAAACTCTACTGTTTTTGCTTTTTTAGTGTGCTTTGATTTTTGATATAAGACGAGATGTATAATCCCTATGATTTCTATTTTAAAAAGGCGAAAAAAGAGTGATATAAGGCGAGGAGTGCTTTCAAGCTTCAGGAGATACAGGATAAATTCTGATTAATTACTAAAAGCACTCGTAGTGTCTTGGATATTGGATGTGCACCATGAAGTTGGCTTCAGTATACTATTGGGCAACTTAAGAAATTTGGAGTACAGCAATATCAAGTAATCGGTTTTGATCTTAAAAAAGTTGAGCTAAACTTCCCAGGATTGAGTACGTATGTACAGGATATTACAGAGCAGGAAAAAGTACATTCAATCCTTAGTCAACATCAGCTTTCTCAGTTTGATTTTATTCAGTCTGATATTGCTCCTAATACTATTGGGCTTAAGGATATTGATGCGATGAGATCAATTGATCTTTTGGAGCAAACGTATTGGATGTATGATGAGTTGTTGAGGGATGATGGTACCTTTGTAATCAAAATCTTTATGTGACCTGGTTTTGATGAGTTTGTTGCAAAGATAAAAAAGAGATTTTGAGCAAAAACAATCAAGCTTTTTAAGCCTCAGAGCTGTCGTGCTAATAGTAAAGAGACCTATATCGTGAGAGTTTCTCCTCAAAAATAAAAACAGCACTCTTCAAGGGAGGCTGCTTTTATCGCGAAATACAGAGCTGTCTCTTTATTTCACTTACAAGGTTCTACTACACGACAATATTATATATATTTTTTTAAAAATGTCAAAAATGATGAAAGATTTTTGATTTCATGTTTTTGATAGTTGAGAACTACTTTATTTGCTAGCTGAGTATGATGGCTATGGATTCGACAAAAAAACAGTTGCGAGATAAGTTGCAAGATGATATTAATGAGCTTACTCCTGGTCTGCAGGCTCTTTTAGAGACTGGGGCGAATAGGGGTATGATCGAGGAAGAAGAAGTGATCTCTGAAATTGATGATATGGAGGGGAATATCAAGCTTCTTGAAAAGTTTTATGATCTCTCAGAAAAACTTGGAATTAAAATTGTAACGATTGAAGAGTTGCTTGAAAAAGAGCAGGAGTCTTTGAAAAAAGAGACTAAGCTTTGAAAAATTACGCTTTATGGTAAGGCGGATCATGCAGTTGATAACCAGTATAAGGATTATATCAAACTCTATTTTAATGATATTTCAAAAATTCCACTTTTGAACTATGAAGAGGAAAAGGAAGTTGCAAGAAGAATTAAAAAGTGAGATGAGGAGGCAAAGAAAAAGCTGATTGAGTCAAATTTAAGACTTGTGATTTCTATTGCTAAGAGATATTTGGGTTCTCGTTTGACTTTTTCTGATTTGATTCAGGAGGGGAATATCGGGCTTATTAAGGCTATTGAAAAATTTGATCCAGATAAGGAGTTTAAGTTTTCAACTTATGCGACTTGGTGGATTAAACAGTCGATTACAAAAGCGATTGCTGATATGACTAGGCATGTGAGAATCCCTGTTCATTTGATTGATGAGATCAATTCATATAATAAAACTTATCAGCTTCTTTTTCAAAAACTTGGTCGTGAACCGACAAGTAAAGAAATCGGACAAAAGCTTTGATTTCCGATTAAAAAGATTAAAAAGCTGGAAGAAGTGATCTTTTGAAATGTTTCACTGGATAGAGAAGTTGGAGATGAAGGGAGAGATACGCTTGCAGATCTTCTAGAGGATGGAAATACTCTTAGACCAGATCAGTTGGCCGAGAGGGCAGCTCTTAGAAATAATTTGGATAGTATTTTAGCTATGCTTGATGATAGAGAGGCTAAAATAGTGAAGATGAGATATGGAATTGATGGTCCGAAATTTACTCTTGAACAAGTTGGAGAAGAGTTTGATGTAACGAGGGAAAGAGTGAGACAAATTGAGCAAAAGGTTATTCAAAAACTGAAAGAGCATCAGGGGCTTCAAAAAATGCTCGGAATTGAAGATGATATCGAAAAGCTTAATAGTGAGTGAGGAAAGAAGAAAAGATGAAGAAAGCCAGCTCAGAAGCAGAAAGATGAATATCTTGATGATGAGGATTATGGAAGAGATGACTATGATGATAATGATGATTTTGAAGAGTATAATTTTGATGAAGATGATGAGAGTTAGAAGTACGGCTTCTAACTTTTTCTTAAAAATATCTTGACTTTCATAAAAAAATCGTTATTTTGTATTTTACAAATAAAAAAGTTGTACTAATTAAATTGTTTTTTTATGGAAAAGATTTATCCTTCCGTAGGAGATGTTATCTCCCCAGTTGTTCCTAAAGCAACATTGTCAGCCTCAATAGATCTTTCTTATGATGATCTCAAGGAAATTTCTAAAGCACTCTCTAAAGTTAATAAAGCTTTGGATAAAGAGATGAAAAAATTAGAATCAGCCTCTGATGTCTCTTCTAAAGAGATTGTTGGAGAAGTGGTTGATGCACTTGCATTACCCAATGGTAAGGTTGCTGGACTTGCTACTATGCCTCTTAAAGAGCTTGTGCTTAGTGATGATTTCTCTGATTTTAAGCGAGAGCTTAAGGATCAGATTGCTTGCTATAAGAACGAGTGTCGAGATCCAGAACAGCCCCTGATAACCTTTTATGCCCTCAACGGTAAAAAAGTTAGATCTAGGTTGGAAACTTGGATCCCTAAGTTGTTCGAAATTGAAAGCTGACGAACATTGCATCATTTAGATGCGAAAACAGTACCTATATACAGGTGCTGTTTTTTGTATTCCAAAATATCTTGATTTCTTTGTAAAAAATGTTATTTTATAGATTATATAAATAAAAATAATCATTACTAAAAATATCATTTTTTATGAGAAAAAAAGGTCAAAATCAGATTGGGAGTTCTCTTTTCTCAGTCGAACTTCAGAAAATTATGTTGCCATTTATCGTGCTCTCTTACAATGATCTCAAAGAGCTTTCAAAAGCAATTACTAGAGTGAATAAACTTCTTAAGAAGTATGAAGATCAGAATCTTGAACTTGGTTTATTCTCTAATGATTGTAAATCTTCCTTTTTGGAAGATGGGCTTGCTCAATTGGCAAATGAGCAAAAACTTGCGCGTATGAAGCCTATGATTTTAAAAGAGTTGATGCTTTCTGATGATTTCTTGGAGTTTAAAAAAGGTCTTAAGGCTTATTTAGAATCTGCATCTTATCTGTTCCGAGATCCTGGGCAACCTGAGTTTCTTTTCTCAGATTCTCAAATCCTTCCTCCTGGAGTTTCTAAATTTGAACTTTGGGTCCCCAAACTTTTTTCTTTAGAAAGTTGAGGAAGATGGTATTCACTTTGAATAGGAAACAGTATCTGTCTCAGATACTGTTTTTTAATTTCTTGACTTTTTCTTAAAAATGTTTATCTATATATTCACAATTAAATAAAAAAGGATATGGGAACAAAAGAAAAAAATCTGATTTTTGTCGCTCGTTGTCTAGGTAATGGAAAGATTATTCATTATTCCTTAGATGAGGTTAGTATTTTGGCTGAAGATATTTTAGTCTATGCTGAAGCACTTAATGCAAAGAGAAGAAGAGAGCTAGCAAATGGGTTCTATCGCTACGACTACGTAAATATTGCACCGAGTGTTGTGTATGAACTTGATCGACAAAAAAAGCTAAGGCTCGTAAGTAATCAGGCTTTATTGGCGCTTGGAGGAATACCGGATTTCTCTGCACTAGTCGTAGAAATTCAGAGACTGAAGAGTAGTTTAGAACGAAGAGACCCTGATGATCCAGGATTATTTGAACTACATTCTGAGGCTCCTCTTTTTAATGTTTGGATTACTCGACTTTATCCAAAGGGGGATTGAGAAATTAGAAAAACAGCGACTGTATGAGGTCGCTGTTTTAGTTTTCAGATTTTTTTGATTGTTTCCGCCTTTCAAGGATGATCATCGCACTGATAGTGTCTGTCGTTGCATTTTTTTTGAAGTCAGAAACGATTTCTCCTGATTGCACACTACTGAAATCTTCATCTACCGTTTCGATTTCGATTCTTTGATTTTCAATGATATAATTCAGAGATTCCATAAACTTTGTGATATGTTCTTGGATGTCTTTTTGTTTCTGGGGCCATCAGAGAACGATTTTTCTAATGTGATATCTCTGGATGAGATCTGCTATATAGTAGTAGGTCATTGCATCATTCATTACATATCCAATCGGAAAAACGACATCCGCATTGAGCGGAGTATAGGCGAGACCAATATATTTACTACCTCGGTCAATACCAAGAGCATGAGAAACTTTCATTGTTTATCTATTGAAAATAAAGAAAAAGAAATCAGAATTTTTTGTCTTTTTTCTGTCTATAATCCTAAGAATATGCTTAATAAAAGCAAGAGCATTTCTTTCACGGGGCTTTTAGAGCTTTGGGTATGGGAGAGGGGAGGAACAGTAGATTTTTTCTCTTGAAAACAAGGAGCGAATAGCTAGACTTAATTTCGGTTTCAAATTTTTTATTATTTCATTATTTTGGACAATGGATAAGAAATTAGCAAAAGCTCAACAGAGCAATTATACTATTACGATTTCGTTTTCTGATGAGGAAAAAAATGGAGTGAGAAGTCATGTTTTGCAACATTTTGCAAAGGATATGAATGTTCCAGGTTTTAGAGCTGGGAAAGTGCCTTTGCATATTGTAGAGCAGAAGGTTTCTCCTGAATATATCAGTATGGCAATCAATGAACATTTGATCAATAAGGGACTTCAGGCTTTATTAGCTGAAAATGCTGATATTAAGTTTATCGGAGAGCCTTACGCTTTTGATACTAAAGATGAGAAGGGAACTACAACGGTAACTTTTTCTCTTGATGTGTATCCTGAGGTTGACGTAAAAGGTAAGAACTGGTCTGCGGTTAAAATGGATGGAATTAGCGTAGAAGCTACAGAGCAGGAAGTAGAGGATTCTTTGCTCAATATTCAGAAGAATTATGCTGATTATAAAGATGCTGAAGTTGTGGCTTTGGATACTATTTCAAAGCTTGGACTTGAATTTTTTGATGCTGAGGACAAGAGCATTGAAAAAGGAACAACATACCTTTGAGAAGTAGAATTTGCTGAGGATAAGTTTTGGGCAAAGACCTTTGAGGGAAAGAAGAAAGGAGAAGTGATTGAGCTTAAGTATGATGAGAAGAAGCTCCCTGCTGTTCTTAAAGCAAAGCATGAAGGAGCAAAAGTTTTGAAGGTAACTATTCAAGATGTGAAGCAGATTGTACTTCCTGAGCTTAATGATGAAATGATCGTAAAGCTTTTTGGGAAGGATGCAGAGGTAAAGACTAATGCTGAGCTTAGAGAATATATTAAAAAGGAGATTCTTAAACAAAAGCAGGAAAATAGCTTGATTCAGACTGTTGAGAACTATCTTTCTGAGGTAAAGAAGAGTGGAGTTGAGGTAATAATTCCTAAGACTATGGTTGATCAAGAATTAAAGGTAAGAATGCAGAATTTAGAAAAGAGATTTGGGTCTGCTGAGAAGGTTGCTGAATATTTTTCTCAGATCGGAGAAGAAAAAGCAAAGGAATTTATTGAAGGAATTCAATCAGCAGCTAAGGAAAGTCTTGAAAAGTTCTTTATTCTCAATAAAGTTACTGAATTGCTTGGATTGACAATTGATTGGAATAATGAACAGGAGCCACTTTTTGTAGAAAAGCAACTTTATACTAAGCTTGTTGGTCCATTGAGTGAGGCTAGCGAATCTGGAGAAAAAAAGCCTGCTAAAAAAACTGCTGCAAAGGCAAAAAAACAGGACTAAAAAACTGATCATAGAGCCTCGAAAACTTTTCGGGGCTTTTTAACTTTATTTTATGTGATGCTACGTTTTTTGCTCGATTTTTTTAAGTATCCCTTTGATACTCAGAATCCGGAAAACAGGTTTGGGAAAGCAATGAGTATGCTTTTCAAGGAATATCCAGCATTTTTTTGGCAGAAGCCGAGCTGGAAAAAGGTCTTGGTTTTCCCATTTTTGGTCGTTTATGCGATATTTAGGAGGAAATAAGTGGAAGCGTAGATATAAATCAGATTTTTTTGTTTTTTTGAGTTGATTTATAGAAGTATTTTAGTATATATAGACCGTCAGTCTAGGTACTGCACCCCAAAGGTGAGGAAAGTCCCGGCACGAAAAAACAGCTAGTATCTAACGGATACTGGAACATCGCTCTTGCGGGCAAACGAAAGTGCCACAGAGATTAAACTATCCTCTTAGGAGGAGAAAGGTGAAACAGTAGGGTAGCTTAGTTCTAAGCTTACCTACACTCAATCAGATTGATGATCTGATGAGCGGTAAACCGTAGCTCGTGCAAGCTTGTCATACTTGTTATGGAAGTGCAATAGTACTCCTCTAAGGAGTAATAGATAAATAGTACCTAATACAGAACCGGGCTTATTGGACTGATGTATGGGGGGTTGGTGTAGTGGTAACACATCGGTCTTCGGAACCGCTGTCGGGGGTTCGATCCCCTCACTCCCTGGATCAAGGGATATTCATTTTATAGGGCTGTAGCTCAGTGGTAGAGCGGGAGTCTCCAAAGCTCCGCGTCGCGAGTTCGATTCTTGCCAGCCCTGATTGTGTTATGGGTTTAGAAGATAAAAGCAAAATGCTGATTCTGTTAGAGTCAGTTTTTTGTTTTCTTAAAAATATCTTGACTTTTTACTCAAAATTTATATATTCACAAACCCTAAAATAAAAAAAGTTAAAATTACTAGTAATCATATGAATAAATCAAAAAACTTCAAAATTGAGAAAGAGAAGTTATTTAATTTAGCTTCTCAAACTGAAGACACAATTGATGTCTTATCTTACTTGCGTGGTGAATTTCAAAAGTGTGGAACTGTTTCTGAGGAACAGGAAATCGCTTATCAGAAATTCAAATATAGCACTAGTGAGCGTTTTGGTATGCCACAGGTCCTAGCAGCGACAAATGCTTTTCATCTTATCACATTTATGGGAGACTATCCACATCTATGTGATCGTATCTCTAGATTGGATTCCTCTCATCTTTCGGATTTCTTGGATGAACCAGAAAGTGATCAATTCGGTTTGGAGATCGGGAACCTGATTTCTAAGATAAGTACAGCTAGAACCCATTTGCATTCGGGACAATAGTTGTTGCATTTTTGTAAAATGCAAGAAAATCCTAGATTATATCTAGGATTTTTCTTTATTTTGAGCCCTGTTTTATATTTTTTCTTGTATTTATTTTGAATTAAGCTATACCTATTCTAGATATTTATAATCTATTCTATAAAATGTCCGTAATTATGAATGATTCTTTTTCTGATTATCATATTCATAGTGTTTTATCAGATGGTTCCGCTACAGTTGAAGACATTGTTCAATATGCTTGAGTGCTCGGAATGAAAGAAATTGCGATAACAGATCATAGTGATCATCTGGTTAAAATTCTTAAGGAGCGCTATGGAATTTGTCCATCTGGTGGAGCGAGATATGCCTTGAACAGTTGGAAAAATGTCCATAATGATGTTAATGTTATTTTTTGAATAGAGGCAGATGTTTTGGATGCTGATTGAAATGTATGTTTAGTTAGTCAGCAATTGGAAAGTGATTTTACTATTTTATCTGTTCATTGGAATGGGTATTTGTCTGAGCCAGTCACTGCTACACAGGGGTTATTAAATGCTATAGAGAAAAATCATCAAAAAATTAAGATTATTTGACATCCTTATGATATTAATGAACTTTGAGAATATTTGAGTATTGAGCCTATTGTGGAGCTTGCAAACTATTATGATATTGCTATGGAGTTTAATTATGGAACTTTTCGTAAAGGTCGCGCAATCTCTGAAAAGCTCAATTATATGCTAAAGTATGCAAAGTATGTTTATGTTAATAGTGATGCTCATTCACTTTCTTCAATGCAACCTTTGAGGAAAGGGTGCTATGATTATCTTCATGAGTTAGGTTTTTAAAGTATTCTATCTTTCTGTCTTTTCGAAATCTTTCCCTTTTTTGAAAATGCTTTTAAAAATGCTAATTATGACATTTTTCCTAAATTTCAAAATTTATCATAAGCTCAAAAAACTTTCCTTGTTTTTCTGGAGGAGAGGAGTATACTGATTTTTCTGATTTTAACATATAATTTTTGTAGGGGAAATGAAAAAAAGGGTAAAAAATCTGATTTTTTCTGTTTTTTTTGGTATTTGAATTGTGGCTTCGTATGCCTGAGCTTGGCAGTATCCAGTTCCAGAAGTGGAGGGGAAATTCTGCGGTACTCAGGAACTTTGTAAGATTCAGTTGCCAAAGATTGAAGGTGCGGACTATCTTTCTTTTATAAAAAATCCTTTGCATCGTTCTATATACTCTGTTTTGCGAGGTGCAACCTATGTCTGAGGTCGAGATATGGGGCAATGAGCACATAAAGGAGTGGATATTGTATCGACTGTAGGAACTCCAGTTTATTCAATGGGAACTGGTGAAGTAGTTCATGCTCACGCTAAGGGTGAATGGGGAAATGTTATCACGATTAAACATCAGATTTGAAGCCGCTTTATTTATTCAAATTATGTGCATTTGAGTGAAATTTTGGTGCAGGTAGGAGATAAAGTAGGAGAGGGGCAATTGATCTGAAAAATTGGAAATACTGGGAATACAACAGGTCCTCACCTTCATTTTCAGATCGATACTAATGAAGGAAAGCATCCTTACTATCCGCAGACTGATTGTGAGGCAGAAAATCTTTTTCAAGTTGTAAATGAGGCAAAATGTTGGTCATTGATCCAGAAAAATACCTTGGACCCGATTTTGTTTTTGGAGACACAGGGGAGAATTTTTCAGGCAGAGCAGTTAAATGAAGGTGCTAGTTCGGCTGCGTATTTATTGACTGCAGCGGATATTAGTTGAGAATTATCTTATCCTATTGTAAAGCTTGGAAAATCTATTGAATTGATGATTAAGAATAAGAGAGGAGAGCAAGGGTTTCTTGAATGAGAGATCAAGGTAGAAGTTGGAAGTGGAATGCAGGTGTTTCCAGATCGTATTACTTATTTGGGAGAAAAAAGAAAAATAAATCTGATTCCTGCAGTTTCTGGTCTTCATCGTGTTAAGGTTTTTTATAATGAGCGTTTATTGAAGGAATTTTCAATTTTTGCTTTAGATCAGCAGATGATAACGCTTTTGACAGAAAAGGCAAAGCAAAATCCTGCTTTGGAGCAAATACTAAAAAATCTCTAAGTACAGACTTAGAGTTTTTTTATTCTGATTTTTTTATAGTTTTTTTCTGAGTTCTAGGAGTTGTCTTTTTTGTTCAGCTGAAAGTGTTGAATGTTTGAGTGCTAGTTGAAGCCATTTTTGAAGGATTGGGAGAATGGCTTGGAGAATGATTTGGTACCTTTTTTCGGTGGTTTGATGCTCTTCAAGCTGTGCATCTCGCCACATTCCAAGTTCGTTAAGAGAGGAGATTTGTTCTGGTGTGAGCTTATTATTTAATGCTTGTGCAAGGAGGGAATCTGGTTTAGATGCTCAGATGATAGTAATGATATCAAAAAGTGTCGTTGCTCCTTGAAAATCTCAGAGATATTTTTCTAGTGCTCATTGGTAAAAAAGACTGACAACGAGTTCATCTCTATGAAGTTGGTAACGATCAGTGTTTTCTTGCTGCTGTTGTCTATTTTGTTGATTTAGAATAAGCTTCCCATCTGTTGTTTTGTATCTCTTAAACTGTGCATCAAGGATTTCAAAAGCGAATCCAAGCTTTTCTGCAAGGAGTTGCTTGTAGTGTTCTTGGATGGTGAGGCTATTAACTGAGATAGTGAGTTCAAAGAGGGTATTTATGAGTTTCTGTTTGTCGATAGGTGAGGTCATATCAAGTTCTGATCTCATCTGATGATAAATTCCTAGGAAGCCATCCTCGGCATTCATGAGACAAGTTTCAAAAGCTGATTTCCCCTCTGGAGTGTTTGAAAGTTCATCAACATCTTTAAATCCTTCTGGAAGTTTGATAATTTTTGGGAACATATTCTGCTGATAAAAGAGTTTGAGAGCTCTTAAAGTTGCCTGGTGACCTGCATTATCGTTGTCAAAAAGAAGAAAGATGTTTTCAGTATACCTCTTCATAAGTTTGATATGATCCTGGCTGAGAGCAGTCCCAGAGGTTGCGACTCAGACTGGTGTCTCAAGTTTTGCTAGTCAGAGGACATCCATTTGCCCCTCCACAACGATCAGTTTTTGTTGTTCTCTGATATAATTTTTGGCAAAGTTTAGTCCGTAGAGGAGTTTTGATTTTTCAAAGGCTTTATGTTCGGCACTATTGAGATATTTGGGTTTATCTTCAGGATTGAGTACTCTAGCTGAGAATCCAACAATATTCCCCATGGTATCGTAGATTGGAAAGGTGATCCTATTTCTGAAAAAGGCGTAAATTTCTCCATTTGCATTTTTTTTGGCTAGAGAGGCTTCTAAGAGATCATTGTCTGTAAAACCTTTTTCTCTCAGGAGTTGGATGAGTTGGTAGTGCTTATCTGGTGCATATCCGATACCATATTCTTCGATCAGATTTTTTGAAAGTTTTCTATGAGTAGTTAGGTAGTCTAAAGCTTGAGTTGATTCTTTGAGCTGAGCGAGAAAAAATTGCTGAGTGAGTGAATGCATTCTTTTGAGCTTTGCTTTTTGGTCGTTCTCATCGCTGATTTTTTGGGTGTTGAGATTATATTTTTCAATATCAATATGCTGGGTTTTTGCAAGTTCTTTTACAGCATCTCGAAAATCAATTTTTTCTATCTCTTGGAAAAAAGTTAATGCGTTTCCCCCTTTCCCGCAGCCAAAACATTTGAAGATTTGCTTGGTAGGTGAGACCATGAAAGATGGAGTTTTCTCGTTATGAAAAGGACAGCAACCAGAAAAATTGCTTCAGGCTCTTTTGAGTGGAACGTATCTACTGATGAGTTCGACAATATCAGTAGAGGCTAGAAGATCGTCAATAAGAGGATTTGCCACGAGCTTGAGAAATATTAAGATAAAACAATCAGTTTTAGTATGATGATTTTAGGTTCGATTTCAAGCGGTTTTTTGTTTTTACATAAGGATTTTCTTGCTGTTAGTTGATTTATTTTTCAAAATTTCTTATTTCTTTGAGTTTCCCTAGTTTGATTTTGTAGCAGAGTTTTCACTCGTGGAGCTCTTGTCCTTGAATACCTCAAAAATCGTAAATTGCAAGTGGAGAGTTTGGCTGATATCAGTTTTTTATGTGGATTTCTGAGAAGTTTTTAGGACTTCAATCGGAGTCAAAAAGTCTTGAGGTCCAAAAAGGCTTTACTTCTCTATATTTGTTAGCGATCTCTCAGTTGACCAGCTTTTTGAATCATATATTGCATATTCTGAGGGTGAGAATCTGTGTATTCTGAGGCATTTTTTTGATAAAAAAGGGTAAAATTCTGATTTTTCTTTTTTTAGTTTTTTGCTTGGATTTGTAAAGGGAATCTGCTAGCGTTTGGTTATCGGTATTGGGGGAAAAGAGGTTGTATTTACTCATAGAATCGTTATCTTAGAGGATATAAGATGAAAATCAGACTTTTTATTTTTTATCCTAATGCATAATGAAGAAAGTACACTATTTGCTTTTAGCAGCTATGCTTCCAGTGGCAGGACTGGCAAATGCCGCTTTTGCTTGATGTCAGACAATTAGTTTTACTGATGGAAGCTCGTTTTGTTTTGATATTGCTAAGACGGGAACTGATACTTATAGGGCAGAAGTAAGTTCTTCTCGTGTGAGTTCAAATTCACTTAGTTGTAAGTTGACTTTGCCGAATAATAATCGTATTGATTTGCCTAATTGTCAGTGAAATTTCAACTATGGGGGATCTGACATGAAAGTGGAACTTAGAGCTGAGACCTCAAATTCATATTCAGTTTTAGTGGCAAATTATGACTTTAGAAATGGAAGGTTTACTGACGGTTCTGATGATGGGAATAGAAAAAATGATTATTGGGGGTACCAGATCGATTTTAATTCAGTTTCTTCAACTAATCCAAGTACAAATCAATGGATTGATATGACTTTGAAGGTAAGAAATACAAGTTCCTCAAGCAGTAATTATTTTAATGGAAGAGTGAATTTCTCAGTAGAGGAGTATAGAGATGGATATTGGAGGTCTGCTTCTAGTTCAGATTATGATTTGGAGAGATCTAGTTATACTTTTTCTTCTTCTGATTGGGGAGAAAGGAGAATGACAAACTTCCTTAGATTCAGAAATAATGGTCGCTACAAAATCGTTGCACAAATAGATGGAACAAACTATTCTGCATATCAGGAGTTTACTGTTTGAAATGGGAATAATAATAGGAGTAATTGGGTGGCAATAGATGATATTAGCACAACTTCTCCTAGTGTAGATCAATGGATATCACTTCGTGTGAGGAGGGATTGAAGTTACTATTCTACTCAGACGGTAAGATTTGAAGTAGAGGAGTATAGAGATGGATACTGGAGATCAGCATATAGTTCAGATTATGATTTGGACAGATCTAGTTATACCTTCTACAGTTCAGAAAATTCAAAATCATTCTCTTCACTCTTAAAGTTTAGGAAAGATTGAGAATTCAGACTTACAGCAAGACTTGATAATGGAGAGACTACTACGGCAGCTTTTCATGTTGGTAGAGGAAGAAATAATAATACAAGTAATCAATTAAGAGTTGAAAAATCTGGAAGTAGTTCAGTGAGTGTTGGTAGCTGGGTGGACCTTAATCTTACCGTATATCAGAGATACTCAAATTCTAAAAATGAGAACTATAATGGAGAGCTTTCAGTAAAGGTGCAAAAGAAGGACTGATATTATTGGTCTACGGCTTCAAGCTCAGATTATGATATTAGCTCTAGTTATGTGAGTTTTTATAGATCAGACTATGGAAGAAAATATCTCACAAATTTCATCAGATTTAATAGGAATGGAACTTATAGGGTAACTTTTACTGATAGGTCTGATAGTTCTATCTCTGATAGTATAGAACTTACTGCTGGAAGTAGTGATGATTGAAGGCATAATAATAACTATAACTATACTAATGCTGAATATAATAAACTTAGAGCTGTTTACAATATTTGGCAGGGAGTTATCTCAACACTCAAGAGAGACTACCCAAGACTTAGAAATAGTAATCAGTGGCTCCTAGAGAGTGACAACTTTTATACAAATATGAGAGCTGTGATCAATGGAGAAAGGAATCCAGTATTCAGCTCTTGGGGTAGATTCTATCAAGGATTCATGAATTGGTTTAGTTTGACTTTGAGAACTAGATAATCAGGATGTTCTCACACTAGAGAAAAACTCTCTCCTATGAGAGAGTTTTTTATTTTATGCTTCGTTTTATTATTTGAATAGATTGTTGTTTGCTATTCTTTTTGGTAGCTAAGATTAATATTTTGTGATAGAAATTAAAAAGCTGACTTTCATAGTCAGTCTTTTTATATTTTTTTAGATTTTAGAGCTGTCCCATTAGATCTCCAAGCATTTCCTCTTGAGAGGCTTTTACTTCCTCTGCAAGCTGAACTCTATCCATAGTGTCTAGGATTGCTCCCCATTTTTTTAGTCTCACTTCTCTTTGTGCATCAATTGCTCATTGATCCTCGTCCTCAGCTTTGAGGATATGAAGGTTGAGTTGCTCTTCAATATAGATTTCATAGAGCCTGAGCACTTGAAAAGACCAAAGTTCAGAAAGTGTTTTTACAACGCTCTGATCTCAATTTTTTACTGCGATATAGAGTTCGTATTCATGTTTTTCTTGGTCAAATTTGAGTTCATAATCACTAGAAAATGATCATAATACTAGCTTTTGCAAAAGATCCCAGTCAAAATCATCAGATAATTCCTCAGAAGTTGCATATTCTACATAAGAAAATTTGCTCAGATAATCTGTATATCGAACTTGATCGTAAATATCCCCTTGAATTGGTCCATAAAGCTGTTCATATTTTTCTACAATCTCTTTTTTGTCAGCTTTTTCTCTCATTTCTGAGATGAAGTCTTGGAAATTAAATAGTAGCATTTTTGTTGAATACAAGAGATAAAAGATTATCTGCCCTCATCATACTAATATTAATGCAAAATGCAAGAAGTTTTTTCGGTATAAAAAAACAGCTCAAGATAAACTTGAACTGATTTTTGATGATCTATTTTATCAACTTTCTTGTAAAACGAGTATCGCTTTTGAAGAAGTTTGATAAAACTTGATCTTGCACTCTTGATAGTGTTTGTAGGATTTATGGCGAAGAAAATTCTCGCTATATTTCCAAACAACTTTCCCCTGAAGAAGTATGAAATCAGAAGATTCATGTCCCTTTTGAGTGGCGATTCGTTCCAATCCATTTTCTTGTAAAATGGTTGTGAGTCTAACATCATAGCTCGTTTTCCCATCTTTGGATGGGAAGTTTGAAAGCCAAACATCATGCTCATTGATTTTCTTTTGCTCTTTTCTGAGAAAGTTTTTTTCAAGAGGTTTGAGTTCTACTTCTACAAGAGGAAATGCCTCTTGAGAGTGCTGATTTAATGTACTTTTTGTCATTCTTTTAAATTTTTGCGAGCGAATCTTATAGTGATTTTTTATCTGAAATCAAGAAAAAATAATCGATATCATTTTTCTAAGCTACTTTTTACAGAAAGCTCTTGAAAAAGAGAGCTTCTTTACTATCATTGAAAAAGGAAACAAAAATCAGATTTTTTATTCTTTTTATGAATAATGCATCTTTTTAAAAGACTTTTACTAACCAAATTCCCAAATTCGACTATTCAAAATATGGTAAATCCAGCGAGTATGTTTGTTGGTTTTATTTCTTCTAGGGAGTTTTTCTCAATTATTAATCGTAAAATTATTGAAAACTATAAGCTCAATTTGTTTGATGTGAACTTGGATGTTGTGGAGTTTAAGATGGGATTTTGAGAATATGGAAATACTGACAAACAAAAGGATATTGAAACGTATTTTGCCTATTGTGTAGCGGCAAATCTTAATGGATATCATTTCTATTCTCCAGCTAACCTTTCCAATGGTATCACATTGCTTTCAAGCCTATATTTCGCAGATACTTTGCGTGGATATCCTCATCATTATTTTACACAGCTTCTATATACTGTATTTCTTTTGTCTTTTACCTTTGCTTCAAGGGTAAAAGTTTTCCCATCAGAGCAGCAAAATGAAAACTATAATTGGTTTATTGAGGTGTTCTTTGACTTTTATAAGATTACTTTTCAGCAGCTTGATACCAAGATTTCTAAATCAGATTTTGATGCTGTTAAAAAGGAATTACTTAAGGAAACTTCATTTTTCTTTTTATTGTTCCATTTTTATAAAAGATTAAATACGCTTTTTGCTGGAAAGGGAGAAGAAGCTGAATTTCTTGAACGAATTTTGCAAGATCGTAAGTGAGAAAAAATCCTCAAAGCCTTCAAACAAAATTATGCAACTACTAAATATTTACCACATTCTTCTCCACTTGAACAGTCAGTTTTGACCTATATTTGGCCGGCAGATATTCTGGTAAAATATTTGATAGGAAATTCTGATCCGTTTTTAGTTGTTGAGGCGATTGTTTCAAAGATTTTTAATAAGAGTGAATTGGATAGTTTAGTTCAGAGTTTTCTAAAGTCTGAGGAGAATCTTCCTAGACTTTTGGATTATCTTTTGACCTATAAAAAATATAAGCATTGATTTTTTGCTTGAGTTCAGAACTATATTATCAAACTTTTTAGATCAGAGGGGAGAGAGGATTTACTCGAGGATATCGATGAAATGCTCTCAGCGATAGATAATGGGGATGATATTTCTTCTTTTGATGTACCAGAGAGAATTAAGAGAGAGTCTAAAGTTACTGAGAGGCTTTTGAATTTTTATATTACCCTTTTAGGGGGATTTACTAATGCTAGAGGGGATTCTTTTTATACAAGAATTCAAAAACCAGATTTAATCTCTCTTTTTGTTTCTAAGGAGATGCTTAGTGTTGAGTCGAATCCTGCACAACTTGAATATCTAGGGCATATCCTCTATATTTACGGAAAAAATCTTTACTATTATCATTATATCAATGATAAGGTAAGATCTGGGAAAAATAAGTTTTCTATCCCTATCAAAGGAAGTGATGAGAAAATTGTTGCCGATTTTTATGCTGGGATTTTGTATTTAGAAGGGATGACAGCCGCATATTTTCAGGATATTAATCCTAAGGATACGAGGCTTAATATTACTAATACGCAGATTTTAGATGACTTTAAACAAAAGTTTGGAACTAAGATTTCAGCGTTGGTAAAAGAGTCAAATTCAGATTTTTTGTCTCATTTTTATGCACCGCTTTTTGCTCAGTCTAGTTCAGCTAAGGAGCTTTTTGCTGATTTTGTGAATCTTTTTGATGATAAAGCTATTTCAAATCTTAAAGACGCTTTATATAAGATTGAATTTTGGCTTAATAAGTCATTTTTGGAGAAAATTGAGCCACTAAAACTTGAAAACTACTATTCACAGTCAGTTTTGTTAGCGATTTTTGGTGCTACAAGAGAAACCCTTTTTGGTATGCTGCTTTTGATGACGTATCTTAATCAGCATAAAGATAAAATGGAGCAGGATCAAGTTGATTGTCTATGGATATTCTATATTAGAGATATTTTGGGGCTTAAGATCAAGGAAGCTGATCAGATCTATCTTGATCTTTTAGCCGTTTATGAGGAGTTTCAAGATTTCCTTAAAATTTGGATTGAGCTAGATGATAATTCTGATTTCTTTAAGTTTATTGCAAAAAATACTCAGAAATTCTTTGGTAAAAAAGATAAGTCTGAAATTATTCGTTCGTTCAGTGCTGAAGATGTGCTTTGGTTTAGAGGACTTTTGAAAAATATTTCATACTATAATCAGAGGTATATTATCCCAAAATAGTCTCATCTGTTGAGCATTACCTTGTAAATAGTGATTGAATCTTTATGCTTCTTTTGTTTTAGTTCTTAGAATTTTGATAATGATGTTTGAAAAAATAGTTTTGCCTTATGAAAAAGGCTCATTAGCTCCTTATGTTTCTGAGGAAACAATGATGTACCATTATGACAAGCACCATCAGGCGTATACTGATAAGCTTAATCAATTGATTGAAAATACTGAGTTTGCTGGGCATGATATTGTAACTATCGTGAAAAATTCTAGTTGAGCATTATATAATAATGCGGCTCAATTTTGGAATCATAATTTTTTCTGGAATTGTCTGAGTCCAAAGTATGATCAAGTTCCTAGTGGGAAATTGGCAGAACTTATTGATCAGAATTTTTGATCTTTTGCTAGTTTTAAGGAAGAGTTTATTTCCTCAGCAGTTGGAAATTTTGGTTCTGGTTGGACTTGGTTGGTTTTGAATCAGGAAGGAAAGTTAGAGATTTTGAATATGTCAAATGCTCAAAATCCGCTCCATCTGCCTGTAAAGATCCTTTTTTGAGTAGATGTATGGGAACATGCATATTATATTGATGTGAGAAATAATAGGTGAGCATATCTAGAAAATATTTTCCATATTATTAACTGGGAATTTGTTGCTGAAAATTTGGAAGATTAACTCTCTATAGACTTCCTCCCAAACAAAAACACACACAAAAAGGACTTTTTTCTAATATTTCCGAAAAAAGTCCTTTTTTCCTTGAAAGATAAGACTAAATTGCTACTATAAAAGCAATATTTTATATTCTGATTTTCATGTTTTGGCGAGAAGAAGAACTCAGAGGAGAACCGCGAGATCCTTTACCGTTAATAAAAATCATATTTGATGGTGAATGATTATTCTGGGAATTCTCTATTTTTTTTCTAGGATGATGGCGCAGGGGTCTCCTATTTTCAACTTTTTTACAAAATATAGTACAATTGCATTTGGTGAAATCTGACTTCTTTTCTTTTTTGTACTAGCGATTGTAGTTGGAGTCTTAGTCCTTGTTAAATGACATCTTGCAAAATTTCTTGTAAAGTATTACTTTGCGTTATTGATGTTGATTTCTGCATTTTTGAATGTTCGCCTTTGGACTTTACAAACGCCGATTAACTATACCGCAAATGGAGGATATTTTTCTTGGCCTCTGATTTGGCTTTTGGAAAAATGATTAAAGAATGGTTCTCAAAGTTATATTACAGCGATATATGCGATTGTTATAGTGCTTTTACTGGGTGCAATTGTTTATTTGCTTTATATACTCAATGTTCGTTTGCCGAAACTTCCTAAAATAAATATTGAACAATCAGAGAAGCCAATTAAAAAAGAAAAGAAAACTGATTCTAAAGAAGATGAAAGACCAACGATTACTATTTCTCGTCCTGATATTTCAACTGATGATATCTTAGAAAAGGTCTCTCAGGCGACTGGGAAAGTCGTCCAGGCGACTTCTAGCTGAGGATCTTTGCTCAAGGAAATGTTTAAGACTAAGGTGACTCAAAAGATTGAGGAAAAAAAGCCAAAACCTGTGATTTCATTTTCTGGAGATAAGCCAACTTTTGGTTATTCTGCATTGGAGTCTAATCTAGGGAATCAGCAAACAGTAGATGAGAACTTTTTAGTTGAGAAAGCAAAGGCTTTACAAACAAAACTTTCAGAATTCTGAGTTCCGATTTCTATTGAGGGATTTGATATTTGACCATCAATTGTTCAGATTAAAATTAAGCCTGAGGAAGGGATTAAGATTTCAGCAATTGAGGGGCTTAGTAATGATATTAAGCTTTCATTGAAATCAAAGTCGCTTAGAATTATTGCTCCGATTCCAGGTACTGATATGATTGGAATTCAGATTCCTAATCCAAAAGCTTCTATGGTAAGGCTTGGAGATATTATTAGTACGGAGGAATTTTCAATGCAGATGAAGAAAAATTCGACTAATCTTTCTCTTGGAAAGGGGATTGATGGAAGTGTTCAGGTGAAAGCTTTGGAGTCAATGCCGCATTTGCTTGTAGCGGGTGCGACAGGTAGCGGAAAGTCTGTTGGAATTAACGATTTTATTGTCTCTCTAATGTTCCAGAATACGCCTGCTGAGCTTAAGTTTTTGATGGTGGATCCAAAGCAAGTCGAACTAGAGATGTATTCAGGTTTGCCTTATCTGTTGGCTCCGATTGTGTATGATAGTGGCAAAGCGATTAAGCTCTTGCAATGGACTGTTGAGGAGATGGAAAAGAGATATTCTACGCTAAAAGATCAGAGAGTTAGAAATCTTGATGAATATAATCAAAAAATGGAAGCTGAAGGACAGGAGAAAATGTATCGTATTGTCTTTATCATTGATGAGATGGCTGATATGATGCTTTCGAGTTCAGCAAATAGAAAGGAGGTTGAAAACTGTATTAACCGTTTGGCTGCGAAGGCTAGAGCGGTTGGAATTCATCTCATTTTGGCAACGCAGAGACCATCAGTAAATGTGATTACTGGATTGATCAAGGCAAACATTCCAACAAGAATTGCTTTTTGAGTAGTTTCTGAGGTGGATAGTAGAACAATCCTCGGTCGTAAAGGGGCGGAAGATCTTGTTGGAAAAGGAGATATGCTCTATATGGATCCATCGACTAAGTTTCCAATTAGAATTCAGGCACCTTTTGTATCTACAGAGGAGATTGAGAGAGTGGTTTCACAGCTTAGAAATAAATATATGCAAAACCTTACAGAGGAAGATATTTATCATCCGGAGATTATTGCAGCATTAGAGAGTAAGGTTGAGACTGCTAGAGGAGTACTGTCTGGTGGAGGAGATGGAGGAAATGATGAAGATCTTGTTAATCAAGCAATTCAGGTGATTGCTGAGACTAGAAAGGCTTCAGCTACGCTTCTTCAAAGAAAGCTCAATGTTGGATTTGCTAGAGCCGCAAGGATTATGGATGTATTGGAGGAAAGAGGAATTATCTGACCTCAAGAAGGTGCAAAGCCTAGAGATATTTTCATCTAAGATTATACTATCAAAAGAGAAAAGAAGTCTGAAGTCAGATTTCTTTTTTATTATTAATAAAAAAAAGCCTAAGTTTGGCTTTTTTTCGTTTCTGAATTTCTATTTCAGAAACTGTATATTTAGAATGAGCAATAGTTTCTGAGGTCTTCAATTTTCACTCTAATTTGTTCCATTGAATCTCTTTCTCTAAGTGTAACAGTATTATCTTCCTTGCTCTGGTGGTCAATGGTGATACAGTATGGAGTTCAGATTTCATCTTGCCTTCTATATCTTTTCCCAATTGCACCACTATCATCATATTCACATTTACATACTTTACTGAGAGATCTGAAGATTTGTTCTGCGAGTGCAACTTGATCTTCATCCTTTTTGATCAGTGGAAGGATCGCAAACTTGATAGGAGCTAGCTGTTTTGGGAATCTTACGACAACACGAGATTCACCATTTTCTAGTGTCTCTTCATCGTAAAACTCAAGCATTGCAACCATTACTTGACGACCGAGTCCAAAAGAAGCTTCTACACATCGTGGAATATATCTTTCTCCTGTGAATGGATCAGAATATTGCATATCTTTTCCGCTAAATTCTTGATGTTGAGAGAGATCAAAGTTGGTTCTATTGTGAATTCCTTGAATCTCACCAAATCCTCGAGGATATCTATATTCTACATCAACTGCAGCTGCTGCATAGTGAGCAAGCTTTTCGTGATCTTTGAATCTTAGATTTTCTGGATTAATTCCGATAACTTCAGTCCAATACTGCATACAGTCAGCTTTCCACTGATTGTAAATTTCCATAGCTTTTTCTGGATCAGCTGGAACAAAGTATTCAATCTCCATTTGTTCAAATTCTCTTGTTCTGTAGAGAAACTGCCCTGGAGTAATCTCATTTCTAAAAGCTTTTCAAACCTGAGCTAATCCGAATGGGATTCTAGCTCTTGTAGTATCCAACACTGCTTTGAAGTCTGTAAAAAGTGATTGACAGGTCTCAGGTCTCATGTACACTTTACTGGCATCATTTGCTACCGGTCCGAGATGAGAATCTAGCATAAGGTTGAAATTTCTACATTCAGTCCAGTCTGCAGGTTCTTTTGTATCTGGATTACTTGGAATATGCTCAACGATAAATGCTCTCATTCCTTCATTTCCTCGTGATTCTGGAGAGAGGTTTTTTACTCAAAGCTTTACCGTTAGCTCTTCATCACTAAGCCCATTTCTTACCTCTTCAAAGTAGTTTTCTATGATTTTATCAGCTCTAAATCTCTGACCAGTTTTTTTGTCATCAATTAATGCATCAGAGAAAGAATCCAGATGACCACTAGCTTTCCAAGTGGTTGGGTGCGCAATAATTGCAGTATCCATAAAAACTACATCATCTCTCTGCTGAGTAAAGTGTTTTATCCAAAGATCAGAAATATTTTTTTTGAGTAATGCTCCATAGGGTCAAAAGTCCCAAGCGTTTGCTAGTCCTCAATAAATTTCAGAGTTAGGGTAAACAAATCCTTTTCTCTTTGCCCAAGATACGATCGTTTCCAAGCTTGTTGCCATTATGCTAGTTGATAGAAGCTAAAATACTGACTTATTTAGATTGTTTTGACTTTTTTGTTTTTCACATATCTCTTTGCATTTCATCGATCCCTGACTGAAAAAAAGCTTGTATTCTCTTGATCCTAAGTTTAATACAATCTTTCAGATTTGAGAGCATCCCCTTTTTTTCTTTTGGTGGAGTTTCGAGCTTAACGACGCCACCGAGCATTATTTTGACCATTTTTTTGTGAAGCTTTTCTTCAATGGACATTATCTAGGTCGGTAAAATAAAAGGTTTTTCATACTGATTTCTGAGTATACTAAAGCTATAAATAAAATCAAGTAAAATTCTGAAATCAGAGTTCTTGTTTTATTTTAGCTATTTTTGATACGTTCAGCTAGGTGCTCTGCATCAAACTCAGTTTGTTCTAACTGATAATCTGTAAGTGTAGTTGTTAGCTTTGTGTAAAGAGGGGAGAGAATTCTGATTTTTTCTCCTTGAGTATTGAGCTTTTGTGCGATGAGATTCTGGATCTCAGGAGAGGATTGTTGATCAAGAAGAAGGATAATTTTTTTAGCTTTTTTAGCCTGAAGCTTTAGCTCTTCAGAACTTAATTTTCCTATGCAGGCGAGGGCTAGGAAGTGATAACTTTCTTCTTGGTGAAGAAGATATTCAGAGAGTTTCACCAGTTCTTCAAAGTAATTTCATAGTCCAATAACAAGGGTTTCTGCCTCAGGATTATTGATGAGATGGATCTCTTCTGGTTGGTCTATTAAGGCCTTGTCTACAATTGCGAGCTCTTCTTCTGCTTGAATCTCATAGATATTCTCAGCGATTTCTTGGTTGACGAGATGGACTGCATGCAGTCAGTCTTTTTTCAGAATTTTGATCAGCGTTTGCATATCAAAAGGGAACCAATTCTCGACCTTTTGTCTCTCAAACATACTAATTTGGTTGAGTTCTGGGCTGATTTTATGACCAATACTGCTGATACCAGAAAATGGGCAGATAAAGATTATATTTTCGTATCAAAAGATTTCATTTCACAGTAAAGATACGGGAAGTTGATCAAGAATTATACAGATATGGTCAGATTTTTTAATTTTATTTTCCAAGAGAAGAGTATCTAAGTTGCTATTGAAAAGAATAAAGTTACTTTGAGGTTTTTCAAAGTGGGAATCTGAAATAATCCAATCAAAATGGATTTTTTCTTCTTTGATAAGTTCAAAAAAGTAGTCGTTGACCATAAGTTTTGAGAGGTTTGTGCTGTACATAACTATAAACTAAGATAAATTCTAGAGATCATAGGTGAGAAGATATTGAGCAATTTGTCTAAAGATAGGACCTGCGGTAGAACCTCACCATTGATTTTTTCTTGGACGACGAATCCAGACGTTAACCACATATCTTGGATCTTCTGTTGAAATTACACCCGCAAAGGTACCATTTGTCCATCCTTCTCCTCTTTGATATCTTCCTCTAAATGAGATTTGCGCTGTTCCAGATTTCGCTCAGAGTTTTTGTCCTGAAAGGTTTGCATTACTAAGTTCTGGGTTGGTATTAATTACATTAAAGAGTCCTTTTTTTATTTGTTCTGAGGTCTCAGATTTAAAGATTTTATTACTACTTTGATACTTATTATAAGTATTTTCGGTATTTGATGGATCAATAATATTTCCGATGATTGTTGGTTTGATGTATTCTCATCAGTTTACGAGTGCTATATAGGCTGCAGCTAGTTGAATTTGAGTCACGGTAAGTCCTTGTCAAAACGCATTATTCAAAAATCTGGCCATAGAAACAAGGTTTACTTTGTCGATGAATCATGGCTTTTCTTCTGCAAGTTCAATTCCTGTTAATTCTCAAAAACCGAGTTTCCCTAAATAGTTATAGAACACATATTTTCCTACTCTTTGCACAATCTTTACCATTCAGACATTACATGAATAGACGAGTGCATGGAGAAAATTATGGTTTCCCATACAGGTTTTTGTCGCATTTTTGATCGTATATATTCAGACCTTTACTGATCCTTCATCAACATAGCGCTCATCAAAGTTCATCTCATCAGTATCAATTCCGATTGCTACGGTAAATGCCTTAAAAATACTTCCTGGTTCAAATGGGACGGTGATATTTTTATCAACGAAAACCTGAGCTCAATAGATATTTTTTGCAATATACTTTTTTAGATCTTCTTGCTTCCTTTCTGTCAAATTTGCTAGCTTGTATTCTCCTCCAGTATAGACATATACAGGAATATCAATATAGGTCTGATTATCAATGATTTCTCTATTTTCTCTGCCGAGTGGAATTAGTGTATATGCGTCGTTATAATTGTTTGGATCAAAGGTTGGGGCGCTCACAGATGCTCTTACTTCTCCATTTTCTGCATCTGTAACTAAAATTGCGATAGCATCAGCTTTAACATTTTCTAGTTGTTCTTTCGCTAATCTCTCAACTTCTCTCTGAAGTCAAATATCAACTGTAAGATAGATATCGCTTCCATTAGTTGGGTTTTGAATTTCAAATTCGTTTGCTCCTACATTCCCTAGCCAAGCCGAGGTTCTACCTTTAATCTCTCATTTCTTCCCTTTAAGCTTTGCATCAAAGTATTGTTCAATTCCGTAATATGCAGTTCATCACCTGTCTACGTATCCTAAGATGTTTGCCATAAAATTTCAGTATGGGTAGTATCTTGTGGTATAAGGTTCTAGCACGAGTCCATAGAGTACTGGAATTGCAATCAGTCTTTCTTTTTTACTTTGTGAGGTGTTCTCTTGCCTTGAATTTCTATTCCTTTCAATCTTTGAAAGTTCTCATCTGTGTTTTATTTTTAATTCTCTCATCTCTTGTGCAAGAGCTGGGTTGAGTCCAGAGATGATTTTAATATATTTCCACTCTTGAGGCTTAAAAAGGTTCTCAAATTGGCTTCAAATAGGGTATTTCCATTTTTTGAGCAATCCCTCAATTGTTGCTTGAGCCAAACCAGGATCAACCATAGTTGAGGGCTCTAGGTATACATAGTGATCTGCGATAATATGCACATAGGGAAGTTGTTTTTGAGCTAATTCTTCTAAAAATTTAGGTTCAGAAAAATATCAAAGATAATTCTGAGTTTTGATTCAGATTTTTATTTTTTGATCAAGTTTTGTTTTGATAAGTTCGAAAGCCTTTTCTTTTGTGAATTGGTCTACTGTCTTTCCGAAGTTTTTCTCATACTCCTCAAAATTAAAACTTTGATATTCTGGAGATTCCATCCCGCTTCAAAAGTAGAACAGTTCTGGCTTTTTTGGTAGAAGGTTTACTCCAGCAAATAGTTCAATATTTTTAATACAATCAGTTTTGTTGACAGGATTCATTCCATTTACTTCACAAAGATGCTTGTAGAGAACTGGTGTTACGATTTCTATAAAGCGATTTTTCATTGGGACATTAGATCCAGAGATGACCCCATCTAATTCTCTTGGATCAATGGCAAGATCATAAAGAGTAATATTTTCTGTAAGTTTTACAGGGTGTCATCCTTTATCTAGGGCGTAGATGTTTCCTCTTTCAGGAGTGAGGAGAGATTCTCTATAATGTAATTTACTCAGTAGGGTATTGTATTCTTCATATTCCAATATTTGGAGCTGAAAAAGTCTGAGTATAATAATGAAAAATAGGAAACAAAAAAAGGCAATCAGTTGTGTTTCCTTGCTTTCCAAGAGGTTGGCTACTCGAGGAATTGATTTTAATCTAGAAAAAAACTGATTTCCTTTAGCTTTATGTTTTTTTTGAGCAAGTAGACTCATCATTCTATGGGCTAATTTCCTTATTTAAGGTAAAATCATTTTGTATCATATACTCATTTTAGGCTATAGGTGTATCCAGAAAGCATATTTCAGAGTTTTTGTTTCCATTTGTTATAATTTAATTCTGTTGTGAGCGATATGCTAATGTAAGGATTTATTTGTACATCTTTTTTTTGCCAGGCATAGTCAGGATTTGTATTTGGTGCTATGTGAATCTTCCAGCTTTTAACTGAGATATTTGAATCAAAAAGATTTACCCAACCATCATCTACGCTGTTTGCAAGTTTGTAATTCTTGTAGGTATCTCATATTACAGTTCCAGTTTCATTGCAATTGAAACCTTGTCCATAGTCACACGCCCAAGTATCAATCTCTCCATCATAGGTTTTGGGATCTTCTGAGTTAAGTGTATGGTCGCTTCCTGCGTCGAATCCTCTTAATCTAAGGATTTGAATTGTCCTTCAATTCTCTGTTTCATTAATTCTTAGGAAGACTCTTCTTTGCCCATCGTGGGAGATAAGATAGATTTCTTGTGGATTTTCTGGAATTGCAACTGGACCTATTCCCAAGTCTCTATCATCTGAGTCTCCAACTTCTGGAAAGTAGTTTGTTAGATCAGGAGCAGCTCAATCTCTATTGAATATTGGATTGAGTCTTTCTTTTCAATCTGTATTCACTCCTACGTCTCGAAAGAGCATTTTGTATTGCCCATAGGATTGACGTTTATTTGGTGCTGTTATTCAGATTTCTCAATCTTTACAGTTGTTAGTGCTGTAATATCTTCTTTCTGGGTCTTGTCCAGAAGAACAGTATTTTATTCTATGTTTTTTACGCCAAGTGTTATCTGTGCTTACACTATTTTCATTTCCATAGGCAGAAAATACTGAATAATGTCAATTTTCCGTCTGAGTTCAGATTTTTGATCTATTAAAATATTCTTCATAATCAATCGTATAATCTTGGAAGAGTTCAGCAAATCTATTCATAACTCAGTTGGTCTCTTCAATGAGTGCTTGTCTAGCATCATTAAAATGTTTTACCCTGGGTAAGGTAACCATAACTGAATAAATTGTCGTTAAAAGGCTCCCAGATATGATGATAACTAGGAGCATTTCTAAAAGGGTAAATCATTTTTTATTGTGCATCTGTAGAAAAATACTGAATAATTTATTTAGATCATACTATTGATTTTTGCTCTGGTTTGTGGACCAAATCGTCCATAACCAGATTTATTTTTTTCTTTTCCTGTGATTACTCCGTTTTTGAGCTGGAACTGATATACTGCTTCAATCGTTGCTCTATCATAAATTCCATTTATTGCTCCTTTGTAGAATCCCCAGTTTGTAAGATAGGTTTGAAGATCCTTTACCTGAGCATGATATTGACCTTTTTTGAACGTTTGGGTAAAGGTTGGTTTGCTCGTAGTAGGTGCTTGCTCTGGTTGAGTTGGCTGTTGAGAAGCTGTTTGTTGAGGTTGTGTTTGTTGAGTAGTTGTTTCTGTTGTTGTTTCAGTAGTAGTTGATTCAGGTTTTTTTGCAGGTGTTTCACTCTCTAGCATGAGTTTGAAATTTCTTCTGAGTTCATTTCCTAGATCAGTGATTGTTTTATTAAATGCATTTGAGGCAACAGGTTCTAGATCTTTAAGTTTTACTTTTCAGCTTTTGATACCTGAGGTAATAAGATCCATACCTTTAATAGTATCATTGGCTGTAGATTCAAGGTCTTTTGCATAATTTGCAAAGTTTACACTTGTTGTGAGGAGGAGACTGCAGTTTACATCTCCAGAGCTAGCATAAAATTTCTTTTTAATATCTTCTTGTCTGCTCATGATATCAGCGTATTTTTCATACTCAAAAAATGCTGAGAAAGTATAGTAGACTGATTTATTGGTTTCAGCGATCATTTTTTTCATAAAGTTATCTTTATGAATTTGGTATTTTGCTTGAATATCAGGACTAGGGTTGTGAGTGCTGATCATTTGCCCAATAGTAGTATCAAAATCCATACTCATACTTGAAAGTGTTTGATTTTTGATTTTAGCCATATTAGACCAGAGGCTTGAGTGACTATTGATTGCATTATTTAATCCAGAAAAAGCTCCGCTCACAGCATCAGCATATTTGTTTACATTCTTGATAATATCAAGTTTTTGTGCAAGTCCATTGAGAAGATCTTGATTGTTTTTTACATATTCTAGAAAGGTAGCTTTAGTTTTCCCTGATTTGAGATAATACTCATTTTCAAGATTTGTAATTTTGATAGCATTTTGATTGTAGAAATTATCTAGCGTATTCCCTAGCAGAATAGGATCAGCATCTTTGAGTTCAAGACTGTATCTCTTGATATCTCCATCTAATCCAATGTATTCATTGAGAATACTGGTTTTGAGGCTATCAGTTAGCTTATTAAAATCTAAGTTTTGGTCTTCCTTTGGGATAGCACCTAGACAGCTTGCCGCATCAAAAAGTGTTGTATCAGCAAATTTTTTAGTTTCATCAGCTATTGATTTTAGCTTCTTTTTGCTGTTTTCAAGGTTATTAAGGAGTTTTGTTTTATTACTTTCTAGTTTTGAAGTAAGGCTATTGATCTCTGCCGTAGTCGGTTTTGCAGCAAAGGCGGCACCACTAAGGACGATCATAGATCAAATGATGCTTATTCAGAGTTTTTTCATTTTTTTCTTTTATAAAATTAAAGGTTTGAATATCTAATGAGTATCGTTTTTGTAGTAAATTTCAAGTTGAAATTTGAAAGTAAAACGATACTCTCAAAAAAATGAAGAAATCAGATTTCTGATTTGTTTTTATTTTGTATATTTATGGCTTATGACCTTGATCCCTACAATTATTGAAAAAACTAAAGCTTGAGAGAGAGCATATGATATTTATTCTAGACTTTTAGAGGATAGAATTATCTTTGTTGGAGAGGCGGTGCATAGTGCGATGGTAAATACTGTGATCGCTCAGATGCTCTATCTTGAGAAAAAGGATCCGGACAAGGATATTATTATGTATATTAATTCTCCTGGAGGAGAAGTCTATTCTGGACTTGCGATTTATGATGCGATGCAGGTTCTTAAATGTGATGTTCAGACGATTTGTACGGGACTTGCCGCTTCAATGGGATCAGTATTTTTGACTGGGGGGACTAAAGGAAAAAGGTTTGCTTTGCCAAATTCTAGGATTATGATTCACCAGCCATTGATTTCATGAGGTGGAATCTCAGGTCAGGCTACTGATATTCAGATTGAGGCAGAGGAAATGCTTAAAGTAAAGAAAAATCTGACTGAAATTATTGCTAAACACTGTGGAAAAAGTTATGAAACGTGTCTTGCAGATATGGAGAGAAATAAGCGAATGAGTCCGCAAGAGGCGCTAGAATACGGTTTGATTGATAAGATTATTTGAGCATAATTTATTTTTGTTTGCTATCATGTTTTCTGTAGCATTATTTTGAGCTTCTGCTCGCCAGGAGAGTTTAGCACTAAAGTTACAAATTCGTTTACAAAAGGAATGAGTTCAGATTTATCCGATTAATCCTCGTTATCCAGAGATTAATTGAATTTTTTGTTATCCAAGTTTTGAGGAAGTGGATAAGGAGGGTCAGAGAGTGGATCTTTTTGTTTTTATGACAAATCCACAGCTAACACTAGATCTTCTTAAAAAAGATCTGAAGTTTTGAGTAAAAAAAGTTTGGTTTCAGCCTTGAACTTTTGATGATGAGGTACTTGAATTTTGTAGCGAAAATGGTTTAGATTTCAATACAGAACACTGCATGATTATTGCTCCATTGAGTATCGTTGAGGAGTTTTTGAAGAGATAGTTTTTTTTAATTTTGAATATGATAGGCAAGATGAAAATTTTGGTGGGACTTTCCTGAGGTGTTGATTCTGCTGTTGCTGCCTATCTTTTGAAGGAGCAGGGGCATGAGGTCGTGGCTGGGTTTATGAAAAATTATGTTTCAGAAGAAGGAAACTGTACTACGTATCAGGATTCTATTGATGCGATTAAGGTTGCTGAGTATTTGTGAATTGAAATTCGCGCTTACGATCTTCAGAAAGAGTATCAGGAAAAAATTATTGATTATATTTTTGAAGGATATCAGGGAGGAATTACTCCAAATCCAGATGTTCTTTGTAATTCTCTGATCAAGTTTGATGTTTTTTTGCAAAAGGCTTTAGCAGAAGGTTTTGACAAGATCGCAACTGGACACTATGCACAACTTCTTGGACCTGGTGAGGTTTTGAGAGGAAAAGAAAATACTGATTTCAATTCAGATTTTTTTCATTTGCTTCGTGGAGTTGATGAAATTAAGGATCAAAGTTATTTCCTTTCTGGGCTAGATCAATTTCAGCTTTCTAAGTCTATTTTCCCATTATGAGCGATGAAAAAGTCTGAAGTTAGGGACTTGGCTGAGCGTATTGGCTTGCCAAATGCGAAGCGCCGTGATTCTCAGGGACTTTGCTTTATTTGAAATATTCCAATTAGGGAATTTCTAATGAAAAAGCTTCCTCCAAAATCTTGAGCGATAAAAACGCTTGATGGAAAAAAAGTTTGAGAGCATCAAGGAGCGTATTATTTTACAATCGGACAAAAACAGGGACTTGGACTAAATTTTAAGGCTTATGTATATCGTATTGATATAGCGGAAAATACTGTGTATGTTTGTGATAAAGACGCTGAGGAGCTTCAATCTAGAGAATGTTTACTTAAAGATTGGCATTGGATAGCAGAGGAGTATCAAGTTTGAACTCAGCTTGTTGGAAAGATTCGTTATCGTCAAAATCCTCCTGTTGCTTGTGAGATTATTGGAAAGCAGTGATCTGATTTGCAGATTCGTTTTCAAGATCCTCAATGGGCAGTTGCGCCGGGGCAGGTATTTGTTTTGTATGATGGAGAGGTTTGTTTATGAGGAGGAATTATTGCTTAAAAATAGGCAAAAAAAAGAAAAAACCTGATTTACTTCAGGTTTTTTTTAATCTTTCTTCTCTTTTTCTTCAGAATCTTTTTGAGCTTCTTTCTTAGCTTTTTTTGTATCAAGGTGGTGTTTATATCGTTCAATAAGAATTGGGAGATTAGAGAGGACAATAATCCCTACGATTAGTAGACTAAAGTGCTTTTGAATAATAGGAATGGTCCCAAAGAAGAATCCTGCGTATACGAGTGATGCTGACCAGAGAAATGCTCAGAGAAGATTGTAGTGGAGGAATGAGGTATATTTCATACTTCCGATTCCAGCTACGAACGGAGCAAAGGTTCTCACGATCGGTACAAATCTAGCGTAGACGATTGCTTTCCCTCAGTATTTCTCATAAAAGTGTTGAGTTTTTTCAAGGTATTCTTGTTTGATTCGCTTTGATTTCATTTTGAAGATTTTTGGTCCGATGAATTTTCCAATTTCATAGTTAAGACTATCTCCAAGTACTGCAGCTCCGAAGATCAGAAGCCAGAGTATATGGACATTGATATGATTCATAGGGTTTCCTGCTAGGGCTCCTGAGGCGAAGAGGAGCGAGTCTCCAGGAAGAAATGGCATTACAACAAATCCTGTTTCAATGAAGATAACACCGAAGATGATTGCATATACTCGTAGTCCATATTGGTGAAAAAGTCGTGCAAGATGCTTATCAATGTGAATTACAAAATCCAGAAGAAAACCGATATGTTTGAGTATTCGATTGAATACACTGTAAAAATGGTCCATACTTTTGCTAAAAAGGTTTAAAAGTCAGGTTTTTTATGTTTTTTAGTTTCTTAAAGCTCGCATCATAATTGCTGTACTCTGTCCAATGTTCATGCTTTCTTTGATGCCCTGCATAGGAATATATACCACTTCATCTACTGTCTGGAGTGTCTGAGGAAGAACTCCCTCAACTTCATTTCCAAAGATGATTGCAAGATTGTTGTTTTCTGGTGTATAGGAATCAAGCGGCTTTGCCTCATTAGTGATTTCTGCAGCTATGACCTTGATGTTCTGTTCTTTAGCATACTTGATGGCATCACTTGTATAGTCAAATTGTTTGAGCCCAACATGATTTTCTGCTCCTAGTGAAGTTTTGCGAACTTTCGGGTGATCAATAGGTGATGGGGTATATCCAGTGATCCATACATTCCGTCCAAGTGCATCTGCCGTTCTCACAACATTCCCGACGTTATAAGCCGAACGGATATTCTCTAAAATGATGATCTTTTGTCCCATTAATCACGAAAAAATAATAATAAAAAAGTTTGACCTAAAAGCAAGTTATTTTATTTTGATAGTTTTTGTCAGTTGATGATTTCTTGTCACGAAAAAATCCGCAATTCCTTGAGCTATGAGTACTGTGTATTTCTCCATATTTATGTAAAGATCGAGATGTTTCAAAGTACTGATAACCGGATAGGTTCTTTTGAAAAGAAGTTTTACTTGTTTAGAATCTCAGAGATCATAGCCTCTCAGTGTAATTTTCCCGTTTTCACGAGTTATAAGAGAGAGGATCTTTTGTTCACTATTCCAATATATGTTATCAAGCAATTCTGCATTATTTATAGAAAGCAGAGTTCCTCCTTTTGATTGTCCTATTTCAGTGCTAGTTATCGTGATTGCGTTGTTTGTGTTTTGTATCTTGATGAGGTTATTCCCTAAAGTGAAAAGCTGGTTTTTTCTTCGTTCACTTGTTGGGAGTAAGTATTGATTATTGTTTTGAGTGATGATCAGTGTTGTTTCATCATTGGATAGCTGATAGGATCAGCTTTCTTTTATTATATTTTGATAGTTGGATCCAGTTTCAGCTAAGATGGTTGTAGTGAAAGTGCTGAGCTTATTATTAGCTTGAAGGATACGATATTGTTTCATTTTCCCGCTGGTTTGGTAGAGTGGGATTTCAAGCTTGAAGTCTTCTGTCAGATAATTTTTTGATGAGAGGAGCGTTCAAGAAAGAATCGCATTGTTACTCTGATAGAGTTTTGGATCAAGTGAAAATCACTGAATAAGTGTTTTTTCTCCGCTTCATTCAGCTTTTTGAGAACAATTTTTGCAGGTGATGTCTGTATTGTTATGTGATTTGAGGAGGTAGAGATACTCTGATCAGATCGTAATATGTTTGATTTGTCCGAGGAAATGTTTGATTTCTGGCTCAGTATCTAGACTATTTAGATTGAAAATTGCTAGTGAGGTCAGAGTTGGTAATTCTCCATCAGTAATATTGTGAGCGATTTTTTGACAAGTTGCTTGTGAAATTATCGTGGTTTTGAGTCAGTATTTGATCGCTTGTTCAAGTTTTGGGAAAAAATTGTTGTCTTCTCAATTTGCTTTGAGGAGTGCCTCTAAACTGTCTTTGGTTGTTTGGTTTTGTGTGATGAGGTAGAACCTATCTCATACTAGTTGAGCTTGTTTAAATGGACCGCTCATTTTATAGTATTTGAGTGGCTTAAATGATTTATCCTCAATAGTATAGATAGCGATTAGAGAGTTCTGATTTTCCTCTGCTGAGATAATCAGCTTTTTATCTTGATAAAAGAAAGTCTGAATATGTTTTCGTGATTTTGGTAGGTGGAATTTTGCTAAAAGTGTTGGTATTGCAATATTGACAGTATTGGTCTTTGATTCTTGAGCTCATTTGAAAAGATAGAGGAGCTGCTGATTTTTATCTAAATAAGAAAAATAAGTCTGCGAGGTGATTTGTTGGTTTATTAGAGGACTCTTGTCTGATTTCGCATAATTATTCTTCAATAATCGTGTAGATAGTTCAGAACTTGCGAGATATTTTTTGAGAGAAGTTGTTAAATCAATACATGATCTATAGTTGGTCCATTCAATAGAGGAGTCTAGCCCTGTGCTTGCAAAAGTTGGTGTTGTGAGAAATATGGCTCCTAGACTGATCCATCAATATTTTAATATTTGCATGTCGTTTTGTATGCAAAAGGTTAAAAAATTTGTTTATTTGTATGGTTTTGATCTGAATTTTCAAGTGATGATTATGGTCGAGTCGAGGAGAAAGAAGTCCTTTTATTTTTTATGAACTATAGTTATCTCCTATCAAGTTATGCTAAAAAATACATAATATCATAAAAAATGAAAATGAGAAGTTGAAAAAGAAATAAGAAATCAGATTTTTTTGTTTTTTGTAAAAAGTCGTGTATAATTGAAGTGTTATATTTTATTCTCTATCAGAATCTAACAATGAACGAATTAAACAGTCTCAATACCGTTGCAAGTACAACAACCAAAATGAACACTCTTTTGGATAAGATTGCTTCTACTTGTGATGCTTTGATTGGAGCTTTAGATTGTACTAGAGAAGCAACAAGCCAATATGGAGGAGGGATTGTTCAGGATTTTGATACTGAATATGTAGATGTGGTGATTAAAACGCTTGTTCAGCTTAGACTTTATACTGCTAGACTTCAAAAAGAAATTAAAAACTGACTTATTCGTTCTCAGTATGATTTGGAGTTGTTTTTGTCTGGGATGCAGGAATTGTCTGATAAACTCAATACTTTGATGAGGGAAAATGGAATGATTAGAAATAATTTTGAATATGGATTGAGAGAAATAGATCAAAGTTTGCATATGATGATCGATGAAATCGCAATTAAGTAAAACAATGCTCTGTGTAAAATCTCAAGATAAAAAAGGCAGGTTGTCTCCACCTGTTTTTTTGTTTTCTTAGATTGCCGGCTTGAGAATTTCGTTGTTTATGCAGATAAACAAGGGTTGCCTTTTTCAAGAAAATTCCTATTATCGGGTAAGTCTTTATCTATAAGAATGAGAATATGCGTATTTTCTTGGCTTTGGTGGTTATTTTGTGAGGTGTTGTATATTTTGGTAGAGGAGAGTATTATTGAGAGCTTGCAATGAGTTTTTTGCCATATTGGATGGTTGTATTTTTTATAGGACTTATAATTTCAATTTTTTCTTTTTTTAAGGTTGCTTCAGATAAGTTCTTTTCTACGATTGAATTTTGGATTATGCTCTGATTTATTGGTCTTTTTTGGTGATTTTTGGCTCAGTTTTTGCATTTTTATGGATTAGAAAGTAGGAATCCACATCAGACAGATAATCCGGTAAGAGTCATTTACTCAAATCTTTACAAGGAAAATAGTGAGTATCAGGAGATTTATGAGATTATAAAAGATAAAAAATCAGATTTGATTCTTTTTGTGGAATATAGTCAGCATCATCAGGATAATCTCTGAAAAATGCTTGAAAACGACTATCCTTATAAAATTATGAATATGAGTGTAAAAGGTCAGATTTGAAGTGCTATATTTAGTAAATATCCACTGAGAAATGTCTCAAAGACCTTTGAGAAAGGTGAGCGAGGATATTTGCACGTTCAAATGACGAGGTGAGATAATGTATATCAGGTATATTTGATACATACGACTTCTCCGACAAGCTTAGCACATTTCCAGAGAAGGAATCTACAGTTGAACTCTTTAGCAGAGGATCTTTCAAAAACGTATTATTCACAAACAAGAGAAAAGGTACTGGTTATTTGAGATTTTAATGTGAGTCCATGGTCAATATATTATCAGCAGTTTGCTCAGAAGATTGATGGAATTCTTAGAAATACTACAGCTCGTTTCCCATTTATGATGACACGAAGTGCTTCTAGACTTTTGAAAATGGAGAAAGAATTACCAACACTTTCTGCTCGTCTTAAGCGTATTTTAGCCTTTGCTTTGCCTATAGAGAGTCATATTGATCATGTATTTATCAGTCCGAAGGTTGCAGTAGATGGTATTCAAACTGTACAATTTCCAGGTTCTGATCATAAGGGATACAGTTTTGATATGCAGTAGGAGAGGTTAGAAAACGGTTTTTCAAGACGGACTTGCAATTTGAGTTCGGATAGCTATATTTGAACCGTAAGTTTAGAGTTTTTGTGAAATATATTCAGTTTTTTTATTCTTTTTATGTTGTTTGTCTAAAGATGGACCCCTTATCGCTTTTGCTCTTTGTGATTTTAATTTTCTTGTCAATGTTTTTCTCTGCGAGTGAGACGGCTTTTACTTCAGTGCCAATGCACAAGGCTTCAGTCTTCTTGAAAGAGAAAAAAAGCTGAGCAAAGTCTCTCTATAAGCTTAAACTCAAGCCAGAAAGGGTTCTGATAGCAATCTTGATCTGAAATAATATTGTAAATATTTTTGCTGCTTCTTTGGCGACTGTGATTGCTATGGATATTGCAGCTAAAGTGCAGTTTGATCAGACATTAGTTATCTCTATTGCAACTGCTGTTGTGACGATTTTGGTGCTTTTGTTCTGAGAAATTTTCCCGAAAACCCTTGCAACGCGTCATGCTGAGAGAATATCGCTCAGTATTGCTCCTATTTATACGGTATTGATAAAGGTTCTCTTTCCATTGATATTTGTTTTGGAGCGAATGATGAAGGGATTAACAAAGAAGGAGAGGAAAAATCTGATTAGTGAGTCAGATTTGGAGGCTTTTATTGAGCTTTCTAAAAAAGCTGGTGTCTTTACTGACTGAGAGGATCAAAAGATTAAGAAACTTTTGACTTTGGATGAATTGACTGCGGAGGAGATCATGACTCCAAGAATCAAGATCAAGTCTATAGATGATCAGTGTAGTTTGGATGATGCAATAGAAAAACTCAGTGGATATCATTATTCTCGTATTCCTGTGTATCATGAGAGTATTGATACGATAGATAGGATTGTTACGCTTAAGGAGCTTTTGAGGCTTAAGAAGGAACATTCTTGATCAACATTACTTTCACAATTGACGCTTAATCCAATTATTAAGGTGCCGCGTAGTCAGCCTATTGATTCGCTTCTTCAAAAATTTCAAAAGACACATAAGCATATTGCTGTTGTGTTAGATGAGTATGGGGGAGTTGATGGAATTGTGAGCTTGGAAGATATTATTGAGGAAGTATTTTGAGAGATTCAAGATGAGTCTGATGAAGAACTTACTCCAATCAAGAGAAATGAGGATTGAACTCTTATTTGTCAGTCGTATGTAAGAATGGATGAGCTGCTGAATGTGCTTGGTCTCCATCCAGATGAGATTGAGCTGGATGATGAGTATGAGGCAGAAACTTTGAGTTACTTTATTACAAGTTCTTTTGAGAGGTTTCCAAGTAGTTGAGAGAAAATTAGTTTGGATATTCATCTGCATGATGATTTGGAGAATAAAACGCATAGTACTCTTGAATTTAAGGTGCTTTGGGTTAAGAGGAATGTGATTTGAGAAGTGCAGGTTGTGGTTAAAAATCAGGAAGTTGAGCAGGAAAAGTAAATATACTTGATAAAAGAACGAGAGAAATCTGAAATGAGACTCAGGTTTCTTTTTCTTTTCTAGCTTCACAACTAAGGAAAATTTTATCTCTAAAAAACTCTCATAAAAAATTGCAATCTTGACAAAAATCGATATAATGATATCGCAATATTTATCATCTAACAACAAACTGCAATGACAAAAACAAAAACGACAGAGGATTTATTGAAAGATTATCAGCAACTCCTCCAATTTACTCAGAATGCTTTGACTAAGGTATCACTAGAACTCAAGAGAGTGAAGGTTGCTGTAAGTCAGCTTGCAAACTTTGATCCTAATGATCCAAATTCTTTGGATCCATCAAGTCTTGGGCTTGGTGAAGCAGAAGCTAATGAGCTTAGAGAAGCGTATACTGATGAAGAAATGGAAGTAATTGAGGGAATTTTTGATGGATATTATATGGTTTGAGTAGATCAAAAGAAGTATCTTGTTCCGCTAAATTATTCTAGTAAAACTAAGTTGATCCCTGGGGATACACTTAAGCTTAAAATTACTCCAGAGGGAAAGATGATTTATAAATTGATTAAACCAGCAGGAAGAAAGCATTTGAAGGCGATTCTTTCAAAGACTGATGATCAAAAATTTACTGCTCACTCAGAGGAAGGTCAGATTTATTTCCTCAATCAAGCTGCTGTAAATTTCCATCATGGAAAGCCAGGTGATGAGGTATATATCATCATTAACGAGGATGGAGAAGGAATGTTTGCTGCGATTGAAGCGGTAATTAAGAAGTAAAATAGTATCTTTAAGATAAAGAAATAAAAAAACCTGAGGTAATATCAGGTTTTTCTTTTTTATGTTGAATTTATTTAGATTTTACGAGTTGTCCATTATCTAATCTGATAATATGATCAGCGAACTGAAGGATATCTTCATCGTGTTCAATCATCAAGATGGTATCTCCCTTTTCAAGGAATCTCTTGATCACCTTCAATAGTTTTTCAATGTCTGCTGGGTGGAGTCCTACTGTTGGCTCATCAAGGAAGTATACGGTATTTCATCTATATTCTTTGAGGAGGTGTTTTACGAGTTTGAGTCTCTGAGATTCTCCTCCAGAAAGGGTATGTGCCGGTTGTCCCATTTTGAGATAACCGAGTCCGATTTCTACCATCAGCTCGAGTTCCTGTTTGATATGATCCATTTCTGAGAAGAAGTCTAATGCTTCATCAATATACATATCAAGGACTTGGCTAATCGTTTTTCCTCTCCACGTAATTCATAGGATTTCAGGTTTATATCTTTTCCCCTGACAAAGTTCACACGGAACATAGGTATCAGGAAGGAATTGAAGTTCAATTTTTTTGTATCCGTATCCATTACAAGCAGGGCAGGCACCTTTGTCTGAGTTAAAACTGAAATGAGAATTGTTAAAACCAAGGTATTTGGCATCGCTAGTTCCAGCATACAGGAGCCTAATTTTATCAAAGACATTTACAAAGGTAGCAGGACAGCTTCTTGGAGTTTTCCCAATGCTAGATTGGTCTACGTAGATGGTATTTTTAATTTCTTCTTGTCCTGTTACTCTTTCTACTCAGATGTCTTGATAGAACTCTTGTAGTGCAAGGTTCTCAAAGTGGGCATATTCCTCAGCTCTCATTACAGGTGCGGCGAGGATTTCCTCCCAAGTGAGTCCTTTTTTCAAAAGTTGAAGCCTGATATAACTCTGAACAAATTTTTGTCTATCATTGAGAAATCTGAAGAGTGTGGTATACATTAATGTTGTTTTTCCAGCTCCAGAAGGTCAGGTAATCACTGTAAAACTTCAGAGATTGAATTTTACATCGATATTTTTGAGATTAAATTTGCTCGCCTTTCTGATATCTACTCGTTTCTTGCTTGGAGTATGAGAGAAATCTATGCTAACCTTTCTTTTTCAGGTAATGAAATCTGAGGTCAGTGTTCTTGTCTTGGTAAATTCTTCATAACTACCATTGAAGATGAGTTCTCAACCGAAATCTCATGCTCAAGGTCAGATTTCTACTATTCGGTCTGATGCTCTAATAAATTCCTCGTTATGCTCTACAACGATGATAGTATTCCCCATTTCTTTGAGTTTGTTGATGGAGACGATTGCTTTTTTGATTTCTCAGGTATCAAGCCCAATAGTTGGCTCATCCAAAACATAGATGATCCCTGTGAGCTTGTTTCAGAGCTGTTTTGCGAGTCTTAATCTCTGAATTTCTCCTCCAGAAAGGGTATCAACACCTCTAGTTAGCATGAGGTATCCGAGTCCAAGTTCTTGGATTGTCTTTGCTCTATCTAGGAGTGGATTGAGGATTCTTTCAAGGAGGTTTATCGGCTTCTCACTTGTGGATTTGTAGAGTTCTAGAAGGTTGATAAGTTCGTTAAGCTCAATTTTTTGAAGATCTCGAATATTAAATTTTATCAGATCTTGATCTTCGGGTTGGGCAAAGGGTAATCCTTCTTGTTGAGTGAAAAGTGTAGGTAAAAGGTTTGAAAAGTCAGATTTTTTTTCAATATCTTGCTTTTTAATTGTTAAGAAGCAATGGAGACTCTCTTTTTTGAGTCTTGAACCGAAACAGTGAGGACAGGTCTTCATATTGAGCATTGCCTGAAAGTCAACCGTCAAAAGTCCTTTTACATATTGATCTTTGATGATTTCTTCGATTCCATTGTATTTGATACTGGTATATTTTCCTCAGGTGTTGATTCTTAAGAGTTCTTGATCTCCTTCGACCACCACATTGAGAAATCGCTCAGGCTGTTCTGCTCGTTTTTTTTCGGGATCCATACTATATTTTTCGCAGAGTTTTTTGAGGACTCACTGTCCTAGATTGCTATCTCTCCATGGAAGAATGGCATCTATTAGTGGACTTGCAGGATCAATTACTTTATTATAGTCGACTTGGAGAATTTCTCAGATTCCAAGACAGTGGCTACATGCTCCTTCTTGTCTATTAGGAGAGAAATGTTGTGTTGTAAATTCTGGATAGGTAATATTACAGTTTGGACAATACATTTTATCAGTGAATCGCTGAATACGAGTTCATTGGATGATTTCTTGACCATCAGCTTTTGAATCAGCTTTTTTGCTTTTTTTTGCTTGTGTGATTTCAATTCCTGCTCAAAAATTAGCTTCTACTTGCTTTTGAGAGGTGGGTTCGGCTGTAGTATTTTTTTCTGCTAGATAGACTCCAAATTTCTTAGTCTCTGAGAGGATTTTGATGATATCCTCTTTGAGTCTTCAGACCTTTTGCTCTTCTAAGGTTACACGGTCAAAGATTCCATAGCTATTGATTGGAAAATAGTCAGTTGGGATTTGAGGATCTTCGAGGTAGAAATATTCGATAGGATCAGCTTTTTCTGGATTTTGAGAAACAAGGAGATATCTTGTAAAACCGCCTCCTTTTTCAACTTTTTGCTTGTTTGTTTTTACAAATTTGAGGAGATCGGCTTTTGTAGAGAAACTTCAGCTTTCCTTTAGAAGATAGATCCTTTGGTTGCTGTAGAGTTCTTTCATTGTGTGCAGAATTTGATCAACAGTTTGGGGTTTGATTTTGCTTCCACAGTTCCAGCAATAGGTATCTCCTAATTTTGCGAAAAGGAGTCTGATATAATCATCGATTTCAGTGAGCGTCCCTACTGTAGATCTTGAGTTTCAGACTCTTTTATTTTGTTCAATTGCAATAGCAGGGGAGAGTCCACTACAATAATCGATCTCTGGTCTATCTCAGAGATTAAAAAATTGTCTAAGATAGCTGGAAAGTGATTCAATATATCTATATTGTCCTTCTTTATATATGGTTTGAAATGCTAGAGAGGATTTCCCTGATCAGCTCACTCAAGTAATGGTAATGAGTTTATTTTTTGGGAGTGTGAGATCGATATTTTTGAGGTTATTTACCCTGATTCATTCAAACACGAGAGATCCTTGATCAAAAAAATGAGAAGAATCTGATTTCTCTTTTTGTGTTTTTGGTCAAGTTTTTACTGATTTTACTGTTTTTGTAGTAGATTTTGGCATAGTGACTTTCGTGTAATGAAAGCTAAAAAACATCTTACAGCATATTCAAGTCCTCTTAAATTGCAACCTTTAATCTATTTTGAATAGAAAAAGGCTGTTTAATAAAAACAGCCGATTTTTTCCTTTGCTTTTTCTAATTGTCTAATTTTTTCATTGATCCTAGAAATCTTTGCTTTTAGCTTGTCGAGATTATTTTTCCATGTTGCTATTTCATTATAGTGTGGATGTAATAATGAGTCTCTACTAAATTCATCAGGAATTTCCTTTAACATTTGGAGTTCTTCCTCTCCCAGTTTTTCCGTGTCATACTTATACTCTTTCACGATCTCATGCTCAATAATCCGGTAATATAACCACCTTCTTTTTAGGGAGGCTTGAGTTTCTGAAATGAGTTTAATAGTACCTCTCCTTAGGAGAGTTTGGTCTAAAGTGAGATAGCCAAGGAGTAAAAGTCCCCAGAAAGTTAGTATTGCGATCTCTTCAAGATCTATTGATGGACTTGTAATATAGCATACAACCAACGGACTTACTGTGGTAAAGCATGTTATACCAAGGAGGTGGGATATCTTATCGTGAAATTCATTCGCAGCTCCCATAAGGATTGGAAGCGTTGAAAGTAGCATTATGACAGGAAGTATTCCACCTAATACTGCATCAAATTTCCAGGATTCTAAAAATATAAAAAAAAGCACAATTAGTGTGGCAGTCCACACACACATTCGAATTGCTCTAATCCAGAAACTTTCATAGTTAGAGCTAAGTTTAATTTTTGTTTTCATGATAGTTTTGTTTATTGTTTTATTTGATTTATATTAGTACTATATTCTTTTATGAGTAAATGTCAAGTTAGGTTTCTCTATAGGGGTATTAGTAAAAAAATAGATAACAAAAAAATCTGACTCGAAAGTCAGACTTTTGATCTTATTTTATAAGATAATTATTTAACAGCAGCCTTGAAGTCAGAACCAGCCTTGAAAGTAACAACCTTCATTGCAGGGATCTTAATCTTCTTTGAAGGATCTTGAGGATTAACTCCTTCTCTAGCCTTTCTCTTTGAAGCCTTGAAAGTTCCGAAACCTTGAACTCTAACTTCACCAGTCTTTTTAACACCAGTAATAACTGTTTCGATGAATGCGTTAACTAGTTCAGCAGCTAATTTCTTAGAAACTCCAAGTTCAGTAGCCAAGCTAGCAATAAGAGCTGTCTTTGTCATTGTTGTAACAAAATAAGATATAAAAAGTACTTTGTACGATTATTATAATAGTAGATATCTCCTGATTTTCAAGAGTAAAAAAGAGATTTTTTCAGATTTTTTTAGATTTTTTTGTAGATTTAAAAAGTATTTTAAGAACTGGTGTTTCTTAGGTTTTTTGTGATGAGAATTGCTTTTCTCATATTGACATATATAAAATAAGATTTTTGGTATTATCTTCAAAATCGGCTTAGTGAAACAAGAAAAATATAGGGAGCAGTGAATATCGCTAATCTAAGGGCGAGGTTTCTCTTGTCATGATCTGAGAGGTTGGTTGATGAAAAACTCCAGCGGTAATTAAAATAAAAGATCAAGAAACCTGAGATTAGAAGTGCGATAATCGTCCATAGTAGTGATGCTCGATGTCCTCGAGGATTATAGTTTACTCCTACTAAAAATGCGTCAGACAGTTCTAATCGATCTTTTATGTAGTTTGAGAGGAAGAGAAATATTGCACCTATGATATCCGCTAGGAATCCAAATCCTCGTATTTTCCAAATGCTTTTTTTGTAGATATTTTTTAGATTTTGGAGCTTTAGAGTCTTTGCTGCCAAGAGGAAGACTACCGAATCAATCAAGAAGTTTACAGGTAGACTAAGGAGAAAAAATGGGGGGAAAAGAAATAAACTCCGGAAAGGAAAGAAGATATTGTAGAGTTTGAGATTTTTCTGCATGCTTATTATCAAATAAGAATAAAGCTGATGAAAGTCTATTCTTTTTTATAGCAAAAGCAAAGTCAAATTTTTTCACTATAAGGGCTTGGATTTCGCTCTACATGAGCAAAGTGTGATTTTAAAAGTGAGATAAGGGCTGGAAAGTTTTCTTCATAGGTTGGTGAGAGGAGGTGGATTTCACAGAGTATTGCTTGAATTTTTTCTCGGTTTTTTCTTTCAATATCAAAGAGGACCTCAAATTCCATTCCTTCGATATCAAGCTTAAGTAGATCAATCGTTCAGATTTTTTGATCTTGCAGGTAGTGATTCAGGTTTTTGCATTCTACTCTTTCATGTTTCCCTTTGGGATTGAGAAATGATGAATGTTGACTTGATTGCATTGTTTTTCTCTCGTTTAAGAGAAATTCATATGTTCAAGCAGTCTTTGCAATTCAAAATGGATTGAAAGTAATCTGAGATGAAAAAGATTGAAGTCTGATTTTTGCTTTTTTTACCAAGCATTCAAATGGCTCGAAGTAGTGAATGTGAACTTTGGGATTGAGATGCAAACATCGTTCAGAGAAAAGTCCGATATGCCCTCAGATATCCAAAATTGTTTTTGACTTTTGGATAGTTGATTTTGCTATAGCATATTCTTCTTTGATAAAGATTTCATGATATAGCGCATTCTCATATTTATCAAGATCAGTAGTGGGGGTCGTCATTTTAGCATTTTCAAATAAATCCTCAAGACTGGATATCTCGAAGTTTTTTGTAGGTCCCATCCTTATTGAGTAGGAGTTCTTGATGAGAACCTTTTTCGATGATTTTTCACTGGTGCATGACAATGATTTTATCCATCTTCATAATTGTTGAGAGTCTGTGAGCAATGATCAGTACGGTTTTATTTTGCATGAGTTCATTGATAGCCTCTTGGATGAGGAATTCTGACTCACTATCAAGAGCTGAGGTTGCCTCGTCCATTACGATGATTTGTCTATTTTCTAGGATTGCTCTGGCGATTGCGACTCTTTGTCTTTCTCCTCATGAGAGCTTTATTCCTCTTTCTCAAACGAGAGTATCATATCCATCTTTGAGTGCTCAGATGAATTCATGGCATCTTGCCATCTTTGATGCAGCGATAATCTCTTGCTCGATTGCATTCGGTTTTCCGTAGGCGATATTGTCTCTGATGCTTCTGTGGAAGAGGACTGGTTCTTGCGGGATCATTGAAATATTTTCTCTGAGCGAATTTTGCGTAACATTCGCAATATTTTGATTATCAATCAGGATTTCTCCTCCTTGAAGATCATAAAATCTAAAAAGCAACTTGGTAATTGTTGTTTTTCAGCTACCAGATTCTCAGACGAGAGCTACTCTTTCTCCTGCCTTGATTGTGAGATCAAGAGTATTAAAAATCTGATTTTCTCCATAGCTAAAATCGACTTTTTCAAATCTGATTTCTCCCTCTTTTACTTTAAGTTTTTTGTCTGAGTTGTCGATGACTTCATGCGGAGTATCTAGGATCTCGACCATTTCTCAGATTTCACTAATATTCCTAAAGAAGCTTCTAAATGTCATTCCGATACCTCGGAGCTCCTCAATGATCTTGAGAACATAAGTTTGAATCAGTACGATTACTCCGATTTCAAAGATTCACATTCACCAAAGGCGAATAGCTGCATACATGATTGTGATTTCTAGTACTAGTCCGAAAAACGCTGAGAATCCCCAGATTCGCATTGACTTGTAATATTGTAGTTTCCTCGCCTGAACAGTTTCGTGATTGAGTGAAGAAAAGGCTTTTTGCTCTCTAGGAAGAGAAGCGAATAGCTTGATAGTTAAGTTATTGGTTATAGTATCTGATAAGAGTCCTCCAAGTTCAGAATCAAGTTGGTTAGCTCTTTCTTGGTAGGGATGAAGCCAGTTATGGAGCTGATATTGGATGATTGAAAATACCGTAACTCAAATGAAGATACTGATTGCGATTCGAATATTTTGTACTGCGATGATTCCAACGACTAAGATTAGGTTTAAGATAAATGGTAGGACATTCCAAGAAAGCATATCTGTAAACCTTTCTAAACCGCTCACGCATTTTCTTACCTTACTAATAAGTGATCCAGAAAAGTTATTTGCGAAGAATTGGAAAGAATGCTGATGTAGATAGCTGAAAATTTGATTGTAGAGCTTCTCTTGGATCTTCATCTCAAAAGTAATGATAATATAATCATATACTCTATAAAATATGAATTGGACTAATTTTATCCAAAGGATGATGAATAATATGCTGAGCCCATGTTGAGCAATTTCGCTCGTTGCGACTTGTGTTTTTGAGAGGATATTGATGATATCTTTGTAATAGAGAGCAGGTACAGTCGTTAAAGCGATCGTGAGTGTTCTGAAAAGTATCGCAAAAATTCATCGGATCGGATAGGATTTGTAGTTTTCTCAGATAAAAGAGAGTATTCTTTTTGTCGAAACGGAGGATTTATTCGCTGACATCATTTAGTAGTCAAGGTATAAAAAAAGAAAACAAAATTCTGATTTTTGTCTTCTTTCTATTAAGATTGAGTATATAAACTAGTGTTTATCTTCTTCTTGATATCTTTTGATAGAGGTTGTGAGCTCTTCAGCAACATCATTGAGATCTCCAAATCCTTTGATCTGAATTTTGTCGTATTTTTTGTGCTCAAGTCTCTTGATTTCTTTAAAGAAGATTTCTAGTTCTTCCTTTTTGTGTGCTCCGAGATCTTCGATAGTTTTTACCTCATCTCGTCTAGGGTCTACTTTGCTGATTGGCACTGCAATGATCTTTGGATCATCTCCAGCATCATCTGAGGTATAAAGGATACCAATAGGTCTCGCCTTTACTACGCAACCAGTGAAAAGAGGATTTGTAGTGTAGAGGCACACATCACAAGGATCTCCATCTTTAGAAAGAGTCTGTGGCAAGAATCCATAGTTAAATGGATAAAACATACTATGATGAACTACACGATCAAGTGTAAAACATCCTAAATCGTGATCATATTCGTATTTATTGTTTGACCCAGCAGGAATATCAATAACAACATTGAGAACTCCATTTTCTTGGTCTCCATAGGTAGCAATATCATGAATCATGTGCATGGTAATAACTCGGTAATAAATAAAATTATGCCTTATATATAGGATTTTTGAATGTGATTTCAATATAAAAAATGTAAAAAAAGTAAAAATCAGATTTTTACTTCTTTTGAATGATAGGGACTCTTTTTGAACATAAAAAACCGCTTTAGGCGGTTTTGTTTTTTTCTTCAAAGGCTTGTGGATTTGTATTGACTTCCTTTTTAAATCATTCATAGAGAAGTTCTTCTTTGACTGATTTCTCAAGTCCCTTAAATTTCTCTAAGTATTGAGCGATGTATCTGATCTTTCAAGCTTTACTAAGTTTTTCTACAATCTGATTATGATTTACTCCTTTGAATTTTTCCATGTTTTCGGCTACATATTCAGCATCTCCAGCTTGAATCAATCTATCAGCGAGTTCTTGATGATCGAGCCCCTCGAATTTTTCTAGATTCTGTGCGATATATCTTCATTTTTTATGTTCAAATAATTTTTCTGCAAACTTTTGATGATCAAGTCCCTTAAACTTTTCTAAGTTCTCAGTTAAGGCATGGAGATTCCCTTTTTCTACCAAGATATCAGCGAGTTGATTATAGTCGATTCCTTCGAATTTCTCCAGATTTTGAGCTAAATATTCTCATTTTTTATTTTCAATGAGTTTTTTTGCGACTTCTCGGTGATTTAATCCTTGAAATTTCTCTAAATTCTCGGCTACGGCACCTCAGAGCTTATTTTCAATGAGTTTTTCTGTGATTTCTTGGTGATCGAGTCCTTGAAATTTCTCTAGATTTTCTGCAACAAGTCTACCTTGCCCATATTTGATAAAGAAATCAGCGATTTTCCCGTGATCAAGTCCTTGAAATTTATCTAACTTTTGAGCTACAGCCCATCATTTCCCACTTATGATGAGTGCTTTAGCTAGATTTTCATTTAGATCAGGTATTGCTTCTAGTTTTTTCAAAAATTCAGAATCTGGCACATCATTTGGGATATTCAATAGTTCTGTGATAGTTGGCGTCATCTTTATTCCTTCCTCAGCAAAATGATATTCATCGGTTTGCTTTGCTCCTTTTAGCATACGATATGCAGTTCCATTTTCCCATGCATTCTTCTCTTTACGGGTTGCCGTAAGTGCCTTAGCGAGTTCGTCTCTGTATTGTTGCTGAAGCTCACTACGCTTATTTATGCGAGGATGTTCAGGATTGATTTCTGCTCTTGAGTGTAGTCTATTCATGTTCTTACTATTCAAGAAATAAATTTACTATATTATATCTAATTTTTATAAAATGTCAATTTTCTGAGAGGTTAGATTTTTGCTTGTATTTTACTCAAAAAAAGGTATTTTAGGATCGTAGTTTTACTCTTATCAAGAGTAGTTTTATGGGTGAAAATGGAAGAAAAATCAGATTTATTTTGTTTTTTTGTAAATTAAATGTTTCATTATATCAAAGGAAAGATTAGGAGAAATCAATCTGACTGTTTTATTTTGACTGAAATATTTGGTGTTCAAGTTGCATACGCAGGAGGGCAGTCAGAGGGAGAATTTTTCTTGTATCCGTATTTGGATGAGGGGAAAAAGTCAGTTTTTTATTTTGCTTTTGATACTTTAGAGCAAAAACAAAATTTTGAGCAAATGCTTAAGGTTTCTGGAGTTGGTCCAAAGACGGCTTTCCAGATTGCGCAAATCCCTATTTGAGAGCTTGCTGAGGCAATAGAAAACCTCGATACCAAGCTTTTTCAGTCAATTCCATGAATTGGTCCAAAGTTGGCGAAAAAGATTATCCTTGAACTTAAGGGCAACTTTCAACTCTCTCAGGCTTCAAGTATTGATGTAAATCAAAAACTTTTTAAAGCGGTTGTAAAGTCTCTGAAAAATCTTGGCTATGATGGGCAGAATGTGAAGGCAATTTTGAGTCAGTATCAGTGAGATTTAGAGAAGGCTGATTTAGCAGAGGTCGTAAAGTGGGTGATTTCTCAGTTGTAGTGTGGTATTTTAGGATAAGAAAAACCGCCATTGGCGGTTTTCCCTTATCCTAGAACTATATACTGTTATTTAATCTCTGTAATTTTCATACATTGTAAATGTATTATTTATTATATAAGCTACACATTTCTTCCCAATCTTCTTTTGATCATCCCATCGCTATCCATGATTGTTTTCCTGCCTCAAGCTCATCTATGAGAAACGTTTCATCTTCTTCTTCAAAATGATTTACTGCGTCTACAGTACTTTCGTTAAGTCCTTTCACTTTCTCTAAGTTTTCTGCGAAAGCATATCACCCTCCATTCTCAATAATAAGTTTTGCGATTTTATTATGGTCAACTCCTTGAAATTTCTCTAAGTTTTCTGCGATAGTATATCGACGCCTCTCCTCAATAAGGGGGTTTATGATCTCTGAGTCAAGCTCTTGAAACTTCTCCAAATTTTTTACGATAACTTCTACTTTTCATGTCTTAAGAAGTATTTTAGAGATTTTTTGATGACTAATTCCTTTGAATTTTTCTAAAATCTCATCTATTCAAGAACTTTTTATATCTAATATACATTCTACTAATTCTTGAGGTACATTTTCCTTTGCAGAAATATATTCTACACTCTCGCTTCTATTTCTAAGTACTACTCTAGCAGTGTGTTTTCCCATGTCTCCTAGTTGGCGATAGTCTTTCAGAACTTGAGCGAGATCGTCTCTATACTTTTGCTGATTTGGAGTACGATTTTCGATACGAGGATGCTCTTTATTGATCTCTGGTTTAATGTATGATTGATTGTTCATTTTTTTACTAACTACAGATTAAAATAAAAATTATATACATATTTTATTATAAATGTCAATAGAATCTTATTCTGTTTATGTGGAATAAAATAAAATCAGAAGAAAAGGCACTTAATAACTATAAATTTCTCTTCTTCTTTTTGGATATTTTATTTTCTAGGTTGGAAAGAATATTTCATAAAAATCAGATTTTTCTGCTTGTATTTTATGGAGAAAATAGTATCTTTGAGGTATAGTTCTTTAGTTTTATGAGAATATGGTATGAAACTTGATTCTACACAACTCCAGCACCTAGCTAAGCTTTCAAAGTTGCATCTTACTCCAGATGAGGAGAGGACTTTCCTAGGAAATATGGATGAGATTTTGGATTTTCTCTCTCGTTTGCCAGCAGAGGAGGCTTCAGAATCAGATATAAGTAGTGAGGCGGGAGTTCGTCTTTTTGAGCAGCAGGTGGAGTATCCAGAGCCAGAGAGCTTGTTTCACAATGTGAAGCATGAAATGGTAAATGATGCAATTAGCATTAGGACTTCTCTGAGTGCATAAATCGAGGAGAAGTCAGAATTTTGTTCTGCTTTAGATTGATTGTATTAGTTTTTTATTCTATTACCAAATATAAAGATGCCATGGATTGTATTAGCGGTAATTGTTGTTCTTTTGCTTATGATGGTAAGAATCGTAAATCAGTATGAGAGAAAAGTGGTCCTTACTTTCGGAAAGTATACGAGAGTTTTAACTCCGGGTCTTAATTTGATTATCCCTGTGATGGAGCAGACTATTGGAGTGGATATTAGAGAAAAGGCAGTTGATGTGCCGTCTCAGGAAGCGATGACCAAGGATAATATCTCATGTACAATTAATGCTGTTATCTACTATAGGATTAAAGAAGATCAGGTAGAAAGAGCAGTTTTGAATGTGAGAAATCTTGATTATGCGATGACACAGTTCGCTTTGACGACTATGAGAAATATTGTTGGACAGTTTGAGCTTGATGAGCTTTTGGCGAAAAGAGAGCAGGCTGCTATGAAAATTAAGGCGATTGTTGATGAAAAATCTGATAGTTGGGGAGTTGATGTGCTTTCTGTTGAGCTAAAAGATATCAATATCCCAGATGATCTTAAGAGAACAATTGGTAAGCAAGCCGAGGCAGAAAGAGAAAAGAGAGCAAAGATTATTACTTCAGAGGGAGAACTTGCGAGTGCTGAAAATCTTACTAAGGCTGCAACTATGCTTTCTGAGGCTCCAGGTGCGCTTCATTTGAGAACTTTACAATCAATCAATGATATTAGTTCTGATCAGTCAAATACTACTATTTGGATGATCCCAGTTGAGGTGCTTGAGGCCATGAAGGGACTCGCTTCATTGGCAAAAAAATAGTATCTTCATAATGTATGAAAAAAGAAAAACCTGACTTTTGATCAGGTTTTTTTGAATTGTAGTTCGAAAGAGAGTTTTCTTTTAGTTATTTGGAAACCAAAGTTTGATTTCAAGTTCAGCTTCCTCCTCGTTTGCAGAAGCATGGATTACATTGTGGATTGGACCATTAGGGTCTTTTGCTCAGAAATCGCCTCTGATAGTTCCAGGAGCTGCTTCTCGAGGGCGAGTTTTCCCAGCCATAGCTCTTACGGCTTCTATCACATTCTCTCCTTCCAAAAGCAATGGAATAATCGTATCAGAAGCCATATATTCTACAACTTCATTAAAAATTTCAGTATTTGTCCTGGTGAGGAGCTTCCCAATAGTTTCGTAGTGGCTTTCTAGGATCTCTTTAGACGCTTTGAGTGCATAGAGGTTTTTTACTTTGAAGCCCGCTTGTTCAAAACGAGAGATTACTGCTCCAATAAGGTTTTTTTGTACGGCATCTGGTTTTAGAATAATGAGTGTTTGTTGCATGTTTTTTCAATAGAAGTAAAAAGATATTCATTCCTATATGTAGAAATCTCGCTTTGAAAAGCAAGTGGAAATAGCTACTAAATTTGACAAAAAATAAAAAACAGATATAATAAAGTCAATTATTTTATTTCTTTTGAAGAAGAGAATGAATATCAAGGATTTTCCTCAGCTAAAGGAGAGTATATTAAAACTCAAAGAGAAAAAGTACGTGGAGCAGGACTTAGCGATAAAAAATGCTCTTCAAGATTTAACAGATACACTAAATCTTTCTCGTGATGAGATCCTTAAGAGGGCTACAGTATTGGAAAATGCAATCATAAAGAAGACCATAAAAGTGCTTAAGGACTTGGAAAATACATGTATAAGACATCTTTCTTCTTATTCCCAAAAAGCTCCCCTTCCAAGTGAGGTAACTGAGCTTAGGTTTTGACATATTCCAGAAACGGTTAAAATGTGAGAAACGATTTATTACCTAAATGATAAAATTTTACAGGAAACAATACATACAAAAAAGACTTTCTGGGAAATTCTTGATCTTGTCTTAAACAAAAAAAAGAATGAGCTAAGCGGGATACTCACTGCATTGGTTCCGGACAATCAAACAGCTCTTTGAGAAGAATGATTTGATATTAAAAATATAAATAGTGCGGTGCTTCCGACAGAGAAGAAAGTAGAGGAGAAAGTAGAGGAGAGCTGAGATCCTCAGAATTCTTGGAAGTCCTCAACGACCGAAGATTTTGATAAGGATTTGTTAGATTTCTTTGCTCCAGAAAATTCTACTGACGGAGGAGATTCATTTCCATCGGTTGGACAAACTGATACTACACCAAGAGAGGAAGGTACTACTAACGAGTGAGAGAAAGAACCAGGTAGCGCCTACAATAGAATCAAATATCTAAAGCAGATCTTGGATGAGAGGGATGTTCCTTTTGAATATCGCCTCGCAATAATATGAACAAACACTCCAGAGATGAGGAGAGAACAGAGTTACGCTGTTATTAGAATTGAAGGATTAAATAGGACAGTGCTGATCAATAATAGCTATGGAGAGGCGACCTATGTCGTCACTTGAATTCTAGATATAGAAGATCTCATTACTTTTACAAAAAAAGATTATCAAGAGGATCAAAATGCCGTTAGAGTCAGATTTTTCTCTTCTAATCCTGAATTATGGGGCTCTCAGATGTCAGAAGCCCTCTTCTTACCTATCAATACAGAGTTAAAAAACGATATTAAGAAACAAGAAGAAGCTGAGCTAGAAAGAGATAATATGACGGGGAGGGTAATTAATGATCTAGAAAACATCAAAGGACTAGCAGGAGAATCAGGGTTTGAGTCATTGTCGTTAGAGGAGCAACAAGCTATTATTAGAAGGAGACTCCAAGAACCGGAGAATATTAAAAAATGGTTTGAAACAACTACTACAACTAGGAATGCTGCTGGAGTTATAACGGGGCTATCGTGAGGAGTAGGTCTTATTTCCTTATATAATATTTTTGAGGTTGAGATTAAATTTTCTGGAGGATCTGCTGGTCCAAAAAATTTTTATGAGCTCTCGGAAAGAATATTCTGAAAGGAATATAATGCTGATATAGCTGGATATCAGGAGCCTCACGAACTTCAGAATCGGAGGGAAGTAATGGAATTCTCATTACTCCCTTTAGAAAAGAAACAAGCTATTATTAGGAGGAGACTCCAAGAGCCAGAAAATATGAAAAAATGGTTTAAAACCACTATTGAGAGTAGGAGTAAAAGTGGTACTATATCAGAGTTGTCGTGAGGTGAATCTCTTGGGTCCTTATATGGGATTTTTGAGATTGAGGTTAGATATCCCGGTGGAGATGCTGGAAGTAAGAACTTTTATCTTCTCTCGGAAAGAATATTCTGAGCGAAATATAATACTGATATAAAAGATTACAAGTCTCCATCTGAACTTGTTCAGCTAAGGGAAAGGATAAAGATTTCATCGTTGTCTCCAGAGAAGCAACGTAATGCTATTAGGACGAGACTTCAAGATTCAGAAGCTAGAAAAAAATGGTTTGCAATTCCTCCTGGCAAAAGAACTAGAGATAAGTCGATAACTGATCTCTCATGAGGGCAAGGACTAGAATCTTTATATAAGATCTTTTGATTTGATATAAAAAATTTAGAAGGGATAGCAAAGGATGATAACTTTTATGAGCTCTCAAGAAGAATATTCTGAAAAGAATATAATACTGATATAGTAGGATATCAAGAGCCGCATGAACTTAAGGAACTAGGAGAAAAAGCGAAAGAAACTGCTAAGCGTAGAGCATTTGATTCGCTACCACTAGAGGAGCAACAAGCTATTATTAGGAGGAGGCTTCAAGAACCAGAAAATATGAAAAGATGGTTTGAAACTACTAGTGGAAATAGAGCTACTGAAAGTATAATGACTAATCTGTCATGAGGATGGGGACTAGAATCTTTGTATAAAATCTTTTGATTTGCTATAAAAAGTTTAGGGGGAAAGACAATGGATGATAACTTTTATGAGCTCTCAAGAAGAATATTTGGAGCGGAATATAATATCGATATAGCTGAATATCAAGAGCCAACGACCGAGCTTGAGGATTTAAAGGGAAAGGCTGAAGAAGCTGTCAGACAGAGAGCATTTGATTCATTGCCATTAGAGGAGCAACAAGCTAGCATTAGACAGAAACTTCAAGATCCAGCAGCTAGAAAAAAATGGTTTGAAGCTAATGCTAATACTAATACTAGACATAAAATTATAACAGATTTAGACTTAGGAAAAGGACTTATTAGTCTCTATACTCTTTTTAAAGTAGATAAAGAACACTTAGGTTCGCTCTGTGTTGATGAAAATTTTTATAAACTCTCAAAAAGAATATTTGGAGCAGAATATAATACTGATATCGCTGAATATCAAGAGCCAACAGCCGAGCTTGAGGAGTTAAAGGGAAAGGCGGAAGAAGCTGCTAAGCGTAGGGTATTTGAGTCATTGCCATTAGAAGAGCAACGCACTATTATTAGGAAGAAACTTCAAGATTCGGAGGCTAGAAAAAAATGGTTTGGAAGTACTACGACTACTAGACATAAAACTATAGCGGATTTAGACTTAGGAAAGGAACTTGGTAGACTATATACTCTTTTTGAAGTTGATAAAGAAGGGGCAGATAGAGTTGCTACTGATAAAAATTTTTATAAACTCTCAAAAAGAATATTTGGAGTAGAATATAATACCGATATACCGGGATATCAGGAGCCGTCAGCTGAACTCGAGAAACTAAGAAAAAAGGTTGAAGAGGCCACTAAACGCAAAGCAACAAAATAGAGTAATAAAACATACATACAATCAGATAATTATAGCTTATTAATTTGGGAGATTTCGAACATTCCCTATTATTGAGTAGGTGAGGGAAGGGAGATGGGAAATTCTCCCTTTTTTATTTTATCTTCTTTATCTCTTGCATTTTTAGAGCAAGAAACAATAATAACAGGCAGAAAAATCTGATTTTTATCTTTTTTTGAGAGATGGGAAGTAGTCAGTTATCTCAAGATACCTTGAATTTACAGAAGTTTATGGCTGAGTATCCGCATGCTCAGGAGCTGAATTTGGAACAGGCGAGAGCAAAATATCAGGAATTTATTGATGTGATTAGTGATCATAATCATTTGTATTATATTGATGCGAAGCCGATTATCTCTGATGTTGAATACGATCAGCTTTTTTCGTATCTGAAACAGATTGAGGAATATTTTCCTCAGCTGATTTCTTCAAATTCTCCTACACAAGCCTTGATAGGTCAACTTTCTGAGGGATTTAAGAAAGCTGAGCATCGTTTCCCTTTGCTTTCTCTTGAAAATAGCTATTCTCTTGCTGATATTAAGGCATGGGCGCAGAGAGGAATAAAAATAGCTGAAAAAGCTGGATGTAAGAATTGGAAATACCTTTTAGAACCTAAGTTTGACTGACTTTCTGTGGAGATTGTTTACCAAAATGGGGAATTTGTCCAGGCGATTACAAGATGAGATGGGAAAATGTGAGAAGATATCACGCAAAATGTGAAGACTATTAGAAATTTACCCAAGCAAATCCCTTATTCTGGAGTCTTGAGAGTAAGAGGGGAAATTATGATAGGGAAAAAACAGCTTTTTGAGCTCAATCAACAGAGGGAGAAATCAGGATTATCTTCATTTGCAAATACGAGAAATGCAGCAGCTGGAAGTATTAAACTTTTGGATAGTGCTGAAGTTGCTAGGAGGAATCTCGTTTGTTTTGTGTATGATATTTTGGAGTGAGATCAGCATTTGATTTTGAAAGAGCTTTGATTGCCAGTATTTGAGCTGCCTTTTAGAGTAAATGATCCACAGAATATTGATGAAATCTGAGCTTTAACGCAAGATTTTCAGCTTAAGCAATACTTGGATGAACAAGACTATGATTTTGATGGACTCGTGATAAAGATGACAGATGAGGAGCTGGTTTATAGAGAACAAACATCTGGGATGAGTCTTTTTTGATCAGATTTTTCTGATACTTGAAGGGGAGCTTCGCAGCTTGGTATTCGTGAAGTATTGGGTGCTACAGAGCATCATCCGAGGCGAGCTATTGCCTATAAATTCCCAGCTCAGCAGGTGGCTAGTCAGATTCAGAGCGTAGATTTTCAGGTGGGGAGGACTGGAATTATTACGCCAGTTGCTAATATTCAGCCTGTTCAACTTTCTGGAGTTCAGATTTCTAGGGTAAGTCTGCACAATTTTGATTTTATTCAAAATAAGCAAATCAAAAAGTGAGATTTTGTCTGGGTGCAGAGGAGTTGAGAGGTTATCCCTTATATTGTATGAGTGATTAAAGAAAGGAGGGATGGGACAGAGGATTTTATCCGTCCTCCACTTTTTTGCCCAGCTTGTAATTGACCTATTAGTAATATTGATATTCACTACTATTGTACAAATCCAGCTTGTCCTGCGCAAATTAAGGAAAAGATTGTGCATTTTGTTTCTAGGGATGCAATGGATATCTGAGGAATTTGAGACTCTATGGTTGAGGTGCTGGTTCAACAGGGGATTTTGCGTTCAGTTTCTGATATTTATGCTTTAGAAAAGATTGAAAATCAGATTTTGCTTCGTAAGTTTCCAAACTTTTGAGAAAAGAAAATTGCTGAACTTGTTGGACAACTTGAACTCTCGAAGAGAAAACCGCTGTGGAGACTTCTAAATGCGCTAGGAATCCCTAATGTTGGGAAAAAAATTGCTCAAGATTTAGCAGAGTATTTGCTCAGCAAAAAGGTGCAGTGCTTGAGCGATATTCCAAATATTTTGTGAGATAAAGAGGGACTTTCTGAGCTTTATGGAGTTTGAGGAAAGATCATTGAAGGGCTTCAGCTTTATTTTTCTAATCCTGAAAATCTAAAAGTTTTGTCTATTTTTGAGAGTGTTGGTATTAAGCCGATTTCAGAAGAGAAAGTGATAGAATCTATGTGATGAAGCCACTTTTCATTGACTGGGAGCTTCCCAATGAGTAGGGGAGTGCTTATTAAGCACTTGCAAGATAAAGGTTATCAGTATGATGAAAATCCACTTCAGACGACTAATTTTATGCTGATTGGAGAGAAGCCTGGCTCAAAGGCAGAAAAAGCAAAAAAACTCTGACTTGAAATATTTGATCGTTGGGAAGAAATTGTTTCTACATTTGGACTTGAGTTTAGTGAATCTCAGCAGCCAAAGAAAGTTATTCAACAGTGAGGACTTTTTTAGATTATTTTATCGGTTTTGAAAATGTTTGAGACAAGGATTAGAGAACTTTTGGATTTTCAATCTAAGCAAAAACTCTCTTGGAGTATGAGATTTCCTTTTTTAAGACCTTTGTTTGTCTTTGCTAAGAGATTTCTTGCTTCTTTTCAATATTTAAAATTGAAACTAGCTAGAGAGTATTGATCATATTTGCCTTTTGTTGCTGTGAGGCATCAGTCGCTTCTGATGAGAAAACTTGGAGAGAGCGATCCTCTTTTGCAAAAAAATAAGATTAAAAATATCCAAATTGCGATTGGACATTTGGATGGATTGATTATTCAGCCCTGAGAGGTGTTCTCGTTTTGGGAGAGGATTTGAAAGCCTAGTTATAAAGAGTGATATTTAGATGGAATGCTGATTTCTGGAGGTGAGGTTGTCCCTGGAGTTTGAGGAGGTTTATGTCAGCTTTCAAATCTTTTATATTGGATGTTTATTCATCTAGATGTTGAGGTTTTAGAGAGGCATAGGCATTCTTTTGATGTGTTTCCTGATTCATGAAGGGTGCTTCCTTTTGCTTCTGGAGCTACAGTTTTTTATAATTATGTGGATTTAAAAATTAAGAATACGCTTTCTGTACCTTTGCAGTTGAAGTTGCGAACGACTGATCAGCATTTGAAGGGGCAGATCTTAACTACTCAAACTGGAATTAAAAAATATCATATTTGTGAGGAAGATCATACTTTTATCTTATATCAGGGGAAATATTGGAGGTATAATCAGATTTTTAAGGAAGAAAAAAATGGGGAATCTGATTTTAAGAGGATTTTTTTACTTGAAAATTTCTCTGAGGTAAAATACCCAATCACAGTTCAGAAAATCCAAGAACTTGGGTATAGCTGTATGGTGATTGATTAGAGATAAGTTCTATTTGTGATTGCTCGGTGGCTGAGTTGAATCTGAGCTTGATTTAGATATTAGAATAGCTATATTCTCCTTGGTTAATAAAAATGATTTTTTATGAAAAAGTTTCTTATTTATGCTGCAAAAATTCTTTTTTTGTTGCTAGTGATATTGATGGTTTTTGTCCCTTTATTGGGGGTGGAAAACTATGTAAATTTAATCTTTGTACTTATGATAGGATTTTTTATAGGAGTTCTCTGTTTTGAGAAAAAGTGAGTTGGGAATAAAAAATTTTGTTTCAATGATGAAAAAAATGAAGGCTGATTTAAGTTTCTTAAGTCAGCCTTTTTTATATCTTGACTTTTTTTTATAAATATGTATTCTTCCTCTTATTAAATAAAATAAATTATGCGTAAAACATTATTTAAAAAGTGCGCTTTTGAGCGTGCATTTGAAAAGAGTTTGGTTGTTATCATGACACTACTTTTGTGGTGTGGTGTATGGATAACTGGAACATTACTCATAAGCTCTGTATTTTGGTATTTTGGAGCTGGGGACTTCTTTGATCTCCTTTGGACTGGTGGAGCTTTGAGCCTTACTATTATGCTGCCTTTCGTAGTTGTTTCTACCTGTGGTTCAAAGGTTAGAAATGTAAAAACTCAAAATGAAGACTGATTTAATTTTTTTAAATCAGTTTTTTTGATTTGAAAAATCTCTTGATAATTCCTTGAAAATTCCTAGAGTAACTTTGTCTTTACTTTTTACTGTTATATACAATGAAACACAGAAAATGTAGTGCTATTCTTTTGATTCGTATTATCGTAGGTGCTATCTTTATTATTCATGGATTGCCAAAGCTTGTAAATGCAAACGAGGGGATGGCTGGATTTGTAGGTGGGGCTTTTCATAACCTTGGACTAACATTTTTGGATCCTGCTCAGTGGCTTTTTGTACTCGGACTTGGAGAAGTAGTGCTTGGAGTATTGCTTATTCTTGGGCTTTTCGTTTCTTTTGTAGCTCCAATTCTTGCTATTATTATGCTTGGAGCAATGAATGTGAAAGGATGGGATTGGGATAAGATTGAGCTAGATGCAGTTCTCTGCGGACTTGCAGTTGCACTTACAGTAAGTGGATCAGGAAGATTTGCTCTTCAGTCTCTTTTCTGCAAAAAATGCTGCGAGAAGAATGCTGATGGAAAGGCATGTTGCTCAAAAGAAAAGAAAGCTGAATAGTTTCAGGATTTTCTTTCTCTATGATTAAGAAGATAAGAAAACTCTCTCCTCTATGAGGGAGTTTTTTTGATACTAGAGGAATATTTTTTCTAAAAAATCTCTTGAAAATCTGATTTTTTTTCCTATTATAGCACTTGTTAAATATTGGTGCTATATTTTTATATTATTATCACAGAAAACAAATGGCAAAAATACCAAAGCAAGACCGTCTTGCACAGATAGAAAAAGAGCTTGTGGAGCTCAAGGAAAAATATACGATCAAAAAAGCTGAATGGGAGAGGCAAAAGGCGCAAACTCAGCAGCTCAAGACTTTGAAGGAGACTATCAAGAATCTTGAGCATCAGGCAGAAGTTGCTGAGAAGCAAACAGACTACAATAGAGTTGCTCAGATCCGCTATGGAGAATTGCCTCAGGCTCAAAAACAGCTTGAGGAGCTAGAAATCAAAGCGCAGCAAAATGCCTCTCAGGATATTGTGGATAGTGAGGATGTTGCTCAAGTTATTGCTAAGTGGACAGGAATCCCTGTTGCTAAGCTTGTTTCTACTGAGATGCAAAAATTAGCAGATCTTGAGGGAATTTTGAAAAAGTCTGTTGTTGGACAAGAAAAGGCTGTTCATCTCGTAGCGAATGCTATTCGTCGTGCAAGAGCTGGACTTAAAGATCCGAATAGACCAATTGGATCCTTCCTTTTCCTTTGACCTACTGGAGTAGGAAAGACTCAGCTTGCAAAAGCGCTTGCAAATACCTTGTTTGATGATGAGAATGCTTTGATCAGGATTGATATGTCAGAGTATATGGAGAAGCATTCTGTATCCAGATTGATTGGTTCTCCTCCAGGATATATTGGTTATGAGGAGAGAGGACAATTGACAGAGGCTGTTAGGAGAAAGCCGTATGCTGTCGTGCTCTTTGATGAAGTAGAAAAAGCGCATCCTGAGGTTTTTCATCTGCTTTTACAGGTATTAGATGATGGAAGATTGACAGATAGCACTGGAAAGACTGTAGATTTCAAGAATACTATTATTATCTTGACCTCAAATATTGGTTCTGAGCTCTTGCTAGAGCAAGGAGAAAAAAATAAAAAATCAGATTTTTCTGATCTTTTATCTAAGATGATGCCATTGCTTCAGCAGCATTTCCGTCCTGAATTTTTGAATAGGCTTGATGATATTGTGCTTTTCAATGCTCTTTGAGAGCGTGAGATTCGTGATATTGTTGATGTACAGCTCAATGGCTATCTCAAGCAGATATTTGAGGGAAAAGAACTTGAAGTTGAGCTTACTGAAAAGGCGAAAAGCTTCCTTGCACAAAAAGGACGAGATCCTCAGTTTGGGGCAAGACCGCTCAAGAGAGCTTTGCAGACCTATCTTTTGGATGAGTTGGCGTTTGAGATTATTGAGTGAAAAATCCCAGCACAGTCTAAAGTTATTGTAGATGAAAAGTGAGGAAAGTTGAACTTTTCTACAAAATAATCAGATTTTTAATAGATTGATAATCTTCTGCAAAAAAATGAATTAGTGTATAAGCTCTTGAGAGGTCAGGCTTTTGATAAGTCTTTCGTAATCGATATGATTTGCGAGCATCTCAAGGGCTTTTTCTTTATCAAAATTTTGCGTTTCGATTCAGATTTTATCGAAAGGGACCTTAAGAAATAGACGAGGAATCCTGAATTTATCACATACGAGCTCGATCCCTCGGCTTTCCATGTCTACAAAAGAGTTTTCTTCTATGATTTGCTCGGTCATAACAGTTTCAGAAGATCGGATACTAGCGATTTGCTCAAACAGTATAGGCAGTGGAGGTAGGAGTTCCTTTTGAGTAGTCAGATTTTTTATTCTTCAGATTTGAATTGCTTTTGGTGGTGTTTGTGGGCAAGTATGTCAGCAGATTCCGATATTTATTAGGAAAAAATCTGATTCAGCGTGTTCGGTCAAGAATTTTGTTAGAGTGTAGATGCTTTCATAGTTTCCTATTCCTGTGCAGAGATAGGAGATTTTTAGGTTTGATTTGAGGTTTAGTGCTTTGATTTGAGTTTTAACAGTTTTAAGCTCTCAAGAAGTTGCACAACAAACGAGAAAATGCATAGTTATAAAACAAAATAAAGGTTTAGCACATTGATTTCAGAATTTTGTAGTCTATTTTTCCACTTCCGAGGAGAGGAAGCTCTCAAATTGGTTTTATATGATCGATCTTGATAAGGTTATTGACTCATTTAGATTTGAGGTAGAGATTGACTTCTTTGAGTGATGGTGTGAAATCAACGCAGAAAAGGGTAATTTCTACATTGTCTTCAGTTTCCTTTCATTCAACAGCGAGATTTGCTCATGCATCACTACCATATTTCTCTAGTAATAAACTTTCGATAAATGGTAAAGAAATCATCTCTCATCAGAGTTTTAGAAACCTCTTTTTTCTTCCTGTGATATAAAGATATCCATTTTTATCCAGATACCCTAGATCTCAGGTTTTATACCATCTTTCTCAGTCGATCTCTAGAAATGGGCTTTCAATACTACTATCTAGATAGCCATTGAATACACTTGGTGCAGAGAAGAGAATCATTCATTCTTGATTAGAATTCATCTCTTGGTTTGTATCAATATTTACAATTTTGATTTTACCAGTTCAAATACTGATTCCCACAGATTGAGCTTTTTGTTTTTCAATAGGATTGATAGCGATGATCGGACTACATTCAGTGATTCAGTAGCCTTCGAGAATCACTCAGTGAGGAACAGATTTTTTGAATTTTTCAAAAACAGCTTCACTACACTTTTCCCCTCCAGTGATCACATATCTTAATGAAGTTAGCTGATCTGGTGCGGCAATGTGTAATAGGTTTCTCAAAAAAGTTGGCGTTGTTGCTAAGAGTGTTGGTTTTGTATGATCGATCAACTTGGCAACAGTGAGAGAGTCGTTAGGATCTGGTGTATTTATAGATCTGAGTCCAGCAACGAGTGGAAGCACGGTATTGACTGTAAATCCAAAACTATGGAATGGAGGAAGGTAGCAGAAGAGTCTTTCATCATGTTTGATATGCATGATATCTAAAGCTCCCTGAAGATTGGTAATAAGGTTTTTGTGAGTAAGTTCAACCGCTTTTGGGAGGTTTTCGCTTCCTGAAGTATAGAGGACAACTGCTGTTGGATCTAATTTTTTTGGGAGAGGGAAAAACTTACTTTTGATGAGGGATTTAATTTTGCGGAAGATGGAGATATTTTTGAGGAGATCTTCAAGGAAAATAAAGTCATAGTCCTTTAATCGTTCGATATTAATCTTGTCAAAAAACTTTTTGGAAGTCAGAATTTTTTGTGTTTTTGAAAACTTTACACAATGATCAAATGCGCCTTGTGGATGAGTTCGGTTCATCATTACTGGAATTTTCTCTGCAAGGTAGGTTGAAAGTAGGAGAATACTTGTGCTTCCGAGAGAGGGGAGCATGATTCAGATATGTTTTCATGGAATGTTTTTCAGATAATCACTAATGAGAAGCGATTTTAATACTACATCATTTCTTGTTTGTAGTCCAAAAAGTTGGTCGTAGATTTGAGTTGCTTGTTTATCTGTTTTTCGCTGAAGCTTGAAATGTTCAAGGATATTCAGTTTTTCATCTAATAATCGTTCCTGTTTTTTTGAGCTGATTTTCCAATCACAAGGTTTGAAATCAGAAGCTTCACTTTGGGTAAGCCCCATTGCCATTGCGACTAAATCAGCTACTGTTTTGAGTTCAAGTACTGGGGTATTTGAAGCTGATGGGTATTTTGCAAGGATGATGTTTTTGATTTCTGCCATATCCAATGAGTCTAAATATAGATCAAGAATAAGGTTTTGTTCAAGAGAAAGTGTAGTTTCTGTAGGAATTTGTTTTAGTGTTTTGAGTTCTGAAAAGATCGTTTCGATGATTTCAGGATTAAAATTTTGTGTATTGTAGGTTTTGGTTGTTTTTAGGCTTTTGATCGAGTCTTGGATAAAATCAGGTAATACTCTATTTTTCACATCGTTATAGTAAAAATAATGGGGGAGAAACCTGAGTTTTTCTTCTCCTTTTTTGTTATAAAAACTTTCTAAATTATGATTGAATGCTTCAAGGGAAGTGGTTGCTTGCTCCTTGAGAACGTCAGTCTGTTCTACGATCTCAATTGTGATCTTCCTTTTTGGGAGGAAGAATATGAGATTCGCAAGGAGATATCGTATTGCTTTAGCAAAGTTTCGGAAAAGGTTTGGACTTTCTCCTGTTCGAGCTTTTGATCGCATAGATCACCATAGTCCTTGGATGCGAACTGTAAGAATTTTTGTATTTCCAGGAGCTGCATTTACTGCGAGAAGGGCTGACTTTTTCCCTCAGAGATATTCTAGTCCTTGTCCTGCAAGCTGCCCTGATGGGAATAAAAGAACTGAGTCAGATTTTTTGAGTGCGTTTTTGAGCTCTGAGAGGCTTGAGTTAATGCTTTCAGAGAAATCTTTTTTTTGATTAGATGGATTTTCCTCAACACTAATTGCACCGATGAGACGGAAAATCGGAGCCAAAATACGATTCTCTGCAAAGAAGCTTGTAACAACAGGCCTGATCTTGGTATAAGGACGAAAAATGCTCCAGATAAGCATAGGCTCTAGGAAAGAGATATGGTTTGGTAAAATAAGAAAAGTCTGATTTTTGGCTTTCTTTGGAAGTCAGGTGATCTGCACGGTATAGCGAAGTTTGATGATCCAAAGGAATAGTTTTGCAAGTCGTTTCATAGGTTTTATTTTGATAGTGGTAAAGCGTATTTACTCAAGTATAAGGACTTTTTCTTTTTTCACAAGATTTTATTGAGATTTTTGATACCTTCTGGACTTGCTATTGTCAGCAAGCAGCAGGGATCTCTGGTTAAGATCAGATTTGTATTTGCATTTGGATAGAGATTGTTTATATTTATCAGTGGAAATGGGAGTTTTTATTTGAATAAGGAGATGAAATGCAAATAGAACAACAGCCAATTCTTCGTGTCTTTTTGGTAGATCTTGTCGACAAACAGACTTCAAGGGAAGTTCTAGAAGATAGAATGAGGGAACTTGAAAATTTAGTGAATACTTATGGAGGAGTTGTAGTCTTACAAAAGTATCAGAAAAAAGATCAGCCAGATTTGAGAACCTATGTTTGAAAAGGGAAGCTTGAGGAAATTGTAGAAGATATGCTTCGCTTGGAGGCAAATCTGCTTGTAATCGGAAATGCGCTAAAACCTGCTCAGATTTATGCGATCAATGAAAAGCTACGTTTGGTCAGTGAGGAACAAAATCTTAAAGAAAAGATGGTTGCTCGAGATAGGATTGATCTGATTTTGAAGATTTTTGAGAAACATGCAGAGTGAGGTGAAGCTAGACTTCAGATTGAGCTCGCTGCGATTAAGCATATGGGACCTAGAATTTATGGAATGGGTATGGAGCTCAGTAGACAGGGAGGTTCTTCTGGAAGTGGAAGCTGAGCAACGAGAGGAATCTGAGAAACCAATACAGAAAGAATGAAGAGGCATTTGAAGGAGAAGGTTTTGAAAATAGAAAAGAAGCTTGTTGAATATGAACAAATGAGAAAGCTCCATCGTGATGCTCGTAAAAAGAAAGGAATGCCAACAATTGGGATCGTTTGATATACTAATGCTGGGAAGTCCTCATTGCTCAATGCTTTGACTAATAAGGGTGTTTTGGCTGAGAATAAGCTTTTTGCGACGCTTGGGACAAATGTTGGAAAATGTTATTTGATTACAAATCCAGAAACCTGACTTGGGAAGGAGGTTTTACTTAATGATACGATTGGATTTATCAGAGATTTGCCTCCAAAGTTGGTAAAGTCTTTCTCTTCAACTTTGGAAGATAGTATTGAGTCAGATTTCTTGCTTCATGTCATTGATGCGAGTGATCCTTTTGTTGATGAGAGAATAGAGGTTGTTCATAAGGTTTTGAGCGATATCTGAGCACATCAGGATAAGATTCTTGTCTTCAATAAGATTGATAAAGCTGATGAGGAGAGAGTTGTACAACTTAGGGAGAAATATTCTGACTTTAATTGTGTGTTTATCTCAGTTAAGGAGGGAAAAGGTTTTGAGGAATTGAGATGAAAGTTGATAGAAAAAGTAAAGTAAAATTTTTTAGAATACATTAAAAAACCTGATCAAAAGTCAGGTTTTTCTATTATTATTCTTCAATAATGCTCTCTGTATCGATCCAGTATTCGCTCGGATCTGTTGGGTTCATATAGACTGTGATTTTTCAGCTGTTTATTGGGGAAAAGATTCCTTCATCACTTGTTAGTATTTCTCCTTTGTGTTCTACATCAATGAGGTATTCCTTCCTTTCATTAATAATAACTCAACTTGCGTGAACCCCTGTTATATTCAGAGTTAATTGAATTCAAATTTCTTTTAATCTTTTCTTTTTAGCACTGATTTTAATAGCTTTTTTTAGCAAGATAATCCCAGAAATGCTTGTAGCTATTCCAATTACAGGTGAGAGAAACAATACAAATGTAGATAGCTCCATCACTGTCATTTTCTCTGGATTTTGAGGATCACATTTGATATTTACTATTTCATCAATACTATAAGAGGTGTTTGACTTAATGTTAGACCATGTTTCGTGTAACTCCTCACTACCGCATTGATATTGAAATTTAGGCTTATACATCGTATCTCCTTCTGAGTCAATGCTTTCTTCTACTTCCATAATTCTTGCTGTTGAGCTAAGTCCATTTAGCATGAGTTCCGTTGGTGTCCAGCAAATATAGATTCCAAATCCCGCAAATATTAAACCTACTAAAAGGGGAATAAAAGCTTTTGTATACATCGTTTTTTACTTATAGAAATAAAAATCTGATGTTAAGTATAATCATTTTTTAGATCTTAGCAAAAAATGGATGTTTTATTCTTCTTCAATAATGCTTTTAGTATCAATCCAGTATTCGCTTGGATCGATAGTATTGATATAGACTGTGATTTTTCAGTTATTAGGCTGATAATAGATCGGTTCATCGCTTGTTAGGATTTCGCCTTTGTAGTTCACTTTGATAAGATATTCTCTTTTATTATTCATTACAACTCAGGTTGCTTTTAGAGAGTCGATCTCAAGCAAAATCGGGGTTCAGATTTCTTTTAATTTTTTCTTTTTAGCACTGATTTTAATCGCTTTTTTAAGTAGGAATATCCCTCAAATCACGATTAGAGTGCTAAAGATGAGAAAGGCGGCGAATCCATATACTGTTCCATCGATGATTGCGATGTCTTCAGGATTATTTGGATTGCAAAATGCTCGGAGCTCTGATCCTTCTTCATGATAAGTACTTGATGCTTTTGTCCAAGAAGTTTTTGTGCTTCAGTCTCCGCATTGATATTCTAGTTTTAATGAATTTTTAGCGCTTTGGCTTGTATAGTTAACATTGGTTTTCACTTCTAGAACCAGAGCTGTTGTCGAGATTCCATTTAGGACAGTTTTGGCTGTTGTGAGTGAGGCGAGAATACTTGCAGCTAAAAAGAGGATTCCTATAAAGAGTGCAAGGAATGCTTTTTTGTACATTGTTGCTATAAAAATATAAAAACATTTCGGTATCTATATCTTTTTTGTGATGATTAACAAGGTATTTTTTATAGTAAAAAACTGATTTTGAAGAATCCCTAGTAATTGATCAGGATTTTACTATAGTTATTTATAACTTCAAGGCTGTGGTAGAAAAATCTCTGAATCTTAACAAAAAACGGTGATTTCTTGGCCAGATTTGGCTTTGGGTTACCGTTTTTAGATTTTCAAAATCGTAGATTATGACAACATTTAAGCAACTCGGACTTACCGAGAAGACTTTAGTAGCACTTGAAAAAAAAGGTTATAAAACGCCTTCTCCTATTCAGGAAAAGGTGATTCCATTGCTCTTAGCTGGAGAGGAGAATATTATCGGTCAGGCTGCTACAGGAACAGGGAAAACTGCAGCCTTTTGACTCCCATTGATTGAAAAGCTTCAGGGGACTCATCGTCCTCAGGCATTGATCCTTGCGCCGACTAGAGAACTTGCAAACCAAGTAGCAGAGGAAATTGAATCCTTTCAAACAGGAAAAGAGCTGAGAGTCCTTTCAATTTATGGAGGACAGTCTTATACTATTCAGATTTCAGCTTTGAAAAAGGGGGTAGATATTATTGTTGGAACCCCAGGTAGGGTGATTGATCATTTGGATCGTGGAAGTTTGAAGCTTGATAGTTTGGAATATTTCATTCTGGATGAAGCAGATGAGATGCTGAATATGGGATTTATTGATGATATTGAGACAATTTTCAAAAAAGCAAATCCTGATAAAAAAGTCCTCTTGTTTTCTGCGACAATGCCTAAAGAAATTCTCTCAGTTGCTAAAAAATATATGGGGAACTATCAACTCGTTTCTGTGAAAAATGATCAGATGACGACAACTCAGACTTCTCAGATTTATTTTGAGGTGCAGGAGGAGGATAAGCTGAATGCACTCTGTAGAATTATTGATGTAGAACCAGATTTTTATGGGATTGTTTTTTGTAAGACGAAGTTAGATGTTGACTTTGTGACTGGGAAATTGATGGAGAGAGGATATCAAGCTCATGGTTTGCATGGAGATATTTTGCAAAAGCAGAGAGAAACGATTCTAGATCAGTTTAAAAATAAGACTGCAAAAATCCTTGTTGCGACTGATGTGGCCGCTAGAGGAATTGATGTGAACGATATTACTCATGTGATCAATTATGCTCTGCCTCAGGAGATTGAAAGGTATGTGCATAGAGTTGGGAGAACAGGAAGAGCTTGAAAAACCTGAATTGCTATTAGTTTTGTCACTCCACAGGAATATAGAAAGCTCATTTCTCTCCAAAAGATTACCAAGACTGATATTCAAAAGTGAGTAATCCCTTCAGCAGAGGAAATTATTGCAAAAAAGAAGGAACAGCTTTCTAGAGATGTTGATGCAGTGCTTGATGGACAAAAATATCTGGACTATCTTCCTATTGTTAAAGAACTTACCAAAACTCACACTCCAGAAGAAGTGATTGCCGCGCTCTTGAGGCTTAACTATGATGATAGCTTTAATCCGCAGATGTATAAGGAAATCAGTGAAGTAAAGATTGATACGACTGGAAAATCCAGACTTTTTATTGCTTTATGAAAAAAAGCTGGGTATAGCCCTCGTAGCTTAGTAGATATGTTGGTGACTGAAACTGGTGTAAAAGCAAGGATGATTGATGATGTGAGAGTGATGGAGGATTTCTCTTTTGTGACTGTCCCGTATTTGGAGGCTGAACATATCCTTCATGCTTTCAAATCTCGTAAGGTGAAAGGAAAATCACTGATTTCTAAGGCGAAAATGGATCGTGGTTCGTCTTCTGGTCAAGGAAAGAGGGGATTTTCTAGAAGGAAGAGATAGGTTTGATTTCTAAGGAGAGATTATTTTCTCTCCTTTCTTCATTTATTTTGATTTATCTAATATGCACTTCTCCTATTTTTACTATTCTTTAGTTCTTGTAGTTTTTGTCAGTGGAATTTATTTTTTTAGTTCTTTCGAATTCCTTGCATCCCATTCTCAGTCTTTTGTTTATACTGGTAGTGCTCACTGTGCTTTAGTCGCTTCATGAGATAAGATAGTCGCTCCCTATCTCTCTGGAGCGGTCTATTTACAGCACAATGCTCAAGCAATGAGGGATTTTTCTGATAGTCATAGCGTAAACCCTGAGCAAATAGATCGGTTAACTTTTCAAGAACTGTTTTATGATGAGTCGCGTCAGTCAGAATTTTCTTGTTATTACAAAGATAAAAATGCGATCTATTGATATTCTGACCAGCTGGTGTTCCTTTTTTCTGGGTTTGATTATTCGACGATTCGTGTATTGAGTCAGGATTTTTGGGATGAGAAATCAAAAAAAATATTCGCTCTCAACTTTTCTTTGATGATGCTTTATAGATAAGGAATATCTTTACTTTTTGCAGTCGATATATGATACTCAGCAGCCAATTACTTTGAAACAACTTCCGAGATATCAAAAAGAAACACAGGAGATAATACATATGCTACTTACCTTTTAGTTTGAAAAATCTCTTCTATTTATCAGAATCGTATAAAATAATTTTACTTTATTGCTACTATTAGATATGAAAAGATTAGGATTTGCTAGTATAGCTCTTTCAATGCTGCTTTTAGCTGGGTGTGGAATGCAATCAGCACCTGAGGTTCAATCAACGCTTCAAGATCAGATTTCTTTGTATTGTTTGGATCATGAGGGGAATCTAGAGATGAGAGAGGAGGGCTGAAAGCTTCATGGGTATTGTATCTTTGCTGATGGAAGTGAATGTGCAGAGGCAGATTTCTTTAATGGGATGTGCAAGGCGGGAGAGATTTTTGGTGAGGCAAGCAAAAGATGAGAAAGCTGAGTTTTGTCGGCGGATGAGGCTGCAGAAGTCGAGGTGAACTCTGGTAGTGCTGAGGTGGATTCTGGGGCTGATGAGATTGTATTAGAGTAGAGAGTTTCTAAAAAACTCCTTGCAAAGAAAAAGCTGATTCCTATAAAAAAGGTCAGCTTTTTAATTTTTTTGTAATTTAAGATATGAATCATAGAAAGGTTATTATTATCGGTTCTGGACCTGCTGGACATACTGCAGCAATTTATACAGGGAAGGCATTACTTGAGCCGTTGATGTTTGAGGGATTTATGGCTGGTGGGATCGCTGCTGGAGGTCAGCTTACGACTACAACTGTTGTAGAGAACTTTCCAGGGTTCCCAGAGGGAATTGATGGTAGTCAATTGATGAGCCAGATGAGGAAGCAATCACTCAATTCTGGAGCAGAAATTCAGACTAAGACTGTTGAAAGTGTTGATTTGAGTAAAAGACCATTTGAAGTCAGAGTTTGATCTGATGTATTTACAGCTGATAGCTTGATTATCGCGACTGGAGCTACAGCAAAGAGAATGCATATCGCAGGAGAGGAACTCTTTTGGCAGAAGGGGATCTCTGCTTGTGCGATTTGTGATGGAGGACTTCCAATCTTTAGAAATAAGAGGATTTTAGTAGTTGGAGGAGGAGATGCAGCGATGGAAGAAGCGATTCATCTCACACATTTTGCAAGTGAAGTGGTTGTGCTTGTGAGAAGAGAACAGCTCAGGGCTTCTAAAGTGATGCAGGAAAGGGCACTCAATAACCCAAAAATCACTTTCCTTTGGAATACTGAGGCAGTTGAGGCGGTAGGAAGCCAGCTCTTGGAAGGGGTTCGAGTAGTTAATAATCAAACTCAAGAAAAAAAGCTGATTGAATGTTCAGGATTGTTTTATGCGATTGGTCACAAGCCAAATACTGATTTCCTTGATGGTCAGCTTGAATTGGATGAAGCTGGGTATATTCAGACGCAGCCTGGTAGCACTCAGACGAGTGTTGCTGGAGTGTTTGCTGCTGGAGATGTGCAGGATAAGAAGTATAGGCAGGCGATTACTTCTGCTGGAACTGGATGTATGTCGGCACTTGAGGCAGAGAAATATTTGCAAGAAAAGAATTAAGAAAACAGAAATAACTTGACTTTGAAGCTCTTTAGGATAGTATCCTAAGGAGTTTTTTTTATCTTTAATATTCTTTGGATGAAAAAATGGATCTGAGTTTTGTCTTTGGTTGCTGGAGTAGTAATTTTGAGTGGCTGTAGAGCCTTGCCGCAAGAGGACGGAGAAGTTGCTCAGCAGAATGGTTTGAGTAGAGAAGTTACGGTATCTCATTTTCCGCAGTGCACACTGATCCAGGTGAGACCGTTTGTGGGTTGAGAACCAATTGATATAGATAAGGTTGCTGTGAATTGTAGGTATGAGCAAGGGAATATTTATTTTTCATCAACTGATGGACTCGGAGGTGACTGTAGAATGATATCTATTTTTGAGGAGGGGATCTTTGATGATTATGGTTCTGACCAAGTAAAATCACCAGTTTGTGAACTTAAAGGGAATGAAGTTTCTCTCTGGGAGCCGATAGGAGAATATAAAGCTCTTGCAAATTTTATGAAGAGACATTGATTGCCTGAGAAGAAGCTGATTGAAAGTGCTTGAGTTGAGTGTACAAAGCGATTTGATACTGATGCAGTATTTCAATGCGGACAGAGTAAACTTTGTAAGTCTCTTGAGGGAATTGGCGACTACTGAGAAGACTTAAATTGAAAAAATTACTTTATTTTTGGTACGAGACCTCAGTGAAATTCAGACTTTGAGACTTATCTTGTAATTAATGATAAAATTTATGATAATGGCAATCTTGTAATTTCTAAAAACGATGACTACTATAATATCACAACAGAATGAAGCTGGATTGTTAGCTCAATAGATTGAGATAAGATTGTTCTCAAGAGATATACTGAAGGGAAACTTAAAGAACCCTACTTATCAAGACCAGAACTGCTTGAAAATTTATGAAAAAAGGATGGCGGGAAAATAATTATCTGAAACTACAAGGTAAAGACTTGTGAGATTCCGCTGTAATCTTGCATATAAAAGACCTCTAGGATCACCTAGAGCTTTTTTGTTAACTTGACTTTTTTTGCATAATCTTTACCTTTAAGTTCGCTTTTATTCTTAGGTAGAAGAAGATGAGGAAAATCTGACTTTGGTCTCTGGTCGTTGGAGTAGTAGTTTTGAGTGGTTGTCGTATCTTGCCGCAGGAGGAGAAAAACCTGAGTAGAGAAGTTGCTCAGCAGGAGGCGATGAGTGAAGATATTTCACAAACGGGAAACGAAACAGAGCTCTCGCCAGCAGAAGCTTTGAGTTGAAAAGAGGCGAAGTTTACCCTTACAGAAGTACAGGCACAGACAGGAGAGAATACTCCGATTGTTGTGATTACGGAGGCAAATAGCGGAGCGATTGTGACACAGACGGGAGATTCACTCATCTATAGAAATGAAGTTTATGGATTTCAGGTAAAGCTTGGGAAAGAGACTAAAGGAGTAAAAATATATGCAGAGACACCTAGAGTGATACGGCTCTATGGTACCTACTGAAAAGGGGCAGTTCCTTGAGACTCAATAATGGATAAAATGGGATATGAGATCGTAGTTGGAGTATTTGTTAGCACACATAAAGAATACTGGGAAGACTATAACAACTCAGAAACGAATATGGGAGGGAAGACAGGTTTTTTAATTGATACCTTGTGATTTAATAACAAATATTTTTTTCAGAAAATGAGAACCAATGTTCCTCCTACTATTGTAGACCATCTCCTCCCAGACTTACAATGTACTACTATTGTAGTACAATGATTGGAAGAAAAACAGTGCTGAGACTGGAGTAATAGAATATTCTTTGATAATTTATTAATTTTAGAACTTTAAAAAAGTCTCTAGGAAACCCTAGAGGCTTTTTCGTTAACTTGACTTTTGTTCTATAATCTTTACCTTTAAGTCTACTTTTATTCTTAGGTAGAAGAAGATGAGGAAAATCTGACTTTGGTCTCTGGTCGTTGGAGTAGTAGTTTTAAGTGGTTGTGGAATTTTACCGCGGGAGGAGACAGTATTGAGTGGAGATGTCTTACAAACAGGAAACGAAACAGGGTTATCTCCAGCAGAAGCTTTAAGCTGAAAAGAAGCGAAGCTTATTCTTGCAGAAGTGCAGGCAGAGACAGGAGATAATACTCCAATTGTTGTAATCACGGAAGCGAATAGCGGAGCGATTGTAACTCAGACGGGAGATTCACTTATTTATAGAAATGAGGTCTATGGTTTTCAGGTAAAGCTTGGGAAAGGATGGAAAGGTGGGCAGATTGGCGTACAAGTATACCAGTATCCTGATGATAACGAATTAAAGGAAGCTGATATTGTTTTTACTCTTCCCTATGATCGAAGAGGGGGAAGCTTGAATGCTAGCATTCCAAGAGGAATGGATTTAAATTCTATCACAATAAACACTATTAGCATTCAATCACATAAACTTTATAAACAGACAGTAATGGAACTCAAAGAAAATTGACTTTATGATGATAGTAGTTCAAAAATTTATAAGTCAATTTTAGGCAAGAGTAAGAATTATTACTTTTTAGGAGAAAAAAATAGTGATGGGTCACCATTTGCTTATACAACATGAATATGATACTGAGACTTTGATAAAGACATCTTTGAGACTCTAGAAATCTTTGATATAAAAGATGTAAAAGAATAAGAAAAAACCTCTAGGAAAGCCTAGAGTTTTTTCTCGCTCTAATATTAAGGCTTCCTTGGGATTCCTTGTACTGTAAAGTTTGCAAGTTGGCTAGCGAAGCTAAATTGAGAGGGGAAAAGCAAAAAAATTCTCCGGATAGGAGAGGCTTTCTGCTTGAAAAAAAGGATGAAAACACTATCAAAAGGAAAAACCTTTATTCTCATCACTCCACCATGCAAAAGATAAAATCTGATCTTGCTCACTTTTATACTGAAAATGCGAAAAAATATTATCAGACGAGGCAAAAACATTGGATTGATGGTCAGTATTTTTTGGACTATATCAAAAGTTTAAATCTTGAAAAGCCGAGAATTCTTGAACTTGGATGTGGAGGAGGGAGATTTCTTTCTTATTTTAAGGAGCATTGGAGCTGAGATTTTGAGTATCATGGAGTGGATTTATCTGAGGGCTTACTTGCCTATGCGAGTAAGGATCATCCAGAGGCTGTGTTTAGCTGTGAAGATATGAGTGTTTTTATGCAGAATGCAGGTCAGGAGCAGTATGATGTGATTGTTGCGTGTGCGAGTTTTCAGCATTTGCCGAGTGTGGAGGAGAGGAGAAATTTACTCAAAAACTGTTATAAAACCCTTAAGTATGATGGAATCCTACTGATGACCAATTGGTCGCTTTCAAGTTGGTTTTTGAAGACCTATCGAAAGCAAGTTGCTCGTTCAGTCTTAATGCGAATTTTTTCAATAGGGAAAAAGGATTGGAGAGATATTTATGTTCCTTGGAAGCAGGGGGAGAAGACTGAATTCAGATTTTATCATTTTTTTGCCTTGGCCGAGCTTAAGGAGCTTTTATTGACCTCTGGATTTGTAGTAGAGGAGCTTTCGTTTTTGGATAAAAAGGGAGAGAAAATTACTGATCGAAGAAAATCGAATAATTCGTTTTTTTGCGCAAAGAAAACGGTTTTTATTGGGTAGAGGAGATGAAGATGAGAAAAGGAATAAAACTCTGACTTTTGTTGCTTTTTATTGTTAGTGTGATTGGCTACTATGTTTATCGCTCTTATTTTTCAAATCAGATGGTAATTGTCTCTTCCTATGATGAAATGTATTCAGATCAGCAGCTCCCTCTAAACTTCATCTTTCTTTTTGATACGATGGTTTCTTATGTTAATAAACCGGTATCGCTCCTGTCTGGTATAGGAAATAATGCTCAAATACCTACCTTTCCTGCTGAGCAAGATGGAGAGCAGTCTTATTCGGATAGTTTGGGGCAGACAGGAATTAGAGGGCAGTATAGGTATTCTCTGAGTTCGGAGAGATTGAGTGCGGATTTGCTCGCTGATAGGATTGATTTTTTGAATGAAAGCTGAGTGCGTCTGGTTTCTCTTACTTCTTCGACTCCAGTTGAGCAGTATGCGCCGCTCTTGCTAAATAATTATCGACATCCAAAGAAAAATACTGATCAAATTCTCCAGTTTTTGAAAGCACTTTCTCATTATGATTTAGATACAGCACTTGCTTTGCTGAAAGTAAATCAAGGTGTATTGCCGTTTGACTGAATCCTTCATGACTGTCGTAATATTTCCTGTGAAAAGTGAGAAAAGTCTCTTATTATCCTCGCAAATTGTGATACTTGATGAGGACCTGAAGATATGAAGATGAAAGTTTTTATCGCAGGAAATCATTTGTATCTTTACTTTTTGGAGACTCCACAGACGACCAAGTATATTTTTGATGCCAAGAATGATATCATTTGATATGAATTTGCCACGGGAAATGTGAAATAGGAAAAATCCGTCAGGAAACTGACGGACTTTTTAATTTTAATTCTGTTACTTTCCCATTAGCATCAAATATGAACTCGAAATGCTCAGTATTTTTAACTTCTTCTATGAATTTGTTAAAGTGAAGGAACTGGATTGCTCGATCAATTTTTTTATATTGTTCATAGAGAGATTTGATCAAAACAGAGTTAGATTGTGTTGATACATAATTGTATGCACTCATAAGATCAGAGATAAATTTTTCTCTCATCAGTTCGTTTTTTTCTTCTTTTTTCTCTTCGCTTTGATGCTCGATTGGAACTGCTTCTTTGGTCTTTTGTTCTGATTGTAGCACTTGTTTTGGAGTTTCTTCTAGAGTTATTCTGTGAATGGTTTCCTTGGGGGGACTAATAATAGTTTGGGGTTTTGCTCGATCTACAATATAATACTCATCATAAGCTTTCTGAGTATTGATATTAGGATCATGCCCATAGCCAATCACAAGCTTCCTCTCATCTTTCAAGCGATGAACAAGATTGATAAAGTCGCTATCACTAGAGATTAGGACGAAGATATCAATATTCTTTTTTTGATGAAGAATATCCATTGCACCGATTGCTACACAGATATCAGTTGAATTCTTCCCTTTACTTTGTGAATAATTATCAACTCTTGTGAGACGATACTGCTTGATAGATGGATTCCAAATATCTAACAAGGCTTTGTTAGACCAGTTGCCATAAATGTTTTTAATGCTGATTTTCCCATACTCTTGACTTACTTTTTCGATAGCAAATCGTACAAGGCTAGGAGTCACATTATCTGCATCTATAAACATTGCGACATTAAATCGTTTTTTTTGGAATGCTCTTAGTGCTTGCATTACTGTGAGGACATTCCTGACTCCGAAGATTTTGTTTTGTAATACTTTCATTGCTAAAAATTGTTTTTTGTTTATTATATTTTTATATATAAATCCTTGTATATGTCAAGTTTATTTTTTAAGATATTTTGTTCGATCTGAAATTAGTATAAGTCTGATGTTCTTTAGATTTTTTCATTTTTTTCTTCTAGTTGCTTTTGTTTTTTTATATTGATTGATTGCGTTCATGAGAAAAATCACTTGATTTTTTGTTTTGATTGAGTATATATGGAGCTATCTTTGCCGAAGACAGTAGGTACTTTTCTTTAGAAAAGATAAATCCTACCTAGGTTATTCTTATCTTGATGGAAGTTTTGAGATTTTATAAAATCTCAAGATAACTAAAAAATGAGATAGCCCCGGCAACGGGTTATTTTTTATATCAAGGTTTTACTCTACTATGACAATCTCAAAAGAGAAAAAAGTTGAGTTAGTAAAACAGTATGTGCAAGATCTTACTTCTGCAAAAAATGTAGTAGTGCTTCAGCAATCTGGATTGCCTGTAACACTCTCTACTGAAATGAGAAAGGAGGTTATTGCTGCTTCTGGTAAATATAATGTTGTCAGAAAAAAGCTGTTCTTACTTGCTCTCAAGGAAGCTGGGTTTGATGCCGTAGCTGAAAGTGATCTTGATGGGTCTGTAGTTGTCCTCTATGCAAATGATGATGAGTACGCTCCTATGAAGGTTGTTAACAAGTATGCAAAACAGGTTGCTGGAACTAAGGAGCTTTCTGCTTCTATTAAGTTCTTAGGAGCTTGGTATGACAAAAAGTGGCATGATTCTGATTATGTGACAGAACTTGCAAATATCCCTTCAAGGGAAGAGCTTTTGTCAAAATTGGCATACCTTTTCAATTACCCAGTACAATCATTTGCTGCGGTGGTTGATCAAATCGCAAAAAAAGCTGAATAGGCTTTCTCCTATTCAATTACATCTAAAAACTCATTTTATTTATTATGTTTTGTAAACAATGGAGTTAACTAAAAATCAACAACAGATTATTGATCTTGTAAAAGAAATGAATGCTGTTGAACTTAACGGACTTGTAAAGGCTTTGGAAGAAGAATTTGGAGTAACTGCTGCTGCTATGGTTGTTGCAGGAGGAGCTGCTGCTGGTGGAGCTGCTGCTGATGCTGGAGCTTCAGATGCTATGAATGTTGAATTGGCTGATGCTGGTCAACAGAAGATCGCTGTAATTAAGGTTGTAAAAGAGGCTCTTGGTCTTGACCTTAAGGCTGCTAAAGAACTTGTAGAAAAAGCGCCAGTTATCATTAAGGAAAATGCTAAGGCTGATGAAGCTGAAGCTTTGAAGACTAAGCTTACTGAAGCTGGAGCAACTATTAACTTTAAATAGTTTTTAGTAAAAAAATAACAGAAATCAGATTTTTGATTTCGTTCTATTCTTGGGATAGTAGGTTTGTGGCGGAGTGATTACGCTTTGATCATTAGACTTAATATTTGCAAGGATCTGTTTTATATTTCCTATTACCTATACGAATGACAGTATCTGTTAATCAAATCGTTGAGGCGCAAGCGCATATAGGTACACTTAAAAATGAAGCTCATCCAAAGACTAGCAAGTACTGGTCTGAGGTAACTAATGGAGTTGTAGTGATCAATCCTGAATCTGTTGCTCAGCAACTAGAGGACGCGAAAGCTACTATTCAAAAGGCAAAAGCTGCTGGAAAGGAAATCTTGGTAGTATGTGAAAAGAAAATGTATGCTGCTGAACTTGAGGCTTTGGCTAAAAAGACAGGAGTATCATATCTTAACTATAAGGTTTCTGGAGGGTTTTTGACAAACTTTGATACCTTCAAGAAGAGAATTGATTCTATCAATGAAATGGCGAGCTTTATGGAGAGTGAAGCTTATGCTGCCCTCACTAAAAAAGAACAACTTGTATACAAGAGAAATTTTGATAGAGCTAATAAAGTATATAAAGGAGTTACTAATCTTAAGAAAAGACCAGAACTTGTGATCGTTGTAGATGGAACTATGCTTTCTACATTGATTGATGAGGTAGAAAATCTTAAGGGAAAGTTAGAAGCAATTGTGATTGCTGGTACTAATTTCTCTAGATATTGGCCTGAAAATGAATTGGTAGTGACAAATATTAATAGCTATACTAGTATTGATTTTGTACTTAATTACTTGTTGTCTTAATTTGTTATTTCCTCTTTGAAAAACCTATGCAAGAAAATATGTATTTGCCTAGTTCGTCTGAAAGAAAGAGAGTTATCACTGCCTACCTTTTGGTGGGGGTTCTCTTTTTTTCAGCCAAGGAGGATTTGACAGTTTATGAATACTTCCATTTTAGGCAGGTGCTTGGTCGATATTCGCTGAATATGTTGCTGCTTCTTGTATGGTTGATGATCTTCTGGATCCCAATTTTGGGGTGGCTACCTTTTTTCTTTGTTTTAGGGAACTTGATCCTTTATGTTGTGTTTGTTATGCAGGCACGAAGAGGGCAGTATCTCGCTAATCTAACTCAGGAAAATAAGTGGAAAACTCTTTATGCGGATATTGGGGGATGGATTCTTTCTCTTTTTGATATCAAAAAGAGGGTGTATTGAGATATTTCTCTTGATACTCCTGTGCAGATGCCTCAGCCACAGGCTTCAGACCAATCTCAGTGAAATCAATAATTCTATATCGGTTATTGTTTATTAGTGCACTTTGCTAAAAAGGAAATCTGAACTAAGTCAGATTTTTTTCTTTTTTTTAATTTTCTCGTTACTTGTTTAGAAAAAGTGTTCCGATAGGAGATAACTTATAAATCTAAGCTTGATTTTGTCAGCTAAGAATGATATACTCTCTGTATAAATGCTTAATTCAATTACCATCAATACGATGAGGTGTTTGAATAGCTCATTTTTACTTTTTCACTAATATCTCAATGAAACAGCGAAAGTATCTATTGATAGCCATGTTTTGAATGATTGCTTTGAGCGGAGCTCAGAGTTATGCGGGCCATGTGGAGTATCTCAAGACAAATGATTACCAAGTTTTGAAAGTTCCGATGGATGGGACAAATAAAATTGTTGTTCCAGCCGTGGAGGCTCGTTGATGAACGCCTAGATCTTTGGAAGATTTGATGAAGAGTGTTTGAGGTAGTCATGCGATAAATGGGGCATTTTTCTGCCCTAAGACCTACAGTTGGTGTAAATGAGAGCTTGCAGATAGTACGGATAAAGTTAGAAAATCTAATGGAGTATTAATGTCAAAGTGGGGAGTTGATGTTGGGCAGTATGATGCATTATTTTGATTTGATAAGAATGGACAGGTTGCTCCATTAGCTACGCAAAAAAGAGGTGAGGCTTACCGAAAGAACGGGGGATGGGTAAATCCAGAGGTTGATGTCATTTATAATGGGATTTCAAATCCAGTGTTGGTAAAAAATGGAGTTAATCTTGCTAAAGAAAATGTGGAACTTAATAATGATGCTAAACAGAAAAAAGCCTGAAATAAATCTTTTATCTGTTCAAATCTAGATAATTCACTCATAACTATGGGATTTGTAAATGGACAGACTTTTTCTTCAATGGCAGACTATATTATTACACATTTCCAGTGTCATAATGCGATTCTCCTTGATAATTGAGGAACAAAGGCAATGATTTATGATACGAAATATGTAGCGGGACCTGGAAGGAATATGATGGATGCTTTTGTGGTGATTGATATGAAAATAGACTCATCTTCTCTCTGAGGTTGAGAAAAAAAAGAAGAAAGTCCAGAGGTTTTACCTAGAGATGAGAAAGGGAATAATCAGAGAGTGCAGATGATTCAGGGGATATTAAACTCAGTTTTTAGAGAAAAGGGGTATTCTCGTGATCAAATTAAAGTAACATTACTTTCTCTAGAGAAAAGTTTTGAGGCATCTTTGCAAAATACTCCTACGAGTCATCAATATTATCAGTCTTATAGGGATATTTTAGAGGCAATCAGAACTTATGCTTATTAGTGTTCGCTTGATGAAAAACTGTTGATTTCAGTCTTCTTTTCTGTATAAGTAGTTTTTGATTGCTAAATGCAAAATCATGTCTATATTTTATCTTTATACTATATAATAATGCAAATTGATATTAGCTTAGTAAAACAATTGAGAGATGCTACTTTTGCTCCACTTGGTGATTGTAAAAATGCTCTTGTAGAGGCAAATGGTGATTTGGAGCTCGCTCAGGAAATCCTTAGAAAAAAAGGAATTGCAAAGGCAGGTAAAAAGGCTGACAGAGAGACAAATGAAGGTCTTATTAAGACTCATAATGATGGAAGCAGAACTTATGTTGTAAAACTTCTTTGTGAAACAGACTTTGTTGCAAAGAATGATAGTTTCTTGGGACTTTTTGATAAGATTTTTGATGTTTTGAAGACTGTTAGTGGTGATGTAGAGAGTCAAGATGATCTTCCTGCTGATGTTGTAGAAAAAATCAATAACCTTATTGCTGAGGGGATTGCTACTACTGGAGAAAATCTTAAGCTTGGTGGTGTTCATGTAACAGGAAGCAAGGTATATGCATATTCTCATCCAGGGGATAAGGTAGTTTCTCTTGTATATCATAACGGAGATGATAATGTAGCAAAGGAGTTGGCACTTCAGATTGCTGCGCTTAATCCTGATTATCTTAGCTTTGATGAAGTTCCTGCTGATGAAAAGGCTAAGCTTGAAGCTCAGTTTACAGAAGAACTTAAGGCTGCTGGAAAGCCAGAAACTATGATCGCTAATATTGTAAAAGGAAAAGTAGATAAGGCATTTGCTGATAATGTACTTCTTGAACAGGAATATATTAGAGATGGAGGAAAGAAGGTAAAGGAAATTTTGCCTGCTGGATTTGAAATTACTAAATTCTATAGATTCTCTGTATAATTTCTGTCAAATATAGTGAAAAATCTGATTGCTCTTTGTGGTCAGGTTTTTTTGATTTAGTTATACACTCATGTCTTTGAAGAAATACTTGATATTTTCTTTTATATTAGTATACTTCCCTTAAGCTAGTTTTAAGATCCTCTGTAAAGGCAGAGAAAATAGGTGTTCCTATCTAGTGAGTTTTCTTATGGGAAAGATTAATAAAAAAACGGGTAATCCAAACACTGGGGGTAATAATAAAAACCGCACAGGAGGACAAGGGTATGATGGACCTGGACATGGGGAGAATCATACAAAAGACAATAACCATCGTATAAAGTCTCAGAAAAATCAAGGACGAAAAGATGGTAGTAATAAGCGGTATTAGCTTTTAAAAAGTTAGGTAGGTTTTATCCTATCTAACTTTTCGTTTTTTTATACCTTGATTTTTTTTAAAATTTTTATAATCTAGTGTTGCGTTTATTTTAAATAATATATTTATGAAGCTCTATTTATCTACTCCATTGAGCAATTTTTCTAAATATCTTCCTCATCTAGTAGAGCATTGTGTGTGACATTCTGTACTGGACCCGAATCATTATTTTGATTTTTCGTATGGTTTGGATGGCGTAGTTACACCTGAATACACATGTTTTGAATATGATAAATGGGTTTCTTATGAAGAGGCGATTGATATGATTGTTGCTCCTCTTGATAAAGAGGCTTTTATTTACGAAACAGCTGTATTAAAACAGGAATTAGAAAACTCTTCCTATGATCAGAGGATTTATGAAGCAGTTTTGAAAAAGTATTTAAAGTCGCATATTTTACTTAATAGTTTACAAACAGTATCGTGGGCTGATGTGCAAAAATATCATGCGACCCGATATAAAAAGGAGAATATTATCGCTGTTGATGATCATTTTCATATCCTTTACAAAGGCTTTCCCTTACTTAAGAAAAAGTCAGAAGAAACTCTAGAAAAGATTATAGATGAATTTTCTTTTGAAGATGATGAATACTTCCTTTTGTTCTATAAAAACTATAATGCTAAGATTTATCGAAAGCTTTATTTCCTTTTTTGGATGTTCTCTTTTTATTCAACTTATTCTCAAAGGTGGAAGAATTGTGAATATTATTATTTAGAACCTTATTTTAATAGGTATGCTGCTCATTGTTGGATTTTGTTCCCAAAATTGGATTATCAGAAGATGTCGCTAGATTTTTTTCTTGCTGGAAAGCAGTATATTATTAGGATGATCTCTGAGGGATATTTTAAAGAAAGGTTTTTTCTGAATGAATATTTCTTTTCAATTCCTTTTGATAGAAAAGAAGTTCTTGACCTTTATAGAAATTATACTTTTGAAGATTATCTCTCAGAAATCGATGCTTTTCTTTAGTTATATTCTTTTTGTAAAGTCTATGGTCTTGTATTGAGAGAGCAAGGAAATCTGATTGCTCTTTGTGGTCAGATTTTTTGAATTTTAAAAGATTCACTTGACATTGTATATATATCGTTATACTTAAATCAAGCTAGTTTTAAGAACCTCTGTAAAGGCAGAGAAAACAGGAATGTCCTGTCTAGCGAATTCTTTATGGTAAAATATGGCAAAAGAGGAAATCAAGGCGGAAGTAAAGGTGCTAATCGCACAGGTAAAACAAATCCTAATGCTCGTTCCAGTGGTGAAGATGTTACGAAGGAATCTCATCGTACAGGAACGCAAAAATATGGAGGACACAAATCTGGACCTAGGCGTTGATTTCCGTTTTTATGGTCTTATGGTTTAGAAAATGTATATCATTGATATTCCTTTGACCTCATCTCATTTTAAACAAGTCTTATAGTTTTATAGGGCTTGTTTTTTTTTGCTTTATTACTATATTTTTACTATTTATTTCCTTATAAAAAATATGCAGATTTATATAAGAACTCCTCTTGTTCATGATTCTCAGGCAATCCCTCATATGGTTGAGCATTGTGTTGCTAGAAATATTATAGAACCGACTAATTTTTTTGGAGAAAAAGTTCGTATTTCTAAGGAAATTTCTGGGGAATGGACTAAAATATTTTTTGATAAAAGTTTAATTTCATTGGAAATTGTGCTAGAAAAATTACAAGCTCCGATTTTAAAATCAGTATATGCATATGAAAAACTTCCCTTTAAAGAGGAATGTGAAAATATAGGGCAAGGATCTCTCATCTATGAGGCAATGATAAGAAAAATTGTTGATAAAAAGATTACTCTTAATACTGCAAGATGAATTTCATGGGAAGGTATCGTAAACTATCACAAACAGCACTATCACAAGGAAAATATGCTCATTTTTGAAGATGAAGTTGATTTAGACCAAGAGTTTCAATTGATTTTTGCAGGAGAAGCTTGCAAAGAAAATGATAAATCGGAGATTCATCAGCATTTTGATTTCCCTTTTTCGTTTGATTGAGCTAATTTTTTCATCCTTGGGAGTAAGTGCTATGATGTCCAAAGGTATTGGAAAATGATTTTTACTTGGACTTTACTTGGGAATTATTGTCGCTATTTGATGAGATATCAAAAGCAATCTTATTTTTATGAAGAAACGACTTTGGATTTTTTTAGAGATTATCTCTGGTTAACAACGCCAGATATTGATTATTCTCTTTTAAGTGAATCTTTTTTTGAAAATGGAAAAAAATATCTACTTACAATGCTAGAAAACTGATATTTCAAAGAAAAAATCTTTTTGGCGAATTATTGCTATCAAATTCCAGCGCTTAGAGCAGAAATACTTAAAATATGCAAAGATTTTCAACGAAATGATTTTATGGAAAATTATCTGAGAAAAATAGTTTTGAAAAAAATAAATTTTTTTTAAAAAATGTGAAATATGCTACTTCATAATTCCCTTTTCTCATCAAAATAACTTGATTTCCTATACTTCATCTTAAAAAACTTGTAAATTCTCTTGATTTTTTTCTGTAGAAAAATATACTCGGATCTAATCGGCGCATTAAAAAGTATCTAAATCTTTTATTTGTTTATTGCACAACTTTATGCAACATTACGAATTGGTGCTTATGCTCAATGCAAACACCTCAGAGGCAGATAGAAAGGCTTTCTTGGCTGATCTAGAAGCAAAATTCACTGTGAAAGAAAAAGATGAAATCTGAATTCAAACCCTTTCTTTCAAACTTAAGGATAAAAATACTAAGGCTTACTTTGTTTCATATCTTCTAGAACTTGCTCCTGAGCAGGTAAAGGATGTTAAGGCTGCTCTTTTGTATAATCAGGCGGTAGTAAGATATGAAATCTATAAGATGACTGCTGAACAGAGGTTCTTCCACTTTGAAAAACTTCAATCAGAATTTGATAAGGCAATTGAGGATATTAAAGATAAGAGATTTGGTCAAAAGATTACCTTCTTTGCTGATGAGAGAAATGCTAAGTATATCAACTGGAAGTCAATTCCTATCTTGAAGTATTATCTTACAAGGTTTGGTGATATTAAGCCAAGGCTTTATACTGGAAACTCTGTAAAGATTCAAAAGAAACTTAGACAGGAGATCATTAGAGCGAGAACTCTAGGTTTGTTGAACTTTATCAGCAGATAGTTTATATCATTAATATCACATTCTTATGGCTAGTAAATTAAGAAGAATCAGAAAATACCAGTGGACAAAGAGAATAAGAACTCACGGATTTAGAGAGAGAATGGCATCATGGACTGGTAGAAGAGTGCTCGCAAGGAGAAGAGCAAAAGGAAGACATCAATTAACAGTTCAGAGACAGAAGTAATTTCTGTGTTTTGGAGAAAATAGATTTCCTTTGAACAATAAAGTCATTAAGGGCTTTATTGTTTTTTCGTCTTAGGAAAACATTTCTCTATGATTTCATGATATTCACTATTTTTATCTAATAAAATTTGAGGAAAACTTGGCCGCGCATTTAATCCATCACTCTTAAAGCGTGGAATGATATGAAAATGTAGGTGCGGGACAGATTGTTGAGCCCCTTCTCAGTTGGCATTGAGAATATTTAAACCAATACTTCAAAGTCAGTCTTGGTATTTTCTTGATATTTCTTGTATAAAGGAAAAAATGTTAGAAAATGTTTCATAATCTGTACCAAAAATATTTTCAGAATGCTTTTTGGGGAAAATTATGGTATGAGCCTTTGTTTCCATTTCTTTAGGAAGGATCGCCATACAGTATTCATCTTCAGCGACAATATAAGCTGGAATATCTTTAGAGATGATATCACAAAAAATACAATCAGACATGGTGTTGAAACTTAATTAAAGTAAAAGTATGTTTTTAAATAGTTTCTGTTGGATGAAATTCCTTGTGAAAATTCTTCTATAGGATAGGAGCGTCCGAGTAAAATACGATAATCTTGCTGATTATCTCTAATTTGTAGGATAATAACGTTTTAGAAAATTATGTCAAGAGGATTTGCTGGCATATACAAATAATGTAATAAAAGATAGCTTTAAAAAAATAAAATCCATAAAAAAGCCTTGACTTTGCTTAGTTAAATCAGTATTATCTCCACAAAGATTGTTGCCCCCGAAATGTTTTAGAGACAAGTTTACTACTCGTCTCTCTCAGCATGCGTAATGGATGTGGTCTTTGTTTGCGCTTCTCCTTGATGGAGATATGATCTGTTGAGACAAATTCGGAGCCAAAATATTGCTTGTTCTATGTGGGAAGTGGGCTATAGAGGGCTTCTTTGTTTTGTTTATTTTCTATTGTCATAACTAGGATGGTAAATAAAAAACAACCTTGAACTACAAAGGCTGCCAAGACGAGTAAGCCTTCTTTTGTAGTATCAAAAAAATCGAAAACTGAGGTAAAAGAACAGCTAAGAACTGCTGTAAATGCAAAGGTAGAAAACCTGTTTAAGGACTATTATCAGAGAGATGGTAGAATCTTTTTGACAATGCCAAAAACTCATGGGGAACTACCTGATCTTTTGGAACTTCAGAAAAAGGGGTATGATGATTTCATCAATATCTACCTTAATAAGCTTTTTACAGATATTGAGAAGATTTGGGATATTGCGGGTGAAAAAATGTATATCACGATCTCTGATGTAAAAGTTTCTGAGCCAATTGAAACTGTAGATGTATGTAAGAAAAAGGAGCTTACTTATGGAGGAATTATTACTGCAAAGGTAAAGCTCGTTGAAAAGGTTGAGGAAGAAGGAGGTAAAAAGAGTGCTGAAAAAGTTCTTTTTAATAAGAGAGCAAATATCGGTATTTTGCCTTTGATGACTCCATCTGCTTCATATATTATTAATGGAGTTGAGAGAGTGATTATTTCTCAGATTATTAGATCATATGGAATCTTTTATGGAAAGAAGGATTTTTGGTATTCATTTAAGTTGATTCCTGAAAATGGACCTTGGCTTGAGGTGAGTGTTGAAAAAACAGGAAATGTTGTAGCGAGAATCAATAAGTCAAGAAAGTTCCCTATTACTTCACTTTTGAGAGTATTTGGATTGGAAACTGATGAGAGTATTAGAGCTGCATTTGATGGGCAAGCTGATGCTGAAGATGTAGACTTTATTGATATTACTTTGAAGAAGGATACTACTGTAGATGCGGTATCTGCTGCTGAGTTTATTTATGCTAAGCTTAGACCAGGGGAACTTATTGATGCTCAATCAGCTTTGGATTATATTAAGGGGCAATTTTTGCTTCCAGAGAGAATTTATATGGGAAGCATTGCTAGAAGAAAGATCAATGCAAAATTGAATCTTAAGAAGCCGCTTAAGGGAGACGAAGCAAATATCTTTGATGGAGAAGATATGATTCAGGCTATAAAGTATCTTTTGGATCTTTGTAATCATAAAAAAGGATATTATGTAGATGATGCTGATCATCTTTCAAATAAGAGAGTGAGAACTATGGGAGAAATTTTGTACTCTCATATTCAGCCTGTGATGAGAAAATTTGTAAAGAGTGTAAGAGGAAAACTTTCAGTTTTGAATATGGAAAATCCATTGAAGATTACTGATTTGGTGAACTTTAAGATGATTGATAATTCGATTAAATCATTTTTTGCAACATCTCAGCTTTCTCAATTTTTGGATCAGATTAATCCACTTTCAGAAATTGAACATAAGAGAAGAATTACTGCTCTTGGGCCTGGAGGGCTTAAAAAGGAGACAGCTAAGTTTGAAGTGAGAGATGTACATCCATCTCACTATGGTAGAATTTGCCCGATTGAAACTCCAGAAGGACAGAATATTGGACTTGTAATCTATCAGTCACTCTATAGTAGAATTAATGATGAAGGATTTTTGGAAACGCCAGCTTTGAAGGTATTTCGTGAAGTAGATCCAAATGTTGAAGCATTGACTGGAAGAATCGCTCATCGTGATATTTTTGAGCTTGATGCAAAGGGAAATCCTACAACTAAGGTTATTATCAAGGAAAATGAACTTATTGATACTGATACTGCAAAAATAATTGAAAAGTTTTATGGAAAGATCAAGAAACCTGTTCCTGTAAAGCCGTTCTTGACTGGTGAAGTTGATTATATCTCTCCAGAAATGGATGAAAGAGTGACTATTGCAGATGCGACTGCTTCATTGGATGAGCATAATAATATCTTGAACACTAGAGTTGCTGCGAGGCATTTTGGTGAGATGAGAAGTTTCCATATCAATGATGTAACACACATGGATGTGAATTTGGCTCAGATTTTTTCTCCTAATACTTCATTGATTCCATTTGTAGATCATAACGATGCGGTGCGTGCTTCTGTAGCGACAAACCAGCAGAGACAGGCGCTACCATTGTTGAAGAATGATGCTCCATTGGTGGGAACTGGACTTGAAAGTGATATTATGAAGATGTCTCATGCAGTGATTAAGGCTGAATGAGATGGAGAGGTTGTCTATGTTGATGGAGGACTTGTAAAGGTAAAGTATAAGGAAGGAATTAAAGAATACAGACTTATTACTTTCGCGAGATCAAATTCAAAGAGTTGTTTGAATCAGATTCCTTGTGTTTCTTTAGGACAGAAGGTTCAAAAGGGTGATCTTTTGGCTGAGGGACCATGTTCTGTAAATGGAGAAATCGCTCTTGGAAAATCTCTTAGAGTTGCGTTTATGCCATGGAAAGGATATAACTATGAAGATGCGATCGTTGTTTCTCAAAGATTGGTGAAGGATGATGAGCTTACTTCAGTGATCATCAGTGAATATGAAATCGAGGTTGCGGAAACTAAGCTTGGACCTGAAGAGACAACAAATGATATCCCAGGTGTTGCAATGTCTAAACTTACAAACCTTGATGAGGATGGTATCATTAGAATCGGAGCTATCGTGAAAGGTGGAGATCTTTTGATTGGAAAGATTACTCCAAAGGGAGAAGGAGAACTTACTCCAGAAGAAAAGCTTATTCAGGCGATCTTTGGAGACAAGTCAAAGAATGTAAAAGATACTTCTCTTTATATGCCATCTGGTAGTGAAGGAAAAGTTGTAGAAGTGGTAATTCTTGATTCAAAGAAGGGAGATAACCTTATGGCGGGAGTTAGAAAGAAGATTAAAGTATATGTTGCTTCTACAAGAAAGATTGAAATCTGAGATAAACTCGCTGGAAAACACGGAAATAAGGGTATTGTTGCGACTGTGGTTCCAGAAGAAAATATGCCATACTCAGCTGATGGAAAGCCAATTGATGTTGTTTTGAACTCACTTTGAGTAATTTCTCGTATGAACCTTGGTCAGCTTTTTGAGTCTCAGTTGGGACTTATTGCTAAGGAGCTTGGTGTGAAATTTGCGGTTCCAACTTTTGGTGGAATTGGGGTAGATGATATCGTTGAGCTTGCAAAAAAAGCTGGTCTTGAAGATAAGCTTAGAACTACACTTTATGATGGAGAAACTGGAGAACCTTATGCTCAGCAGGTTACTGTTGGATATATGCATATTTTGAAGCTTGTGCATATGGTTGAGGATAAGATCCATGCTAGATCTGTAGGTCCTTACTCACTTATTACTCAGCAACCGCTTGGAGGAAAGTCAAGACAAGGATGACAGAGATTTGGAGAGATGGAAGTATGGGCTTTGGAAGCGTATTCTGCAGTATATACTCTTCAAGAAATGCTTACTGTGAAATCTGATGATGTTGTAGGTAGAAATAAACTCTATGAATCTATTATCAAGTCTCAGAAGCCAAAAATCTGAGGATTGCCTGAATCTTTCAACTTGTTGACCTATCTTTTCAAGGGACTTGGTCAGAATATCGTTTCTTTGACAAGTGATGAAATGGAAAGAATCTATGAAGAAAGAATGGACAAGATCAAGAGTCTTGGACTCTCTGGAATCATGACTGCTTCACTTGAACAAGAGCTTACTAAATCTTTAGATGAAGATGAGGATGAAGTAGAATCAAAGGGAGAAATGATTGGTAAAGTAGTTGAGGACTTAGAAGATTTTGGGCAAATAGAGTAAGAAAAATCAGATTTTTATATCCTATGCAGTAATTTCAATGAATAAAATAAAATTTGACGGATTGATGGTGACACTCGCTTCAATGGAGGAAGTTGAAAAATGGTCTCGTGGAGTAGTGGATAATCCAGATACCGTTAACTATAGGACAGGAAAACCAAAGCAAGGTGGACTTTTTTGTGAGTCTATCTTTGGTCCTGTGAAGAATTTTGAATGTAGTTGTGGAAAGTATAAGGGAGTAAGATATAAGGGAATTGTATGTGAAAGATGTGGTGTAGAAGTGGCTTCTTCAAGAGAAAGAAGAACGAGAATGGGACATATTGATCTTGCTTCTCCTGTGGTTCATGAGTGGTATAAGAAATCTCCATCTGGAGGTATCCATCAACTTCTTCAGCTTTCAGCTAATGAAATTGATAAAATCTTAACATATGTAAAATATGTGGTAGTAAAAGATATTACTGATGAGACTAGAGAAAAGATCAAGGAGAAAATCGCAAGTGATTATGAATCAACAATGAAGGACCTTGATGAACTTTACAAAAAGGAATCATCAGCTCAGAAAGAGCCTAAGAAACTCGCTGAGGCAAAAAAGCTATATGAAGAGAATCAGCAATCTATTGAAGCTGAGTTTAATAGAATTAGATCAATCGTAGCTGATTTGAAGTTTGGAGCGACTATTTTGGAATCAGATTATAGAAATATTTTCTATCAATTTGGAAGCTTGATCTCATTTGCATCAGGTCCAGAAGGAATCCTCAAGATGCTTCAGTCTATTGATGTGGAAAAGGAGATTAAAAAGAGAGTAAAGGAGTTCCCAGCTATTAGATCTGCTGATCAGAAAAAGAAGATGATGAGTTTGATCAAATTGCTGATTAATCTCTATGTTTCTGGAGTAAAGCCAGAAAATATGATCGTGAGAAAACTTCCTGTGATCCCACCTGATATTAGACCAGTAGTTCAGCTTGATGGAGGGAGATTTGCTTCATCTGATGTGAATCTTTTCTATAGAAGAGTTCTGATGAGAAATATCAGACTTAAGAAAATGATCCAAGTTGGAATGCCTGATATCGTAAAAAAGAATGAAATCAGACTTCTTCAAGAATCTATCAATAATCTTTTGGTTGGAGAGAAGAATTCTGCAGGAAAGGCTGGTGCTGGAATCAAAGTTTTCAAGTCAATTTCTGATATGCTTTCAGGTAAGGAGTGAGTTTTCAGAAAGAACTTGCTTGGAAAGAGAGTTGACTATTCAGGAAGATCTATTATTACTGTAGGTCCTAGCTTGAATTTGAATGAATGTGGACTTCCAATCTATATCGCAGTAAAGATGTTTACTCCGTTTATTATTGGAAAGCTTATTGAAAAGAAGATCGTATATACTCCAAAACAGGCTGAAAAGCTGATTAAAGAGGGAAATCCTATTGCGCTTAAGTTTTTGGAAGAAGTAATTAAGGATAAATATGTGTTGCTTAACCGTGCGCCAACACTTCATAGACTTTCTATTGAAGCTTTCAAAATCAAGTTGATGCCTGGAAAGACAATCAGACTTCATCCTCTTGTGTGTCCTGCGTTTAATGCCGACTTCGATGGAGATCAGATGGCGGTTCATTTGCCTATTTCAGATGAAGCTCAGAAAGAGGCAAGAGAATTGATCGCAGCGGACAAGAATATTATCAAGCCAGGTTCTGGAGATCCAACTATTACACACTCTCAGGATATGGTACTTGGAATCTACTTTTTGACTGATGCATTTGATCCAAAATATCCAGATTACAATACTGAAGATGAATGGAAAGAAAAGATTCATCCAGTAGCGAGATATGGAAGTTTTGATGGGGTACTTGATGCGTTCAATAATAAGCAGGTAACTCTTAAGGATAAGGTAATCGTACTTGATGGATCTGATATCGTGGAAACAACAGTTGGTAGAGTGATTTTCAACTCTATTTTGCCAGCGGATTATCCATTTGTAAATAAGAAGATGGGTAATAAGGATCTTAAGAGATTGCTTTCTGATGTATTTGATAGATATGATATGGAAACTACTGTAAAAGTAGCTGATGCTATCAAAAACTATGGATTTAAGTATTCAACTATTGCTGCGACATCAATCAATATCTTGGATATGAAGGTTCCAAAGGAGAAGGAAGAAATCTTGAGAGGAGGAGATGTTCAGAATAATGAAGTTTTGAAGTACTACTACAAGGGATTCTTCTCTGAGGAGGAAAAACACAGATTGGTCGTTAAGATCTGGACTGATGTAAAGAAGACAGTAGAATGAAATCTGAAATCAATCATTGGTGCAGGTAATAACCTCTATACGATGATTGACTCTGGAGCGAGAGGTTCTCAGACACACTTGACTCAGATTTCAGGTATGAAGGGGCTGGTAGTAAATCCGAAGGGAGAAATTATCGAGTTGCCTATTAAGTCATCATTTGTTGAAGGACTAAAACCTATTGAATACTTTATTTCTGCCCACTCTGGACGTAAAGGAAAGGCTGATACTGCGCTTAGAACTGCGGAATCTGGATACCTTACCAGAAAGCTCTGTGATGCTTCTCAGGAAGTTATCGTGAGAGAAGAAGATTGTGGATCAAGCGAATATATCATTTACTCAAAGGATGAAGCTGAACTCAAAGGAGAGAAGTTTTCAAGCTTGATTTATGGTAGAACTGCTGCAGAAGATATTATTGATGATAATGGAGTTGTTATCCTTAAGGCTGGAGAGATGATTAATAAGTCGGCTTTGGTTCTTATCGAAACTTCAAATATCAAGATGGTTAGTGTAAGAAGTCCATTGACTTGTCACTGCGTGAGTGGTGTATGTCAGAAGTGTTATGGAATGGATCTTGCAACAAGAAATATGGTAGAAATCTGAGTTCCTGTTGGAGTGATTGCTGCGCAATCTATTGGAGAACCTTCTACTCAGCTTACCCTTGATACCTTCCATGAAGGAGGAGTAGCAGGTTCATCAGAGGCTTCTGGTATTGATAGAGTTAAGCAGCTCTTTGAAGTGAGAGCTCCAAAAAATCCAGCTATCGTCAGCCCTTTTGATGGAGTACTTTCGTTTGAAGAAACTCAGGAAGGAGGAAAGTTTGGAAAAATCAGAATTACTGCTGATGTTCAGAAAAAATCATATTTGATCAAAGATGGTTATGAAGTGATAGTAAAGAAGGGAGAGGTGCTTGCTAAGGGAGCAAACTATGCATCTAAATGAGCAAGTAAGCTTAAGACTAAGGAAGCAGGTAAGGTTCTTGAGGTTAATGAAGATTATATCACACTTGGAGTTGAGGAGGTATTCTCTAAATCACTTATCGGACTTACTCCAAAGAAGACTAAGGTTGGAGAAAGAGTCTATAAGGGAGAAATCTTGACTACAGGAGCATTGGATATCATGGAATATAAGAATATTGTTTGAGATATTCAGGCGCAGAGATATATCATTAGTGAAGCAAAGAGAGTATATGCTTCTCAAGGACAAGATCTTAATGATAAGCATATTGAAGTAGTGGTAAAACAGCTCTTCTCAAAAGTCTTTATTGAAGATTGAGGAGATTCAAGTTTTATCCCTGGTACTTATGTAAAGTACGAGGAATATATCAAGGTAAACTCTGAACTTGAAGCTCAAGGAAAAAGACCTTCAAGTGGAAAGAGAGTTGCACTTGGACTTACTACTGTTGCTAAGGAAACTGACTCTTGGCTCTCAGCTGCTTCATTCCAGGAAACTATTAGAGTGATGGTTGGGGCGTCTCTTAGAGGAGCGATTGATAATCTTTCAGATCTTAAAGCGAATGTGATTATCGGTAGATTGCTTCCTGTTGGAGAAAACTATAGAAATATGTTTGGATACTAGAAAGTATGTGAATAAAAGAAAAAAACTGATTTCAGTGATGGAGTCAGTTTTTTTGCATTAGGAAAAATTTTGATAGAAAAGAAAAATATGATAGAAAAATACATACCAAAACCCAAAAATAAAAAAACGCAAGAGAAAATTATCGCAATAATACAACTGGCTTGCACAAAATATAAAAGCGGGTATACTTTCAGGTGAGTATTTTATTCTCTTTGCGTATAGATAATGCAAATGACAAAAACCAAAACAACAACTACAAAATTCTGATTTTTTTGACCTTTGAGTAAAGTGATGCTGGGGACAGCAGGAGCTTTGCTGCTTGGGGGAGTTTTACTACTTCAGACGAAGACTTTTGCTGCTCCTGGAGACGGTCCAGTAGTGCAGTATAGCTTTGAGGATGCAAGCAATCTCTGAAAGGATAGCTCATCCGCTGGGAATAATGCAACTAATAACGGAGTAACGCAAACGCTTGGAAAAGTTGGGAAAGCGGGGTATTTTAATGGATCAAGCAAATTGAGACTAGAACATAATCCATCACTTAGCTGGGAAGCTGTTACTACTAGTTTTTGGATAAAGCCAAGTCTTACAGCGTGAGAATGAGATAGGTCAGTGGTTGGAAAACAAATGGATAATCCACCAAATATCAATCCGTGGATATATACAGATTTTACTTTTTATATTCATTTGAATGCCGATGGAAGTACAGACCATTTATATATGAGGAGTTGAAAGTTGGGGGGAACGCATATTGCACTTTCTCCAAAAATTAATAAGGATCAGTGGTATCATATAACAACAACTTCAGATGATTCAAATGTAAAAATATATTTGAATGGAAATTTAGTTCATAGCTATATTCGTGAATATACTGGTTCTACTGACCGTTATCCACTACAAATCGGAATGGCTGATAATGCTTTTGTTGGTGCTATCGATGAACTAAAAATCTATAACTATGCTCGTACTGCAGCACAAATCAAAGCTGATTATGAACAAGAGGCTAATCCAGTATCTGCTGAAGCTAAGCTAGTTGTTCAATATAGCTTTGAGGATGCGAGCAATCTCTGAAAGGACAGCTCGTCTGCTGGAAATAATGCAACTAATAACGGAGCAACGCAAACACTCGGAAGAGTTGGAAAGGCGGCATATTTTAATGGGAGTAATGCAGCTTTAGATCTAAGTGCTCATGCTTCAAAGCTTAACCTTACTGAGGGAACTGTGAGTTTTTGGGCTAAGGCTGATGCAGACGCACCAGATTTTTCTTCTATTTTAGCCTGGGGGACTTCTGCTCCAGATGGATCTACTTTTGATGGTGGATATATTTGATTAGGAAATGAAACTTATTGATATCCAGATGAATTACTGAGTTTTGCAAATGGATATCGAGGAGTAGGTGATCCCTATAGGGCATTTGATGAAGTAACTAGACCTGATACTTTTTATAAAGATGGGAAATGGCATGCCTATACTGTTACTATAGATAGTGACAAGAAGCTTTGACTCTATATTGATGGACAGCATCAAATAAATCATAAGAATAATCAAAGTCTAACTCCGTTTTTTCTATCTCACAACAATAATAGGATATCTATTTGACATCATCATCTACATACTTCAGGTCCCACATTCTTAAAGGGGGCTATTGATGAACTAAAAATCTATAACTATGCTCGTACTGCTGCACAAATCAAAGCTGATTACGAACAAGAGGCAAAGCCAGCGCTGATTATTCATTATGAAGATGAGAATGGTGAGCAGTTGATCCCTCCTACAATACATACAACTAATCCTTGAGGATCGACATTTCAGCTTAATCAGACCTATACTGTTAATCCAGCAAAACTTAATGAACCAACTTTAAAAGCCAGATTTGATACTCCTGATTCACAGAATGTGACTTTTACAGATGCTGATAGAGTAAAGGAGGTAACTTTTGTATACAAGAGACCAAGACTTGTACTTCATTATACTTTTGATGAGGGGGGGACTACAGTTGCTGATAGTTCTCAGCTTGAGACTAAAAATCCTGGTACTGTGATTGGAACTCCAACGCGAAGCGAACGAGGTAGAGTAGGTGGAATGTATACTGATACGGCTATTGAAGCACAAAGAGGACTATGAATCTGAAATTCTGCAGCTTATACAATTGCAGGATGGATAAAGACAGATGATGCTTGAGGTCAGAAATATTTTATTACAAATGCTGCAGCTTGAGATGGATATAGGTTTTGATTAAGTAATGGTAAAATTGCTTTTTTGATAGGAAATTGATATCAACCTGGAGGAAGATATCTTGAATGACCATGTGGAACAAGAAATAATTTAGCTGATAATAAATGGCATCATCTAGTTTGAGTATTTGATGCTAGAGAAAGAAAAGTTACTTGTTATGCGGATGGGGTAAAGGATTGAGAGCTTGCACTTCCTCATTCTTATCAAAATAGACAAGATAGAAGACCTTGGATTTGAGGAAAAAATATCTTAGAATGAACTATTCGAGAAAAATGATCAATTGATGATGTTAGAGTCTATAACTATGCTTTGAGTCCTCAGAAAGTTAAGGAACTTTATGATAGTTTCCCAGCAGAGGAAACCGCAGCTCCAGTAGGACTTAGCCTTACAACTACAAGTCCAAGAACTACGCTTGTAGTGTGAGAGAAGGTCGTTGCAAGTGCAAATCTTGATCTAAATAGAGGAGGGAAGAATTTGAAATTAGTTATCACTGTCCCAAAGACCCTTCAACCAGAGAGTAATTCAATCTCACTCCTCAACTGAGAGACAGTAACATCTGGTAGTGTAAATATGGTTGAGCTTTCAGATAAGAGAGTTTATACTTATTATCTAAAAGATAATATTAAAGGACAGATTAAAGCTGATTTTTCTGTGTATTTCCCTTGGTTGGTGACAGATCATTTAACTCCAGCAAAAATTACCGCTGAAATTGTTAAGGGGGATGCGTCACTTGTAAATAAAGAACTTACTTTTACAGCATGGGCTCCATTTAGACTCAATATGCACTGGATTCACTATACTAAGCCTGGGAATAATTATAAAGTAAAGTATGCTGTAAATGTATATACAGAAACTTATTATCCACGAGAAAGTCCAGCTAATTTTAGATTTATTGATAGTAGAAATCCTGCGTTATATAATTTTGTAGCGACTATTCCATTGCCTCCTAATGCGAAATATATCAGTAGTTCTGTAAATAATGGAAACGGTAGTGCTACACTTTCACTTACATATGACGCAGATAAGCATGCTATGATTTTCAGAGGGACTCCAAGAATGGATACGCTTTGGAATAATAGACAATTTATAGAGCTTGAATATACGGGACTTCAAGCTAACGATGTAATTACAGCGAATCCTATGACCTTTACAGGTTATCTTGTTAGTCCAACGGGAAGAATCTATACTGGAAGTATGAATTGGGTTAATCAAACTGTAGAAGCTGCAAATGCTAATATTAGTATTGGATTCCATAATCCACAAGGTTCATTAGTTAATGATCAAAAACAACAAAATATACTTGGTCTTTGGATATACAATAATGGAAATACAAAAGTGAAAAATGCAAGTGCTGAGTTTTCTATTCCAGAGGGAATGGAAGTATATGGAGTTCGACTACCAAATGCTCAGTGAAGCAATGGTAATGGACATGAGATTTTTTGGCCTCATACGATTAACTTTGATTACTGGACTAATAAAGGAAAAACGGGATCGGTCCTCGGACAATTCTGAGCCCTCTACAAGAGAACGGAATTACAGCTCGCAAATGATGAATACATAACAAAATTTGTCTTCAAATTTCCAGAAATTAATCCTGGGGATATGATTCCAAATATGATGTGAGCAAGAATTTGAGGGATCAGGTTTATAGGAAATGTGGCTCACATTAAAAAGGATGGAATTCCTATAACTCAGGATATAGATTTGGTGATGACTGGAGTATTTAGAGGAGAATGAATCCCTGATCAATCTTTCTGACCTCATAATCACAGGGTTCATTTATATTCTCTAACTCCAACTATGGTGAGAACAGAGAATTCTAACGGTATTAATTTTACGCATGGACAGACGATAGATATGCGTACTTATTTTGCTCCAGATGGAGATTGGCATTATAATAATGGGATGACGCTAAAAAACCCATCGCTATTTATTATGCTTCCTCAAGGTTTCGAACTAGACCCATTATCAGTATTTACATCTATTTCTCCATGAACTCAGGCAACAGCATCGGCTCCTCGTAGAGTCGTTAATATGGTAAATCCTCCACTAAATCATAGTGTCTGGAGAATTGACTTCAATTGAATATTCAGTAAAAACCATTGAGAGGCTATGGGAGGTAATTCGGCTACTGTTTTCTATAAGGTTAAAGTCACAGATAGTGCAGCTCCATGAATATATCCATTAGCTTCAAAAGCATTCATTGCATCAAGTGATTTGAAATATCAATTGTGGTGAGCATGGGCTACTTCAGCTCAAGATGATACCTATTGAGCATTTTGAAATGTAAATCACAGAAAAATTGCAATGGGAGGGGAGGCAAAGGCAATTATCACCGCAACAGAACTAGGAAACGGAGTCTGCTCAAAAACTTCAGTTGATGATCAGTGATGTAAAGGATCCTTTGATCCAGAGGAACTTGATACGATCTACAACTATAAATCAGGAGGGACAGGACTTTTGCAGACGACACTTTGGAATGCTGGTGCAACAGTTAATAATTATACCTATACCTTCAGAATTCCAAATGTAAATACCACAAATACAGACGGTACGAAAAATGAATGGAAACCTACAATTAAATCGGTAGAGATTCTTGGTGCTCCAGGAGCTACGTATACAGAAACGCAAGAGGCGCATGCAACTTTACTAAAAATTACGATACCTACTTTTGCTGCAACTGATCGTCCTATTATAAATGTAGTTTTCCAAGCTCCAACCTTTGATGATGATCAGGCATATAAAAATACCTACATTGATACTTTTTATACTGTTGGAGGAGTTCAAAAACCTGGTAGAACAGTCGGATTCAGACTTGTTCCATCTGGATTTAAGCCAACTCTTGATTGAGAGTATAAGTTTTGTCAGATGGCAAAAAATAAGAATCTCGCTCAAGGGGTTTCAGTTGATGAGTGTCAGGCATTGCTTGATTTTTATAGAGAATCATCATCAATAAATGCACTCTGGAAAAATTCTAATGGATGGAGACTGGGATCTGATAGGAATCAAAATAGAAAATGGTATAATGAGACCGTACCTCCTATTTGTTCTTGGTATGGAATTAGCTGTCAAAATAATAAACTAATTTGATTAAATCTTTCAAATAATAATCTACAAAAGACATTTACAGGATCATTTGTTAAGCTCAAGAATCTCGAAGTTCTTAATCTCTCAGAAAATTCAAACTTCAATGCTGAGTTTAAATCAGAATTCAAGACTTCTCTCACAAATCTAAAGAAAGTCAATCTCTCATATACAAATACAAAAAATCTGAATAATCTCCCAGCAAGTCTAGAGAAGCTCGATGCTCAGAAGTTGACTCTGACAGAGTTTCCATTTACTCATTTGGCAAATCTTAAGGAGATTGACCTCAGTCTTGGACTACTTTCAGGAGTGAGTAATATAAAACCATTGTTTGATCGTCCAAAGCTAGAGAAGTTGATTGTTCATACTGCAAAGCTTAGAGGATCAATCCCAGCGAGCTTGCCTGAGACTGCGACTGCAACGATCAAAGAAATCAATCTAAGAAATAATCAACTTACAGGAAAACTTCCAGCATGGGTAAAAAATCTGACTTCTCAGCCTGTGAAAATTGATTTTGCTGAGAACTATATCACTGGACCATTCCCAGATTGGGATGCAAACTTTAAACTTGGGACTCAGATCACGTTTGAGAAAAACTATATTGATACCCTTTTCAGTGAAGGAAACTATAAAAGATTTAAGAAAAAGTTTGGAAATCTGGATTCGTTATATGCTCCTCAGTTTAAACTCGTAGCGACTAATTGAGGTAATAAACCACTTCCTGAGATTAAGGATATGAAATCTGATGCTAAAGTTCATATTGTTGTACAAAAACAGTTGCTTACAAGTGTTGATGGTCGAACTGTGAGACCATTTTATGATAGACTAGGGCTTATTGCTGTTCAGCAGCCAGGATCTCATATCAATGTTCAGAAGAGAAATCAGGTTGGATTTGATGTTGCTCTCACTCATGGATTTGTATCTACACTAAATATTAAAACAGAACTCTGAAATGAGCCTATGCTTTCTGTAAAGCTCATACCAGCAAAGGATTTCCAAGATGAGAATGATCCAAACAAACTACAAGATCCAAATAATCCTGATAGTAAGGTACTTACAGGAAAGACGATGTTTGGAACTGGGCTTACCTTTGAGCTCAAGGGAAAATATCTTGCGCAATATTTCTCAGCTGTACACTATAGTCTCTGAGGAAATGATATTGGAGGAGGTTTCTTCTGGAGAGAGGTAGAAGATCTTGAAACACCAGTTACTATTAGTGCAAATGGTACAGGAAATGTTGAATGTTATGGTAGAGTAAAGGGATTTTACTATAGTTCTCAGAGAGGAGAGAGACTTTGGCCTTTGGACCAAGAGTCCAAGGAACAACTTAAACAATTAAATCCTACCTATGCCGATCTAGCGATGCAGTGAGGACGATACACAAGATGTCAAGGAAATGAAAATAATATCTACGGAAAGATTACTCATACTTACAAGGATAAATCCTATGATTTGATCGCTGGAGTTTCCTATAATGTAGCAGAAAATAAAGTTACAACGCCACCAGCTCTGAGATGTAATTTCCAGAGATTGAATAATGCAATTCCATTCGGATATATCTATGATTCAGCAGGGGGAATCGGTATCCTAGGGGCAAGTATTAAGTCTTCAGTAATGAAACGCGCGGCAAAGTGAGATGCTGATGCGTATAGTGCGTATAGAGATATTCATTTATTTCATAAGGGATATCTTGGACAGTTAGAAAACTGAAAGTGTGTCTCTGATATCTTTGATCATGATGGACAAAATCCTCGTTATAATGATGGTTCTATTCCTAATTATAGTTCTGATGAGCTTGATAGACTACTTGATTTCGGATTCGGTTCTGCACAGACAACGCTTTTCAAACTTGGAATTAGAGGTATTATCTGACTTTCAAGTGAGCTTAGTAATAATAGTAGAGGAAGTATCGAAGGAAATCAAGCAGGAACCTCACTCCTTCTCAATACTGATAACTCAATCGCGGGAATCGTAAATCTTGCTCGTCAAAGGGCGGAAGAGCTCTGTAGGAATAAGTGGCAACCAGTACCACCAGGTGCTGACCAAGATTTGAGCAGTAAAGCCGGACAGATCCTCTGTTATGATGGAAATAGAGATAGAAATTTTAGGATTTTAAGAGTGAAGGGGTATGATAAAGTTGCAGCTCTTATTGTTAAAAATGCTGATGTATTCTTGCCTAACTATCAAGAAACTCAAAATAATGCTGCAATAACAAACCTATTTATTGATAAGGGATATCTCTTCCTACTTGATGAAGCAAGAGATAAAACTCATCTTCAAAAGTTTGATCAAAATGGATATCAGACACAAGATGCCTCAAATCCATGAATTTCATATGGTAACTTCTTGAGGGGAAACTTTATTGTGAATGGACTTATTATTGGAATGAAACCTGATACTAGTCAGTTTGCTCCGATAAAAAATAAGCTCGTTATCCATGGAAAAGTAGCTTCTTATAATACATATACTACACCAGATGATAATAAGAAACAGGTAATTAAAGACATTCTAGAATCTGATGGTGGAAGAGTAGAGGGAGGAGAATTGAAATTTATCGGATTAGATCAGGTTTTTAAATGGTCTTGTAATAGTGCGACTGGTACTGGAAGTGATGGAACTCCATGTATTGGTACCGACAAGGGAAGCTCATTTATTACCAATAAGGCATTTAGTCTGATTGATATGGACTTATCATCACCATTATTTCAATAGTCCTACTTGAGCATGATAAAATTTGAAGTACTAAAAATCCCCTCATTGAGGGGATTTTTTTGAAAATAAAAATCTGCTAGTATTAAAGATATCTTAATCTTGATTATTTCCCAAAGTTCTGAGTTGCTAGAGAGTCGTTATACCAAGCGATTGCTTTTTCTAGTTCCTCAACCGTAAAATCAGGACAAAAAAGATCGCTAAAATATAGTTGTGCATATCCAATCCACCAAAGCATAAATCCAGATAACCTCTTGGCATACTGCTGCTTAGTTCTAATAACGAGATCGACTTTAGGTAAATGTCCAAAATCCATATGCTTTTCTAGGTTATCTTGAGTAAGAGATTCACCAGATGAAATCAGACTTTTTATTCCTCTTAAAATCTCGTCCTGACCTCAATAGTTGATCGCTAATACAAACCAGCGATCAGTCGGATAGCGATATTCTTTCTGTTTTGCGAGGAGTCGATTTTTTAGATGATCTGGCAGCTGATCGATATCTCCAGCCACTCAAAAATTCACTTGCTCTTTGTGGAGGGTATCATAGAGCTGTTGAGTGATTTCTTTATACAAAACAAAAAGATATTCTAATTCTTCCTGACTTCTATTTTTGAGGTTCTCAGTACTAAGTCCCCAGAGTGTGAAGACTTTCGTTTCACTTTTTGTAAAAATATGAATCGCTAGCTCCATCATCCTCCTAAAACCTTCCAAATGCCCAATAAATTGATCTAATCCTCTCTGCTTAGCCCAAGTCCTATTCCCATCAGGGATAAAAGCGATATGCTGAGGTCCTCTCATAGATAGTCTAAAAGATAAAATGCTGATTGCTTCCCTTTAGTATTTCTCGCTTCTCACGATACAATATCTTCGTTTTCTTAATTGGTGCAAAATCAGCTGATTTCTCGTCCCATATACTAGTGAATCACTTTTTATTTTCAAATCAAAATCCTTATCCTAATTCATACCTGAGGTTATCATCAGATTTTTTCTATTGACTTATATCTGGTTTTATATATAAAGAACAAAACTTTATTTTGATTTTTGTACGGAATGCCAACATTAATACTTGTATTCTTTTGGATTATCGTGATTTGACTATTGATCTTTTTGTTTTATCTCCTCAAGAAATATCTTGGTAGAGTAATTATTATCTGTGTATTTGTACTTTTGCTATATGGAATTTATTGGCTTATTAATCCAGCTGGTGCGAGAGGAATCTTTGATGGAATCGTCTCTCTACCTACCACAACTATTAGAGCAATCAATAATCGATTCTCAAAAGACACTTCAACAACTGGGCAAAATAATCAAGAAATCTGATCTATGTCTGGTGTAGTGCTTCTCACTTGAGAACTACAAACTTGAAATAACGATTCACAATCTAATACTACTCAAAACGATCAGCTAACACTTGATCAGCTAGATGCTGAGATCATCGCTAATACTACTGATGCTTCAAGAGTAAATACGACTACTAACAACATAAACTCACAAACGACAACTGAAAACACTTCAAATAGTAGTGTATCAATATCAGGTTTGATTCAGCCAACTGCAGAAAAAGACAAGTATGTCTTCTCAGCAAAGGACTATAAGGTTTCAATGAATGCTGATGGAAATATCCTTGTAGAAAAGAGAGATAATTCAGTGATTGAGGAAGATGAGGATGATGGTAGTTATGATGTTATTGAGTCAAATCCAAAAAAAGACAAGAAATCTGATTCAAAGACTACAGATAATGCAAAATCATCTACAAATAAAAAGTCTTCTAGATGACTTTCATCATCTGATCTGAATGAAGCGAGTCAAATCTTTAATTTCTAATTGAAAACTCCCAAAGGGAGTTTTTTTAGAACAAATTTTTGCTGAGAAAGGAAGCCAGTTCTTCGCAAGCGAGGTTTAATGCAATCCTATTTTTATCTTAATCTCGATCTCCACATTCATTTTACTCATTTTTAATAACAAACAGTCATTGCGAGCGATAGCGAAGCAATCCAGATGTTGTCAAACTTACTCTAGAAAACTGGATTATTGTATTAGTTTCCCTCATTCCTGATGACTGAAAAAATGCTCCCTGCTAGGGGAACTGGCGATCGTTAGCGAGACTGAGGAGCTTTAGTATTCAATCTGCTTCTCTCCTTTCTGCATCTTACCTTAAAAAATAAAAAAACCGCTATGGTAGCGGATTTTTTATATCAAAAGGGGAAATTTCATATATCCCAACAATCTTTTTCAGAAAAAGTTTTCTATGCAGCGGACAAAGTCAGATTTTTTCTATTGCTTGATAGTGAGCTTTTGTCCCATATCCTTTGTGTTTTGCAAAACCGTATTCAGGGAATTTCCTATCCCAATCTGACATAATATGATCTCTCGTTACTTTTGCGAGGATAGAGGCCATAGAAATCTGCATCAATTCAGCATCGCCATCAATAATTGTCTGAGTTTTTATTCCCAGTTCCTTACTCAGTCAAAAATCCTGCTTCCCATCAATGATCAGGGTGATTTGATCAGAGTTTTGTTTTTCCCAAGTTGCAAGAAGTTTCTTTACATCATCAATACGGATTTTTTTCTTGGCCTTGATGCCCAAAAAATTACAAAAAATCTGATATAAGCCTTTTGTAATAGCGATATTCAGGCTTCTTGTCACTCAATACTGATCGATTATTGCTGGTTCAACGCTCCAGCTCCCTCAGGAGATCAGTTGCTCAGATAGCAAGTTTTGGATATGTTGATAGGCATTTTCTCTTTGCTTTTCAGTCAGTTTTTTGCTATCTTGAAAAAGAGAAGTATCGCCTCGGCTTCCCTTCTCTTCTCAGATAATAATCCCAATCCTCATTTCTCCAGCGAGTGGTCATCTTCCCACCTCATCAATATAGATTTTCATCGTTGCTTATTTTAAATTATAGTTTTGCGGCCAAAAGAATGGAGACTTTGAGCATCACTTTGTAGTACACATGATCTCAGAAATCTGAGTTTTGTCACCTGAAAGATCGATCAACGTAACTTTCCAATCTTCATTAAAATGCTGATTTCAGCTGATAGCATAGCTCAAAGTATAGGAATATTGTCTTGTATTTTTCGCATCATTTACGCTTCCAGGGATCAAAAAGATTGAACTCAGGTTAAGATCTCCTACAAGATTCCTTGTAAAAATGCTAATATTCTTTTTATTCCAGTGGCTGTCTCGTGTTGTGCTATTTTTGAGTGGTGCATGTACGAGACGGTTCATCTCAGTAAAATTCTCACTTACCAGATACTGATAAAAATCCTGAATCAAATTGCTGTCTGCCGTACGATCAATATGCTGTGTGGAAACAACCCTCACTTGATTTTGCTGATTTCCAGTTGTCTCTTCAGAAACTGTTCAAGAAGCCTCATTAGCTGCTGAACTTTCATCTGCTAGTGCTCCAGAGTTAATGGTGATTACCTCAGTGTTTTCTGGAGTTAGGAGATTGATACTTTCAGTTGGTATCTGAGGAGTGTTATACCCTCTACCGTAGATAAAAACCTTGTAAATAGCGAATAAACAAAATACAAGAGCAAACAGAAATACTACGATAATCCAAGCAGGAATTTGTCTGCTTTCTTCATCCTGCGACTGGCTTGAATTCAGTTTTTTCTGAGTAAAACCAGTATCTGTATTCAGCTTTTTCTCTTTTTTTTCTCTATCTCATCGTGTTTCTTGCTTTCTTGGAGTCATGATTGCGAGCTTAGTAGATAAAATATTTTTTTTGACTATAGCAACCCTTTTTGAGAAATCAAGCCTTTTTATCAAAAAAGAAAAGAAAAAATCAGATTTTTTTTGCTTTTTTATTGAGTCAATAATTTTCTTCAAAATTTGCAAATTTCTAAAAATTGGCTATAATTGAGCTATGTTTTTATATTATGATGATTGTCGAGATGGGACTTTCTAGAGAAACTCAATCGCGAAAATGATATTATCGTTTACTTTTGATTTTGATAATTCTTGGAGGATTAGCGCGAGCTGGACTTTGGGGGTATAAGTGGTATTTGGACAAGCAGTCCTTGACTCTAGATACACAAATTTCCTCAAAAAATTCAGAAATTCAAAAGATCCTAGAGGATAAGACTTTTCAGCAATATTTACAGGTCCAAGCCTTAGAATCTCAAAAAACGCAGATCCCATGGAGCCAATATATCCATAAGATTCTAGAAATCCTAGAGAGTATCAAATCTGTAGAATCTGGTAGAGGAGGAGTTGAACTCTCAGACTTCAAGGTTGATCTCAACGAGCTTTCTCTAAATGGTGTAGTGAGTAATTTGAGAATTCTCTATGGAAATAGGCAGTGATCATGAGGACTTATTGATAGTTTTAATCAACTTGACTTCTTGACCGATATTTCGATCAAAAATTATGAAAAAGCTGAAGAAGGTCAGCGTTCGTTTAAATTTACTTTATCTGCTAAAGTTCAAACCAATGCAACAACAGGATCAACAGCTCATTAACAGTCTACTTGAACAGCAAAATTCATCAGCGTATGCACAACAGTCTGCTCAAGATTCCTCAGAATCTCAGATCTCGATTTCTAGGGTTGTGACTGCTAAGTATAAGGTATATGTGATTATCTTGCTGATTTTATCTGTGATTTTAGGGACAAAGTTTTTGCCGAGAGCTTGGTCAGATTTTCAAAAATCTCAGGAAAATTTTGAGCAAAAACAAACAAAAATCCAGCAGCTTGATACTCAAATCCAAGAATACAAAACAAAAAAGACTGTCTGGAAAGCAATTACTTCTACAAAAGAGCAAATCATTGGCTGTGTAAATGATGCAACTAACTGTGAAAAATTGCCTCCAGCATTGCGTTCTCAGTTGAGAATGATTACTGCTTACTTGCAACTTGGAGATTTGAATGCGCCAAAAATGCAAGTTGATGAAAAGAAGATCTTGAGAAATCTAGATCAGTTCCTTACGAAAAACGATCCATCAGAGGCGAGCTCTCTAAAAAATGGGAAAGTTGAGGCGATTAAAATCGGTGATCCAAAGCTCGCAGATGAAAAATCTGGTTTCTATCAGTTGCCTATTGAGCTCAAGATGACCTTTGAAAACAAGGATGATCTCATTTCTTTTGTAGATAATATTGAACAATATATTATCCCATCAGAGAATGACCGTATTCTCTATCACATTGATCAAGTTTCCTACGATATGATGGCATATGATGAGGAACAAACTATAGAAATTAAACTCAGTGCCTACTATTTTAAGTAGAGGTGTCTCTTAAAAGATACTAAGTATAGTAGAAAACAAAAATCAGATTTTTATCCTTTTTATCTCTATTGATACATAAATGAACGAAAAGCATCAACCAAACTTCATTGAAAGAATGCTGATGGGTATCATGCAAGCTGTAGATACACAGACTTTTTCTGAAAAGGATAAAATTCTTTTTTACAAACAGCTTGTCTATATGCTCAAAGGAGGTGTATCTATCCTCCAAGCCGTAGATACGCTCAAGAGAACGACCAATAACTACGCGCTCAAAAAGGTTACAACGAGTATTATCTTTTATCTCAATGAGGGAAAGAGTTTTTCGTATGCGCTTTCTAGATTGCCAGAATATTTTGATGAGTCAGATGCTGCGATCGTAAAAACAGGAGAGAATACTGGAACTCTTGATGTTGTTCTTCAGGAACTCGCAAACGAATATACCTATCTTGGTTCTATCAAAAATAGATATAAATCAGCCTTGACTTATCCGATCATTTTGATTATTATGGCATTTGGTGCTGTGATATTTTTGTTTTCAAGTGTGCTTCCTTCTATTTTGGAGATGGTAGCAGGAGATCAACAGCTTCCACAGATTACCTTGATTCTCAAGTCGGTTTCAGATTTTTTTGTCTGATATTGGAGAGAGATTATCGTTTGTGCAATTACAGGTTTGATTGTTTTGATGATTTATGCGAGTACAGAAGTCGGAAAAAATAGACTCTCAAAAGTACTGATATGATTGCCGATGATTGGAGCTATGACAAAGACTTATTACCTTATCAAATGGGTAAGATATACTAAACTGATGATCGGTTCAGGACTAGATTATCTTCAAACCTTTAGATTGCTGAGGGGAGTATTAGATATTCCGCTTTATAGAGAGATGATAGATAGCGTGATTGCTGGACTCCAGCTTGGAAAAACCATCTATGATGCGATCAAGGATCAAACACATATTATTTATCCAAATGTCGCCGTGATGATTAAGGTTTGAGAAGAAACCGCACATCTGGAGGAAGCAATGGAAAATATCATTAGTATGTATCAGGAAGAACTTGATACTTCGATTACTCAGTTCTCAAAAGTCCTTGAGCCAGTAATCTTGATTTTTATGGGAGTGATCGTAGCTTTTGTAGCGAGTGGAATTTTTGGAGTCGTCTTCTCAGTAATGGAAAATGTCTGAGTTTAATAGTTAATTTTGATCTTGATGTCAATGAAAAAAGGGTTTACATTAGTTGAAATGCTGATTGTCGTTGTGATAGTTGGAATTTTAATGTTGATCTGACTTTGACTCAATCGAAATCAGCTTGCACAGCTCAAAGCAGCAACGGTTGTTGAGGAGGTTCACACAAGCTTTGATGAAATTTTTCTTCAAATTTTAAATTCTTCTTCTCACCAGGCAAAGGATCCAAATAATCCTGATTGACCATGGGTCACTAAACCATATTCCGCACTAGAACTTGTAATTACTCCTAAGACCTCTGATTTAGCTGGAGTAAATCAGACGTCTCAGTCCGATATGCCAATAAAATACCGTATGCTTTCCGATCAGGATTCTTCAGAGCAAAATCTTGAGGAAACTTGGACTCCACTTGGGGAAAAATATGAACTCACATTCCTCTCTGGAACAACAATCAACGGGACAGATGAGGAACTTCGTTCTCCAATTATAGTAAAATATACACCATTCCAGACTTCATGCGAGATTTCTTTTCAAGGTGTATCAAATCCTCAATACAAAAGCCTCTTTTTTACCATAAAGCCAAAAGGCTGAAATAAAGCTAGTTTTTCTCTTCAAAATACTTATTGTAGACTTGCTCCTCAGTCCTCATCTGATTAAAATGCGGCAGTCCGAATATATTTTATAATTATTGATTCTCATCTCATCTATGATACCAATTATTATGCAGATTTTGCCACATACGACTTGTTCTGGTAGAGGAGAAGTTATGCTCAGATGCGAGAAAGCGAGCTTAACGCTAAATTTACAGATTCAGATAGAATCAGCATTTTCTACTCTTTCAAAAAAAACAGATACGCATATCGTTTTTGATACCCACAAAGATCCGATTACTGATTGGATCTATATCTATGCTCAGGCGAAGCAGCTTGATGCCTTACTCAAAGGTATCTTAGAACCTAGTATTTCAGAACTTAAAAATTGAATACTGAGTTCAATATATTTTGCTTATGAGGAGTGAGAAATGTGAGATCCTGAGCAGACAATTAGGCTACTTTCTGAAAATGCTCTTGAGAGCTATCTGCTCGCTGCCTAAAAAATCCAAATCTTAGTCTTGAAAAATGAGGTATTTTCCTTATTTTTTTTATATTTGTTTTTCTTTGAAAAAAAGGAAAAATCTGATTTTTATCTTTTTGTTTATTAGGATGTATCGTTCTCATACCTGTTGAGCCTTAAACAAGGCAAATCTCGGTCAGCAAGTGCAATTGGCTGGTTGGATCAATAAAATTAGAAATTTAGGAGGAATGGTTTTTATTGATCTCAGGGATAGATACGGAATTACTCAACTTACTATTGATCCTTCAAAAAATACTTTTCAGCTCCCAGAGCTGAAGCCTGAATATGTGATTCGTATCACAGGAACAGTAATCCCAAGACCTGATTCTATGATAAATGCAGAGATGGCGACTGGAGAAATTGAGGTTGAACCAATTGAGCTTGAGGTGCTTTCGACTTGTAAAGAGCTGCCATTTTCTATTGATCATGAAAATCCAGTAGGGGAAGATCTTAGGCTTGAATATCGTTATCTAGACCTTAGAAGAAAGTCTATGAAAGAAAACGCAATCATGAGGCATAAAATTTACCTAGAATCAATGAACTTTTTTGATGAGAGGGATTTTATCCACTTGGAAACTCCAACTTTCGTCAAAAATACTCCAGAATGATCGAGAGAATATGTTGTCCCTGCGAGGTTTGAACCAGGGAAATTTTTCGTACTTCCTCAGTCTCCACAACAGCACAAGCAAATGCTCATGGTGGCTGGATTTGACAAGTATTTTCAGATAGCTAGGTGCTATCGTGATGAGGATCCTAGAGGAGATCGTCAGCCTGAGTTTACGCAGATAGACTTTGAACTTTCTTTCGTTGAGCAAAAAGATATTTTGGCACTTATTGAGGAATATTTTATGCATATTGTATCAAAATATTATCCTCAAAAGCAAATACAGCACTCTCCATTCCCAGTTTTGAGCTGGGAAGAAGCAATGGATAAATATGGAATAGATAAACCTGAACTCAGAGTTCTCAACTTTGAGATGAAAGATGTGACTACTTGGGCAAAAAAATCAGATTTCGCTGTTTTTCAATCTGCACCTTGTATTAAGGCACTCGTTCTGCCAAAAGAGATGGGAAGATCTGAAGTTGAGAAAAAATATGAATCCTTTATCAAATCTAAAGGATCTAAAGGAATGCCTTGGCTTGCATTAACTGAGTCTGAGTGAGTAAAGTGAAGTATTGCAAAGTTTTTCTCAGAAGAAGCAATCCAAGAGCTTAAAAACCTTACTTGAGCAACTGAGGGGAATACAGTCATTTTCCAAGCTGATACCTGGCTTAAGGCTAGTGAGTATATGGGAATGCTCAGAAATGAGGCAATTAAAGAACTTGAGCTCCTTAAGGGGAAGGAAGAGGAGCTAGCATTCTGCTTTGTAGTTGATATGCCACTATTTGAGGAGTGAGATGATGGAGCACTTGGGGCTACTCATCATCCATTTACAAAACCAAGGGATGAAGATATCCCATTTGTAAAGCAGCTAGCTGAGAAGATTGCTAGAGGTGAAGAACTATCATCTGAGGAGAGAGCACAGCTTCTTGAAATTAAGTCTGATACCTATGATATTGTCCTCAATGGATATGAACTTTGAGGAGGAAGCATTAGAATTCATGATGCTGAACTTCAGCATGCAATTTTTACCCTTCTTGGACTGACAGAACAACAGATTGAAGTCAGATTTTGACACCTGCTTAAATGTTTCCAATACGGAGTTCCACCACATGGAGGATGTGCATTCTGACTAGATAGAGTAGTGATGCTCTTGCAAAATAGAAGCAGTATTCGTGAGGTAATCATTTTCCCAAAAAATCAAAAATATCGTGATCTTATGCTTAATGCACCAAGTGATATTGATGATTCACTGCTCAATGAACTAGGACTTGAGATTGTTATTGAAGAGAAATAAAATTCTGATTTCATTTATTTGGTAACCTGAAAACTACTCATGACAAATAGAGTAAAAATTCTAGAAGGGGAGTTGGTTTCTCTTGTCGTGCCAGAAAAGGAGGATATTCAGCTCTGGTATCAGGGGATAAATGATATAGAGACTCAGCTGTATCTTTGATCGTTGGCTAGGATTACTTCACTAGCAGCAGAGGAAGAATTTTTCTCCGTTATTGCAAAAGATAGTTCCCAGAGAGTATTTACGATCTATGCAAATCAGGATCAAAAAAATATCTGAAATGTATCTCTCATGGAGATTCACCAAATGAATAGAAATGCAGTCGTTTGAATTTCAATTTTTGATAAAAACTATCGATCAAAAGGTTATGGAACAGAGGCATTATCATTGCTTTTGAAATATGCTTTTGAGATCCTTGGACTCCATAAGGTAAATTTGAGCTATGTTGTTTATAATGAGAGATGAGCAGCTTGTTATAAAAAACTTGGGTTTCAGGAGGTTGGTAGGAGAAAAGAGCATTGGTATTCAAAAGGAGAATATCATGATAGTATTGAGATGGAATTGATGAGAAGTGAGTATTTATTGAGAAAACAGGACTAATCTCTTCTGCTAGCTCTCTCCTATTGGAGAGAGTTTTTGTTAACCAAATTAGTTTTCTCATTGCAAGTGATAGCAAGGCAAACTATAAGAAAATAGAACTACTTAAAAAGTAGACTTAAAGCCACATTTACCCCCCCCCCTCTATAGAAAAAATCGGCTTGTAAAAGGAGATTGCATCTCTATAAGATAAAAATCTCTTGACTTTCTCTAGTAGATACATACTCTCAAGTTCAATAGAGTTGTTTTGCTCTGTTTTTTATCTTCTTATTTCATATACAGATGTGAGATCTTATTGCAATGGTTAAAGAATTTCTTGGAAAGGCTTTAATGCGAATTCTAATTATCGCTGTGATCGTAGGAGCATGGATTGGATGGAATTGGTTCAATGCTGGTAAAACAACTATCGACAATCCAACTGATCAAGCTATTACTTTTACTCTTGATGGTAAAGAGTACACTCTTCAGCCAAATTCTTCTCAGAATGTTAAACTAGCAAGAGGAGAGCATACTTTGGTATACAGCGGAGAAACAGTTAAGTTTGAAAAAGGTAAGGGAGAAACAGCAACAGATGATTTCCTTGGAGGAAAATATGCTCTTCTTAATCCTACTCAATCAGTATACGTATATTACAAACAGATCTATACTAAAAATATGAGTGAATCTGCTGCGAATAGTATTGTATCAACTTTTGACTGTCCAGAGGGAGGGGAGTTTAAAGCGGGAGAGAAGTGTCCTTTCAAACTTTATGACGATGCTTTTATCGAAGTTAATGCAGACTACGGAGTTGATTCTAGTCTTCCAGGTACTGCAACTATCCGTAAAGGTGCAACATATACTATTAGATCAAAAATTTTCAGATTTGACGACTTTGAGAAATATATGAGTGAAGAATAATTATTTACACTTCTCTTTCATAAAAGGAAAAAAGACTGAATTCAGATTCCTCTGGTCAGTCTTTTTCTTTATTGTTAGAGATTAAAATGCTGATCTTATATATTTGGGATTGATTCACAGCTCTTTGTCGAATCGACCCACAAAAATCCCTCAGGACAGAGTGGTGAGACCTCAGGCATTTCTTCTACTTGGGTTGATTTTCCGCAACCAGTGAGCAGTAAGAGTCATAGTAAACAGGTGGCATAAAGTAGATATTTTTTCATAAATTTCCACTAAAAATAAAAAATAAGCTTAGCTTAAGTATAGGAGTTTTCTTTCTTTTTTCAATAAGTAGTATATATGGTATACTTTTTTCTCTTGCAAAAGGTGAGGATTTTCGCTATACTTTGAGGACTATGGGGGTGACTTTGGATTTGATGAGAGGAATCTGTACCTAGTGATAGCCATTGCTCGATGATTGACAGAGCCTAAAACCAATCAAACCAAAAATGCTAATGCATGAAAATCTCTTCTTAAGAGAGCTGAACTTGTAAAGGCTTACGCTTAGTAATCTTTCAAGCCAGTTAAAACTAACCTTGACTACTGACTCCTGCTAGGAGCAAGGTCGATTTGAGCAGGAAACCAAAACCTTGTGTTGAAAAAATTGAAGAATTGAGTTTGTTACTTTTCTCCTTCTCCCTCTCAGCATAAGGCTAAAAAATCAGGTTAAAAAGCTGACTATAGTGGTAGAGTTCAGTGGGTATGCCTTTTAGACCGGAGTTCAATTCTCCGCACCTCCAAAGACGGAGATTTTGGTCAAAAAATA
>CAUSVV010000001.1:0-193519 GCA_963535415.1 uncultured bacterium | reverse complement strand
AGACCGGAGTTCAATTCTCCGCACCTCCAAAGACGGAGATTTTGGTCAAAAAATAGAGTTAAAAGTCGCATTTATACTGGTATCTTGAGGTGTTGTAAATGTGATTTTTTTTGAATATAAAAAAACTGTATTTATTACAACACCAGGTATTAACTGCATTATTTCTGGATCTCTACTAGATCGCAGTTTATATGGTGTTTTTAGAATAGGTAGAACAAAATCTAACATTTCATTTATTTCGCTTTTTTGATACGAAACATCTGAATTTCTAGTTTTTAAAAGAAGAGCCTTTCTTTGACGTAATTCTATACTTTTCTTTTGATATATTTCTTGAAATAAGACATCATCACTATTTGAAATACTTATTTCTAACTTTTGTATTTGATTATCAATTTCTTGTATTTCTTTCTCGTTTTCTGTGTTTTTGTATAATAGAAATCTTTTCTCAGAATTAAAAATATCTTCTAAAACTATTTTAAAACAAGTTAGGGTTGATTCTTTGATGGTTAAAGTTTTAAGAAATTCTCAAAAATCATGATGGACTGTTTGTGCATTTAACGAGCTATTGTTGATGCATTGTGGGTTTATGCATCTGTAATAGTAATAAATATTATGTTTTTTATTGTATGAAGGTCATCAGCTATAAGCTTTTCAGCATTCTGGGCATATTAAGTAATGTCTTAATGGTAAATTTTCGTTAATATTTTCTTTAGAGGTTGTTTTATAGAAAATTTTCTTTCTTTTTCTATTTTGAATTTTAATAACGGTATCAATTGAAATAATTGGTTGATGTTTTCATTTAATGCTATCTATTCAGTATTTAGGGTAGGTAATCAAGCCTGCATAAAAAAGTAGTCTTTCTTTGTGTAGAAGTTTTTCTGCTGTTTTTATAGCAAAATGGGGCATTTTATCATTTAGATAATATCAAAAATCTTTATCATTTTTGAAACATCCATTTGCATATAGTTCAAATGCCTCTTGAATATGTTTTGCATCTTCTGTTGGAACAAGTTTTTTTAATGCTCACTTTCATTCATATTTGTATCCACTAGGTGCTGAAAATACCCAATATCAGTCGATCATTCTTCATCTTTTTCTATCTTTTACTCTTCTAGCATTATTTTCTCTTTCATATTGTTTTACTGCCATAATGATATTTTGGTTAAATATTCATTCAGCAGAATTTGAAATAGTTTGTTTCACTGTTTGTATTCAGGCTTTTCATTCTTTTTCAATTTTATTTTTTATGTTGATCCAGCCTCATACATCTCTACTGATTCTGTCTAAATCATCAGCTAATACGAAATCAATATTGATAAAAAAATGGTTTTGAGCTATGAGAAAATCTATCATATTATCAAGACCTTCTCTAGAATCAAATTTACCAGAGATCCCTCAATCTGAGAAATATGCTACAATTTCTACATTATGGTTTTTAGCCCATTCTTTGCAAAGTGCTTCTTGAGATTGTAGACCGTTTCCTTGTTGAATTTGTGTTTTTGAGGAAACTCTGGTATAAACTACACATTTTTTTCAGTCAAAAGTATTCATCTTTTAAAAAAATTAGATTAAATTCATTTATTGTAAAAGAATTTTCTTACAAGAGACAGTGAAAGTATACAAATTCTATCAATTATTGTTTCTAATTGAGATTTTGTCGCTTCAGGATTCTCTTGACTAAGGACTAATAGGAGTTGTTCTTTCGTTTTTTGTTGGATTATTTGCATTTTTGTTTTTGTTTAAAGGATAAAAGAGAGGTTTTTTTATTGAATTCAATAATTAGTGTTTCTAAAAGTTCTTGTGAGATTTGTTTTCTGATTTTTTCTCTTTTTGTAAATTGATTAAGAATAACGATTAGTGGATTTAATCCTTGTAAAGCTATCTTACATGCTCTTCATCAAAAATCGTTAAAATTTCTGATTTCGTAGCTTTCTATTTTTTTATTTTCTTTATATTGATATACTTTAGCTTCTCTCTGGTCTAGACTAAGTCAATAATATCTTCTACATTTTTCTTTTAACTCTTCTAGTGATCAGAAGGTATAAGGTAAAAGTTCTGCTTTTATTTTTGAAATTTGATTTTCATATTTATTAAATTTTGTTCTAAATTCGCCTTCTAATCTAAATACATTTGCATATTCGAAATAATCATCATAAAGCATTGTTTTGTTTTTAGCTACAGAATCTATAATTTTATCATACATTCTAAGAAATATAGATTTATTTAGTTTATTCCCAATATTCCGTCAAGTAATAATGTTTCATTTGTGGTATGTGGCGTTTGCAATGATTTTATCGTATTTTCAATTTCGTTTTTTGGGTAGTTCGATCGTATAGCATTCTCTTTTACTATCTTTTCTTATTTGGATTAGATCTATTTGTTCTGGAATTTTTGTTTTTTTATCAAAGAAGAAATCTATTTTATAATCTATTCTTGAAATAGGGAACTGGACTAGTGTCGCATACTCTTCTCCAAAAAAAAGCTTTATAAAGTTTTCTTTAAGTATCTTCTTTTCTAATAGTCTGAAATAGGTTGAGTAGATAGTAAAGCTTCATATACTTTTCAAAAATTCTTGTTTGCTCTTTTTATATTCTAGGTATTGAAATATTGTATATGGTATACCTCTTATGCTTATCGTGGCATTAAGAAAAGTTCAGTTTCTTGAATGATTTTTTGTATAGCTTATTTTGTATTCTCAGACAGAATCAAAGTAGGTGTTTGAGTTGTCGTCATCAAGGCATGCTAAGATATTATGTAGCCATGGAAGTTCTATTTTCATATTCAAGCTGAGATGATCTATTCAGTCATTATACGCTACAGACTCATTTAGAAGTTTTTGTAAATTATCTTGATTTATCTTCATAAGTTATTATTTAATAATAATTAAAACATATGACCGCACTGTATTATTAAACAGTGCTGTAAAATTTTCATCAAAAGCTTTCGATAGAAAGAATATAATATTTTTTATTTCAATTGCAAGTAAAAAATAATATTTCTTTCTTTTGTAAAAAAAGAGGCAGATTATCTGCCTCTTTTTTTTGTTCTTTATTACAAAGAAGAAAAGTTATCAAAAAACTCTTTAAAACTATTTTCTTTCTCAGAAGGTGAGGATTCCAGAATTTCATACAATGCTAGAGCTAGCATTATATCATAACGCAATATCAGGTTTAAGTATCAAATTTTCCCTTCAAAGACTCTTTCTAGCTTAAAAAAAGCTGATAGTCTTGCTTTAATTGTTACGTTACTAATATTGTATTTTTCTTGAATGTCCTGTACCTTAAATCTTGTATTACTGATTTTGTTAAGAGTACGATATTCTGAACCGCATAAAAAAGGTGGGAGCAGAGGAAAGGCTTCATCTAAAGGAATCCTTTCAATCCTATCATTCTTTACGGTAGGTATACCCCCTGTGGCAATTCATGAACCAGATATTTCTCCATAAAATTCCCCTTCAGAATTTAAATATATTTCACTTCATCATATATAAACTTGTTGTTCATATTTATCTAAAAAAGATCTCATACTTTTCAGAATTTTTTTATAGGCTGGTTGGCTTTTATAGAGATCGATAATTATTTGTTTGATTTTTTTATTAGTAATATCTCATTTTACAGCTTTATCTCATATTTTTGCTTTCATTTGAAAGAATAATTGGTAAAAGATTTCTTTCCTTGAAGAATAAATATTCTAATTCTGATTTCAAGTAGATTATTTATGCAGATGATAAAAGAATACAGAATCTTGATAATTTTCTACATTAGGTTTACATTTGCCCCCCTTTTGATCTCAGAATGAAACAGAAGAAAGCAGGATATATCTTTTAATTACTATCTGTTCAATAAAACTTGTTTAAAGAATTTGATATGTCTTCTACAGAAATTTTATCTTCTAAGTCCCCCAAAAAATTAACATTTATATCGCCTTGAGATTGATTTGTTGTAGCACATCTAATTAGAATTTTACTTTTACATTCTTCTATTAAAGGTTTAATATCTCATCATTTAGATTTTACCAATTCTTGATAGATTCTTTTATAACATTCGTTTTCTTTTACATTATGATTTGCCTCAAAAACTATTCTTCAATCTTTAATAATATTCGTTATAGAATATATTAATATCAAAAGAGAAGCTTCTTCGCCAAAAAGTTTCAGTAGAGGTAATTCTTTTCATTGAGGATAACGTATTAGTGCACATAATATTGTTCACCAAGTCTTTATAAGTTCGGTCTGCTTTTCTTTCTCATCATTCGAAGATCTTTGCAGTATGTTAAGAAAATCTCTGGTTAAATTTCATATAAAAGCTGGTTTGTCTTGAATTATTCTATCTACAGTGAATCTTTCTGCTATCGGATTAGTTTCTTTAGAAAAGATATTTAGAAGAAGAATAAAGTATAAGAAGATAAATTGATATTCTATATTATTATTACTTTGAATCTCTTTAAAAAAACTTTCTATCGTATCTAGCCATTGTTTCGGAAAAACAGAATTTTCATTATAAATCTTTTCTAATAAAAATCATTCTTTGTTTGTGAAAGCTAAAAAATATTCACAGATTTTGTTAAAGAATTTATCTCTTTGAAAGAGTAGCTTTCGATCATATCTTGAAATGTTTTTTAAAAATTCCAAAATAATTTGGATATAATTTTCTAAAGCATAACTAAAAGTGACATCACTATAGTCACTTGTATTATAGAAAAGCTCTTTCATAACTTTGACAATTAGCGGATTTTGTACTGAAAATAATCTTTTAACTATGTTGTCGAAGTTTTTAATATTTTTAAAATCTTGTTCTCTTATTTTGTCTGCAGTAGATTTTATCCAACAATTAAGAATATGATCTTTAAAAGATTTAGCATTATTTTCATTCGTTATTAACTGCTTTATCAAATAATAATTGTTATTTGGATCTCCTCATATACCAATATTCCTGAAAAAAAAGTGATTTTCATTTTTAATTTTTTTTATTATTTCATCTTCATCATTATTTCTCCCCCGTTTTGGTATAACCTTATCAAGATTTAATAAAATATTCGCATCTTTTTCATATATAGATTTTGTATATAAATATAACAAGAATATAGTAACTCAGGAATCTCAAAAATAAAAATAAGAACTAACTTCTTCATGAGGTATAATATCACTATATTCAACTAATTCTATTTGCGCCTTATCTATATTTTGTTGAAATTTCTCTAATATTTCTTTTTTTAGAAATAATAAATCTCTTATCGTTACTGCTATATCTTTTTCTTTAAGAGACTTGAATAGTAACTCACATTCTCGTATTTTGTAAATGTCCACTTTATTATCAATTTCTAAAATAGAGTACTCTAAAAAAGTTATCAAACTCTGGTACGTAGCATCATAAACATCAATTTGACTATCACGAAATTTATTAAAATATTGATAAAAATTAATGCCTTTTTCTTCCTGACGATCTCAAAGATAAAAATTATTCAAATAGTTAGAATCTGCAGAATATAAACAGATCAAATTAGGGGCAGATTTATCTTTATTTTCCTTTTGTATATCTGTTAAATTTTTTAGTAAATTTAATATTTTCCCAATATTTAATAAATCCTTCTTTTCTACTCTATCAATATCATCGATGACTACTACTATGAAGTAGTCTTTATATGTAGTTTGTAATGAACCATTAATACTCTTAAGAATGTCTTGTACGTTCTCTGATGGTGAATTAAATAATTTAAAAAATATATCAAGATAATTATTTCCTGTTCATGCTCCAAGTATTTTTAATAGATTAGATTTATAGCCTTTTAAATTTGGATCATATTTTTTAGATAATAACTCTGAAATAAAAGTATCTAAAAAGTGGGAATAGATTGATCCTATTGTTTCCAAGTTTCGAGGAGAAAAATCTATACGAATAAACTTCCTCTTTCATAAGTAGTCTTTAGTTTCTCATAAGTGGTTTTCAGGATTTTTAAAATATTTTAAAGTTTCTTCTATGAAAAAAGTTTTACCAGATCCCCACAATCAAGTAATAAAATTCATTCCAGATTTTATCGTATATTTTCCTTTTTCTTCATCTTGTTCTAATAATTGATACTCTATATAGTCCTTTATTATTGGAGAGAGATTTAAGCGATCATCAATTTTATTCATTCTTTGCATCCGGTAAAGAAAGTAAAAAACAGATAAATCGTAACATAACAAATCTTAAAAAAAACCATCAATGAAAATTTAAGCAAAGTTTTTTCAAGAATACTGTTTCGGAAATTGTTGTCCAAGTTCATGACACAGAATATGATAAAGATACCTCATATTGATAGGTATATATTGAAACAAAAATTGAAAAGATAAATATAATTAATCAAAATCGGAAAAGGACCCGTCATAAAACAGAAAAATTGTTACGAAAATATCTAATTTTTTTCCATAACAAAATTAAGATTAAAATAATAATCGTAATTAATCCAGCACACTGAAAATTTGTTAAATTTAGATTAACAATATCTATCTTAAATGATAATAGAAATAGTAATGTGGTAGAGAATAATAATGAAATAAATCCATCACGATTATTTGCGATAAAAGTTTTAAACTTCTTCATGATTAATAAAAGAGTTAATAAAGACTTATGTCAAGCATATCTTTTTTAATTAGGGTTTCAAGATATCTTATGATTATCCCTTATGGAATAAAGAATATTATGCTTATCTTATGTTGAGAAATTGTTAGTTTCGAAAATATTTTTCTCTGTTTTTGTTTGGAACTCTTTTTGCCTCTCTGCTTTTTTTCGATCATAGTTTATCTAGTAAAAAAATAAAAATCTTGCTTTCCTTCATCTTTTTCTTATTATAATGGAATCGCTCACTTGCGTAAAGAGAATCTGACAAAACTTGGCTCACAGATTCTCTTGACTGGTTCGCTATTCCATTTCCCTCTGGTTTAAGAATGAAGTAAGGACTAGGAGAATGAGTAATTGTTATTTGAGGAGCTTTATATAAGCGAGGATTTTATCTTTGTTTTTATGCTGTGAAATAGTATACTTTAAAACAAATTCTATTTGTTTTAATTTAGGTAACAGCGTGTTCAAAGATCTCCTCTGTGTCTCCAAAATTAAAGCTTATAATTATATTAAATAAAAGTCACATTAAGATCAGATTTTTTTGGTCTATGGGAATGCGACTTTTTTGAATACTAGAAATTATCTTATTTTATATTGATCACAAATGATGAAGTTTACGGTGATTACCCTCTGATGTCAGATGAATTATGCTGATACCGCCAGGGTAAAATCAGTTTTGAAAAATTGTTGATTTACGCCAGTAGAGACAGTAGAAGAGGCAGATATTGTGATCTTTGATACTTGCTCTGTTCGTCAAAAATCTGAGGATAAAGTGACTGGAAAGCTTAAAGAAATCCCATTGGATAAAAAAGTTTGGATCACGGGATGTATGATTCAGCACAATATGAGAAATCAGAAAATCATGACTGGGAAAAAGCTTCCAGAAAATCTAAAAACAGGGAATTTTTGAGGAGTTGTTCTGACAAAAGAGCCGAGGATTGTAGGATTGACCTCTGAGGAGGTAAAAAATCTAAAAAAATCTGATAAAGGTGAGCTTGTTGGGATCAATCATAGTTTTAATCCACTTTTTCATAATCTATCTCAAAAGTGGAAGAATATTGAACTCTTTTTCCGTATTGATGATACGGGATTTTTGCCATTGATGCTTCAGAAGCTCGGATATGAAGTTCGTTATGATAGGGAATTAACAAATGAATATTCAACGATTGTTCCAGAGGGGATCAACTCAAGTATGAATGCTCATAATAAGACCGCTTATATCCCAATTTCAACTGGATGTAATCAGTTTTGTGCCTATTGTATTGTTCCTTTTGCTAGAGGATTGGAGAGATGGTTTCCTGTTGAGCAGATCGTTAAAGAGGCAAAGATTCATCTTGCTAACGGAGTTAAGGAGATTGTTCTTTTGGGGCAAATCGTGAATAAGCATCCAGATTTCTTGACTATTGTAAAGGAGGTCCTCAAGTTAGAAGGTTTGGAGCGGCTCAGATATACCTCTCCGTATCCGACGTATTATTCTGATGAGCTTTTGGCTCTTCATGAGACTGAACCAAAGCTTTGTCCACATATTCACATTCCATTTCAGTCAGGATCAAATGCTGTGCTCAAGAAAATGTTTCGTGGATATTCAGCAGAGCAGTGCTATACTTTTATTGATAAGATTCGTTCGCTCAAGAGACCGATCTCTATCACAACTGATATTATTCTTTGATTCCCGTGAGAGACAGAGGAGGATTTTCAAGAGACCTTAAAATTGACTGAATATGCGCGTTTTGATATGATTTATATGTGAATTTATAGTAATCGTCCTGGGACTTTTGCGGATAGAAAGTATCCAGATGAGATCCCATATAAGGTAAAACATCAGAGGCGAAGCCAGCTTAATGATCTGTTGTATCGTATTTCTGATGAGAATAACCAACTTGAAGTCTGAGCTGAGAGGACGATGATCGTCAATGAAATTACTAAAGATTGAGATATCTTTTGATATACGGATAATATGAAGCAGATTATTCTAAAATCAAGTCCTAAAACTGCAAATCTTGAAATTTGAATGCTGCTCCCGGTTCGTATTACCAAGTGAATGGTCTTTAAACTTGAAGGAGAGCCTCTTTTGTAAAATGTGTTTTCTGTGAAATATCCTCTATAGTATGCTCTTAAAAAAAGTGAGAAATCTGATTTTTCGCTTTTTTTGTTTGCTTTCAGTCAATAAATCGCTATAGTTTGTTTGCTGAATGCAAAGTCAGATTTTATTTTTTGCTTTGAAAAAACAATGTTTAACTGGTTTCTCAGTTTGATTGGTTGAGATTATAATCAAAAACAAATTGATAAAATTTTGCCGATAATTAAGGAAATTCAATTTTTGTATGCACAATATGATAGTTTAACAGATCAAGAAATCCAAGATAAGACCAATGAATTTAAGCAGAGAATCCAAGATGGTGCAAGCTTGGATAGTTTGTTGCCTGAGGCGTTTGCTGTGGTGAAACAAGCTTGTAAAAGGCTCGTTGGAACCACATGTAAGGTAAAAGGTCAGGAGCTAACTTGGAATATGGTCCCATATGATGTCCAGTTTATTGGAGGAATTATTTTGCATCAAGGGAAGATTGCTGAGATGAAGACTGGAGAAGGAAAGACTTTGGTTGCAGTAGCTCCAGTGTATCTTAATGCCCTTTCAGGAAAGGGAGTCCATGTTGTAACTGTAAATGATTATCTTGCTTCTCGTGATGCTGAATGGATGGCTCATGTATATAACTGGCTTGGGCTCAGTGTTTGATCTGTTGTGAAGTCGACTCCACTTTCAGTGAGAAGAGAGCAGTATTCTAGAGATATTACTTATGTTGAAAATTCTGAACTTGGATTTGATTATCTGAGAGATAACCTTGTAAAATCATTAGATGAAAGAAGTCTGACTTGGAGACCTTTGAATTATGCGATTGTCGATGAGATCGATAGTATTTTGATTGATGAGGCGAGAACTCCGTTAATCATTTCTCAGCCAAGAGAAGAGCCAACAGAAAAATATACCTATTATGCACAGATGGTAAACTTTTTGACTCCATGCTCTGAAAAAAAGAAGGTTTCAAAAGGGTTTATTCAGGAGATTTTGACTGATAATGGAGGGAAGCCACAGGAGGAAGATGGAGATTACTATATCGATGAAAAGACCAAGACTGCTCAGCTTTCTGGAAGAGGTATTGCTAGACTTGAGGAACTTTTGAAGGTTGAAAATATCTACAAGGATATGGGATATGAGGAGATTCATCATATTGAAAATGCTCTTAAGGCAAAGGCTGTATATATCAGAGATAAGGATTATATTATTTCCAATGGTGAGGTTTTGATTGTAGATGAGCATACTGGTCGTACTATGCCTGGTAGAAGATTCTCTGAGGGACTTCATCAAGCCATTGAGGCGAAGGAAGGAGTGCAAATTCAGAGAGAATCTCAAACTATGGCGACGATTACTTATCAGAATTTCTTTAAGCAATATGCAAAGCTTTCTGGTATGACTGGAACTGCTTCTACTGAGGGAGAAGAGTTTAGTAAGATCTATGATCTTGAGGTAGTGATTGTCCCAACGAATAGGAAGGTGCTTAGAGTAGATATGAATGATAAGGTCTACTATAATCAGCCAACTAAGTGGAGATTTGTGAAAGATTATATTAAGTTTTATCACGATATGGGGCAGCCGATCTTGATCGGTACTGCGGATATTGCGACTTCTGAATATGTTTCTAGGATTCTTGAGCAAGAGGCAATTGTGCATTATGTTTTGAATGCTAAGTTTCATGAGCAGGAGGCAAATATCGTAGCTAATGCTGGAAAATATAAATCCGTAGTGGTTGCTACAAATATGGCTGGTCGTGGTACAGATATCAAGCTTGAGGATTGATTAAATGAGAGGCTGGCTGAAAATTATGTTCGCTATTTTCTCAAGCAGGTAAAAAACTGAAATCAGATTTCTGGAAATCTTTTTTCTGAACTTGAATATTGACTTTTCCTTGATGCTTTGAAAAAAGAGCTTGGACTGAGTGATGCACAGATAGACGGACTTGTTCAGGGAATTGAGTTGCCTGAGATGAAAATTTCAGCAAAGTTAACTTTGAAGAGAAAAGAAAATTCTCAGCCATATGCGAGAGTAAGTTTTAGTCCGCTACAAACTTCTGAGAAATCTGAAAGTATTGAAAAAGATCTGTTTTTTGGACTCTTTATCCTAGGAACAGAAAAACACGAGTCAAGAAGAATTGATAATCAGCTTAGAGGAAGAGCAGGAAGACAGTGAGATCCTGGTGTTTCGATTTTCTTTGTGGCGTTGGATGATAGTTTGATGAGAAAGACAGGAGGAGAGAGGATTCAGTCTCTGGTTTCTATGATTTTTTCAAAGGCTGATAGAGAGAGTCTAGAACTTACTCAAAAACAATTTACCACTGTAAGTATGAGAGCGCAAAAGGAAATTGAAGGATGGTATTTTGGTATTAGAAAGCATCTTTTTGACTATGATAGTGTGGTAGACAAGCAGAGAAAGAGAATCTATAAGACAAGAGATGAAATCCTTGAAAGTGAGCATGATGAAAATAAGAGAATCCAATATGTGGAGAATCTTAAGGAAGCTTTTGTTAATGAAGCTAAGAATATTATTATTGCTCAGATTACAAATGCTGAGATCACAGGACAATCTGTAGCTGATCTCTTGGTGGTATTAAATAAGGAGTTTGGACTGAACTTTACACAGGCTGAGTATTATGAATATGCTAAACTTGACTATGAAGGATTGAAAGCAGTTTTGCTTGAGAGATTTGATGCGTATTTTACAAGAGTATTTGGTCAGCTTGAGACAAAGGTGTTGTTTGATGTGTTTAGAGAGGTGCATCTTCATTTCCTAGATAAACTCTGGGTAAATCACATTGATGAAATGCAGAATCTTAGAGAAAAAGTCTGACTTATGGCCTATGCTCAGTTAGATCCGCTTGTAGTCTACAAAAAGGAGTCTTTTGAAAAGTTCCAAGAGTTGATCTCTTCAATTATCAATAATACGGCGCTTTACCTTATGAAGATTGATTTTGATTTGCTTGCTCAGCAGCAACAGGTGCAGGCAACACTTGATATTACAAGTGATGAGGATCGTGCTGGTAAGGTAATGGAAATCTTGGCTTCAGCAACTGATGATTTGCCAGCTCAGGCTCCATCTCAACCAGTTTTTGTGCAGGAGAGAGATGAGAGAAGTCAGCTTTTTGAATCTGATGATGATGTGGAAGTATTTGAGGCAGATGAGACTCCTCAAGTAACACATCCTGATGGAAAGGTAAGACCTAATGATCCATGCCCATGCGGAAGTGGAAAAAAGTATAAAAAATGTCACGGAAAATAATCTAAAAAAGAGGAAGTCTGAGATTCGTTTGATGATTTCAGACTTTTTCTTTGTTTTTTAATTCTTTTTTTGAAGATGGCGATAATTGGTATTCTGTTTGTGCTGATCTATATTTTGTTGATGAATTTTGTCGTTTCCAATATTGTTTGGTTTTTTGGGCAGGAGCTTGATAGAATGATGTTTTTGCTGATTGCGGCAGCGATTCTGGTTTTGTGTCTTGGATATCTGATCTTTCATCAAAATGCGAAGTCGATCGTTGGTGATTACTGGGAAACTACAACAATGACTGTGCTAGGAATTTTAACGGTTGCCTTGTCGGTGATTGCGGTATTTTGGTTGGTTGAAGGTGGACTCTTGGCTTGGACTCCGTATTCTATTAGAGGAGTATATTGAGGTCGGAGTTTTGTGATTGCAGTTGTTGGTCTCTCGATTTATGCTTGGTGGGCAGCGCATAGTACAGTGATTAGGACTATTCAGATTCCAATTGATAATCTCCAGTCGCCAAGTAGGATTATCTATATGTCAGATATTCATATCGCAAAAAAATCTGATTTACCTTTCTTATATAGTATTATTGAGAAGGTTAATAAAATTGATGCTGATTTTGTAGTAATCAATTGAGATTTTATTGATGGAAGAGGATTTGATATTGGGGATTTTGATGTGCTCAATACTATCAATAAGGAAGTTGTTTTTACGTATGGAAATCATGAAGCTTATGCTGGAAATGAATATGTAAAGTCGCTTCTCTCTCCTACGAAATTGCATATGTTATCAGATCAGAGGTTGATTCTTTCATGATGGGAAATTCTCGGACTTTCTGATATGAATGGAAGTGATTCTCAGAAAAATAGGAATCTTTTGGCAGATAAGCTTAAAAATATACAATGGGAGACTGAGTATCCGAAACTTTTAGTTTTGCATGAGCCGGTTGGACCTGAGGTTGCAATGAAGTATGGCGTTAATCTTCAAGTTGCTGGACATACGCATAATGGGCAGCTCTTTCCGTTTACTTTATTTGTAAAAATGGCATTCCCATATATCAAAGGGCTGTATAGTTTTGATAGCTCTTCGCTCTTTGTAAGTTCAGGGATTGGGACTTGGGGGCCTGCGATGAGGCTCGGTTCGCGTTCAGAGTTGATTGTCTTAGATTTGATTCCAAAGAAATAAGAAAAAAGGCTGAAGTATTTCAGCTTTTTCTTTTTTTTATGAAAAATCTTGAAAATAAGGCTTATTTGAGTATGCTTGGGATCAGCTTTTTTATTTTTTTATGTTTTTTTTGATGAGAGTACCAATCGGAATTTCCAATAGGCATGTGCATTTATCTCAAGCAGATGCGAATACATTATTTGGCTCAAATTATGAGTTGACTCCTATGAAAGAGCTTTCTCAACCAGGACAATATGCTTGTGCTGAGACTTTAACGATCAAAGGACCTAAGTGAGAGCTTTCAAAAGTTAGAATTCTTGGGCCTTATAGAAAGTTTTCTCAGGTAGAAATTATGATGGGAGATAATTTTAAGCTAGGAACACAAGCTCCAATTAGGGAATCTGGTGATCTTGAAGGATCTGCTGGTATTACATTGATTGGTCCAGCTGGAGAAGTAGAACTTAAGCAAGGATTGATTGTAGCAAAAAGACATATTCATATGAGCGTTGCTGATGCTCAGGATTTCTGAGTTCATAATGGGCAAATCGTGAAAGTAAAGACAAATGGAACTAGAGCACTTGTATTTGATGAGGTGGTAATTAGGGTAGATGATCGTTTCGCTTTGGATATGCATATCGATGTAGAGGAGGGGAATGCTGCTGGGCTTCAGCAGGGAGATTGGTGAGAATTGATTGTAGAGGAGTAATTATTTTTGAGTTTCTTACTTCTTCCATCGATCGTTAGAATTATAAAGTACGTCCTTACAATCTAGATATTTGCGATAATTAAACAAAATATAAGGCTGAAAAGTCAGATTTTTTACTTGCTAATCAGAAAAAGGAAATGGAAAATGCAGCACAAGAGGTTTTTGACTTGATTTCTCAGGAAGAGAGGAGACAGCAAGAAGGAATCGAGCTAATCGCAAGTGAAAACTATCAGTCAAAAGAGGTTTTGCAAGTTCAAGCCTCTGTTTTTGCGAATAAGTATGCGGAGGGTTTTCCGTGAAGAAGGTACTACTGAGGGCAGGAAAATACAGATCAGCTCGAGCAGTTAGCGATTGATAGAGCAAAAGCGATTTTCAGAGCAGATCATGCAAATGTTCAGGCACTTTCTGGAGCTGCTGCAAATCTTTGTTTTTATAGTGCTGTAATGGAGCCATGAGATCATATCTTAGGAATGGATATGAAGTATGGGGGACATTTGACACACGGAGCTCCTGTTACTTTTATTTCAAAGGTATTTAATTTCCATGGGTATCAGACTTTAGCTGATGGGAGTATTGATTTTGATCAGATTCGCTCTCTCGCTCATGAATTTCATCCCAAGGTGATTCTAGCATGATTTAGTGCTTATCCAAGAGAGCTCGATTATGAAAGATTTGTTGAGATTGCAAATGAAGTATGAGCTATCGCTTATGCTGATGTGTCTCATATTGCTGGATTTATTGCAGCGGGACTTTTGAAAAATCCATTAGATTATGGATTTCATGCGATGATGACTACTACTCATAAATCGCTTCGTGGTCCGAGATGAGCTCTTATCCTTAGTAAGGGAACTGTTTGAAATCCGTTAAAAAAGCCTGAATTTAGCATTGAGAATATTCCGACGTTGATTGATCGTGCAGTTTTTCCAGGAATGCAGTGAGGACCTCATATGAATACTATCGCTGCGATCGCAGTTGCACTCTGAGAGGTTCAGACTTCTGATTTTTCTCATTATGCACAGCAGGCGCTCAAAAATGCTAAGGCTATGGCTGATGAATTCCTTACACTGGGATATGATCTTGTGACAGGAGGAACGGATAATCATATGATGCTTCTAGATTTCTCAAAGGAGGAATTTGATGGAGGAGAAGTAGAAAAAGTGCTTGATAAAGTTGGAATTTCTGTTTCAAAGTCGCTTGTTCCAAATGATATGCGTCCAGCTTTTGCTCCCTCTGGTCTGAGAATTGGAACTCCTGCGATGACAACGAGAGGTATGAGTGAGTCTGATGCGAGGACTGTTGCTCACTTGATTGATCGTGCAATCAAGCAGAGGAATAATACTTCTGAGCTGGCAGTTTTGAGAGAGGAGGTGAGAGCTTTTGCTCAGAGGTTTCCTTTGCCAGGGTAGTCGAGTGTTATTGATTATTTTGAATTAGTGTTTATCTTTTGTATAGAAAAAATCCCCAATCGAGGGGATTTTTCAGATTTTTAGAGCTTTTTTAGTTCTTTTCTTCAAAGTCAAAGTGTTCTTCTTTTTCATTGAAGCTAAGTTGGTAGGTTTTGTATGCCTCTACCTCAATTTCTAGCTCAGTTGGTTCATAAGTAGTGTTTACGCTCTGATACACAAGACTTGCTCTTGTTTTCTGGTACCCAACAGTTATCGTATGAGCTCCTGGTGTAAGGTAAAATCCAGTTTTAGTTCCCTCAGAGAACATCATTACCATATTTCTCGCTTCTCCATCTACTGAGTATACTCCCAATGAACCACTTCCAAGTGCTCAGATTTTATTTTTGATATATACCTTAGCAGCATTAGGATTTTGATCAAGAAAAGCTTGTACTTTCTTCTTGTTTTTGCTTGCTAGCCAGAGAGAATACCCTCCAAACGCGATCATCAACCCCACAGCATAAAACGCTACAGCAGGAATTTGCATTCCAAAAAGTTCTACTCCATTCATTATGTTAAATATAAGAATTAAAAACCAGAATTATTTCTTTTTTGTCTCAAGTTTTACCGCCTTTTGCTTTGAGCCAGTGATTCCTAGATCATCGCGAAGCTGGTCAAACTGATTTGCTCCTAGAAGCGTGCAACAGATTTTAAGTTCGCTTCCGTCTTCAGTTCCAATCAAGAGGTATCTTTCAGTATTATCGTTTTCTGTGTGTACATATGAACCAAAGCTTGTTTTCTCAAGGTCAAAGACTTGTTCTTCTTTACCCTGTTTGATCCTCACCTCTTTCTCAGTAAGAGTGACCGTGATCTTGTCTCAGGAGATCATCCATACATAGAGAATAAATAGCACGGCAGCAATCACTATCGGCTTGGTTAACCCATCCATAAAGCGAGTGAGAATCAGCCCGATGAATGCAGCAGCTCCAGCCCCGATCGCAATATCGGTGATAAACTTGACCTTGGAGGTTTTGTAAATCTTTTCCATTGTTTATTGTTAAATAACTAAAGGAAGTTGTCTCGTATATATATATATTACTTTTATAAAGTCAAATCAAAATGTACTACTTTTCCCTGCTCAAATACAAAAAGCTAGAAGAGAAACTTCTAGCTTTCCTTACTCATATTAGATCTGCTCTGGAGGTTTACGAGAATGCCACCATAGGAGAGAAGACATTATCATGCCTAGAATTATTCCTACGAGAGTTGATAGTACCCAACTGCCAGCAAAGATAGCCATAATCACGCTCATAAGCAGATATACGAACATAAGGATATCTTGTTTTTTTTCATTTAGAGTTCTAGGCAAGAGGCTCATAAAAACAAAGAGCATTGTAGCAAAGCACACTACCAGTATCATCAATAGAGTTATGGAGCTTGAATCTTCTATAGGATCTAGAAGCCTGAAGAATAAAGGTATTGCGGTTGCTGGTAGTAGAAAGCAAAAGATAAAATTTGCGATGATCACAATTAAAAATTCCTTTTTCATAAGATGATAATTTTTATTTATTTTATAATATGGATTGTATATTTTTTATAGAGAATGTCAAGATAAAAAAGGTTGGGAAATGTTGTAATTAGATTGATAAATATCAGAAAAATCAGACTTCTTCGCTACTAATCTTTTCTGCTTGAAAAGTTTTAGACTATTCATATACTAAGGCTTGTTTTATCTCTAGGGAGTCGTATGCTCAATTCAGCTTTCTTATTTTGTTGAGAAAATACCTATACGCTCAATAAGGAACTCGAAAAACGAAAAATCTGATTTCAGGAGAAATATTGAGCAGATACGCTTTTTGAGTTTACCTCACAAAACTGGGATCTATGAGAGATTAAGCAACTACTTTATGCTGGAAGTCTTTTTGTGAGCAAAAAAATGGTAGTTCTCTATTGAGTTCCTAGGGATACTTATGAAAATAATTCGCTTATGGCTGATAAAATTGATAAATTTCTTGAGGATTTTCAGCAAAATATGAGCCTGTTAACGAGTGATACCATTCTGATTTTAGTCTCTTATAAGCCAGATAAGAGGACAAAAGCTTTTAAGTGGTTTAGTGAACAGCTTCAACTCAAGGAATTTACTCCTTATAAGGAATCTCAGTTAAAAGGATTTATTAGAGAGCAGTTGGTCGGATTTCAGATTGGAGAACCTGAGGTGGATATGCTTTTGCTCAAGGTGTGAAACGATATGTATCGCCTAGAGAATGAAATTGAAAAATTAAAAATCTGACTACAGACGAGGTGAGAGGTTCAGGTTTCTATTGATGCTATTCATCAGTATTGTTTTTGATTGGTTGAATGAGATGCATTTGAGATTTTTGATCATTTGTGGAGTGGTCCTAGGCTTGCTGTCAAGAGTCTAGAGAAAATGCAGGAAGATGGTAAATCTTGGAATGAAGTTTCAGGGCTTTTGACTTGGGGACTCAAGATTTATTTAACGATTTTGGATTTGTATGGGCAGGGGATTGTTTCGGCGAAAGAGATTATTGCTCAGACAAAGTTGCATCCTTTTGTTGTTAATAAAAATCTAAAATATATTACGCAGCTTCAGAAAAATCAGGGGTTTTTAGTCAGTTTTTTTCAACTGTTGATTGATCTTGAATATGCGATCAAGACAGGTAAAATGGCTGAGCAATATTTTTGGTTGCGTACCAAGCAAGAGATATTAAAAATCTGAGCTTAATTTTTACTTTTCACTGCTAGAAGATGAGAGATTTGAAAAGGATAATTCTTCCTTTGATGGCTGGAAGTCTATTGATGGGCTGGAGTTTTGCAAATGAGAATTTTTCTGAGAGGTTATATTGTCAGCTTGGGGAGACGAGTGTGAGAGTGTATTTATTGCAGGAGGAGTGAACTTTTAAGTGTACTGAGTACCGCAGGCTGTTGGATAGTTATTTGAGGAGAGAATATTCTAGTATTATGCAGGTGATTGCTAATATGAATAGGGGAGATGATGTAGACTATCGAAGAGCGCTTTATGAGCAGAAAAAGCAACTTTTTTTCAAACTTTTCTCTCAGATTAAGCTGATCGAAAATGCAGTTTCAGATTTTCAGTCTAATTTTTTGGTGAGAAGCCAAGAGTTTGTTAGAGATGAATTGACTAAAAAGCGTCAAGAATTTGTAAGTATGAAAGAGGATTATGAGCAGCAACTACTTCAGAGTCCGTATAGTACTTTTTTGCCGAAGAAGATTGCTCAACTTAAGGATATTGAAGGATTGATAGAGCGTTTATTGACGACAAAAGAAATGGATATTTTTGTGCGTGATCTGGGACAATATCTGACTTTATCTATGCAAATAGTTTCTTAAAAGATGAAAATTGGAATCGTTAGTAGTGGTGTAGAGAGTCTTATTCTCTTCAAGATTTTAAACAAGTACGATTGTGAATATATTGTGTACTTTGATAGTTTGATGGCTTCTTATGGAGACAAGGATTTTTGAACAAGTTTGGCTGCAGTTAAGAAAGGTGTAGAGACTTTAAAAAAGCAATGAGCTGAGATGATTATCGTGCCTCCAGTATATGAACTTGCGTTATTAAAGGAGGGAGAAAATCAGATTTTACCTCTTTTTAGGGAGTATCTTTTTGAATTTGTGTTTAAGTATTCTTTGGTTGGGAAGATTGGGATTTTCGGAGATGGGGAGGAGCTTTCTGTGGCTCAAAAGTTGATTTCAGATTTTGCTGCTCAATATGTCTTACAGCCAGCTCAATCTGCGATAAAGAGATTCCACTTCCCATTTGTATTTTGGAGTGAAAAGCTTGGTGTCGCAAAGGGGCTTTTATCGCAACTTTCTTGGAAGTCGTATCTGACAAATACACTCCTAAAGCATCAACTTCTCCCTTTTAAAGATGCAATGATTGATACTCTGATTCCCTTAAATTATTGTATTTTTGCATCGGAAAAGACAGTTGCTAAGTTTTTTAATTTTAAAAAGATAAGATTTCATACTTTAGCCAGTTTAGATCAGATTTTTTCTTCTTTCTTAACAGATAAAAACCTGAATACGTATTCTGTTCGTATTTTGGCTACTGATTCGGTCGCTTCACTCTTTGAGCAGAAGAGATTAGTTTGGCTTATGCAGAGGGGAAAGGAGATTGTTTTAGAGATTGAGAGGATTTAAATTTTGTATAAGAGAAAAATCTGAGTTTAGTACTCAGATTTTTTGTGTGTTTATTTTTGTGCTACCATGTTACCTGTATTTTCTGGGATTATTGGTTGAGAAGAATCCTTTTTTAGTTCGTTATATTTTGATTTTACTTCATCATATCCTGCAATATAGGTTTTACTTTCTCAGGTGATATTGAGATCTGCTCCTTGCCAGTTTGCAATATCATCCTCGCTATCTTGAGCTTGTAGATCAATACTTAGTGAAATATTTTCCTCTTTGAGTCCTGGATAGATTTCAAGTAGTTTCTTTTTCATAGCTTCGGCTCTTTCAGTTGCTAATCTTTCGTTGACGCTGGTAGATCAGGTTTTTGAAGCTTTACCAGTAATGGTGATGTGTACTTTCGATAGTTCTTCTTCTGATAATCCATTGAGGTAGTCACTTTTTGCCATAGTGTCATCGAATTCTACAGATCCACTGCGTAGTCCGTTTTTGTTTTCGTTGAGATTGGCTGTTTGTTCGTTATCTATAGATAGATATTCATATAACTCAAGTAGCGAAGCTTCTGATTCCATTGCTAGTTTGATATTTTTTTGTGCTTCTAGACTTACCATTCCACCAATAATAGATAGGTCTGAGACTTGTAGCCCTATTTGACGAACTTGCGATTTGGACATTGCCGTTGCTTCTTCCAGTGATTTTTTTAGAGCAGTTTGTTTATCGGCGAGTTGGATAATGTTATCTCTTCCCTTCATACTAGGGGTATTCTTTGCTTTATTGATGAGATTATCTATCGATCCCTTTCCTGCCTTCTTTCTGAGTACTTCCTCAGTATCAAAGAGCTTTTTCTTGAGTTTTTTAATATTACGACCTGTGTGTATTCGGTTTTTAATTGATTGAAATAATTTGTATTTCGCAGCAAGTTTTAGTAGATTACCTAAAACTTCTCTTGTGAATCCTTTTTTTATAAGTTCTTGTAAAACCTCATCTTTCCCAAGACGTTTTAGTTCTTTTTGGGAGAGTTTTGTATTGATTGCATTCACTTCTTTAGTTTTTTTTGCAATATTTGTTTCTAGGTCCTTGATTTTAGTGTTTGTTTTGTTAATTGCCTTGTTTAGACGGGCGATTTCTTTTGTGTTGTTTGCTTTTGTAGCGGCATCTAAGTCCTTTTGGAGTTGAGTTAATTTTGTTTTTTCTGAGGTAAGAGTGTTTTTTTGTTTTTCTAGAGCTTTGAGTTCTTTCGCTTTTTGGTTTAGCTTGTTATTATCTAATCCTAATTTTGTGTTATTCTTGTTTATCTCGCTTTGTTTTTTCTTTATTACTGCATTTTCTGTCTTTATATTTTTATCAATCGCTTGTATTTCGCTCTGCTTTGTTGCTAAATCGTTTGTTTTTTGAGTTAATTCTTGTTTCTCAGCCTTAGTTAGTTTTTTCTTCTTGTTTAGAGTATCAACACGGGCTTGTAAATCCTTTACTTCCTTCCCTAGTTGAGATTTTTGTCCCTTTAATGTGCTGATATTATTTTTCAATTTAGTTACATCATCTGTTAGTTGTTTTGTTGCATTTTCGATTTTTATGTATTCAGCGCTTGGTTTTTTCTTGAATATATTTACGATATTCTTTGGACTATTTTTCACTGATTCGATTCAGCTTTTTACTCCATTTTTTACACTGTTGATTCCATTTTTGGTACTAGAAACCACTCATTTAGCTACTTCTTTTGCCCCAGAAATCGCTCATTTTGTGGCTTCTTTAGCTATAGTTTTTGTTCAGGTAATGAGTCCTTCTTTTCCGAGTGTTGTTGCTGCTTTCCCGACAGTTGATGCTACTTTACCCGCTGCTCTCAAAGCCGACTTTCAGGCATTTAATGCTGTTTTTGAGAAGCCTCAAGGGAAAAGTGTTAGAATAATCAAGGTCGCAGATCTCCCCGTGTTATACTGATCTTCAGGTGTTCAAAACCCACTAAAGATGTTCATATATTGTTTCCCAATTTCAGCCATGGTAGCAGAAAAGTTCTTTACAAGTGCGTTATATATTGCCTCTGTTGTGTCTTTTGGATGTTTTACCATTTCTCGTATCATTTCTGGGATACTAGCTAGTTCATCTATTACTCACTTTAGAACATTCATCTTTGCAGAGTTTTTAGAAATATCTTTGTCAATATCTAAAGCTCGATAAATACATCTTCTCCCCCAAGAAGGATCCTCGTTATTTTTTTGTGCTTCGCGCTGCTTTGCCATGTAGGTTGCTAGGAGTTTATTTGTGATAGCATCTAGGTTTTTGACTTTTTGGGTAAGAATTGAGACGTTATCAAGTTTCCCAGAGAGAAGCTTTTTATAGTTTGTTGTGTAGATCGTCTGAACTTCTTCATTGCTTAATTTTCATTTTTCTTGTAGTTTTTTGATAGATTCTTTCGCTGAATTTTCTAATTCTTTTTCAAATCCTTTTTGTACTTCGGTTTCTCCGGATGTGACATCTGCCTCAATCTGTCTTTTAATTTCTTCATTCATTGCAATGTAAGTTATTATAATAAAATTAGAGATTATCTATAGATTTTATAATATTATCAGACTCTTTTTCATTGATAATATTTTCTTTTAGGTTTTGTAATTTTGATGTAACTTTATCTAGTCAGCTTTCTTCTATCTCTTTTCAAATAAGTGTGATATCCAATAGCGTAGTATAAAGCTCCGTCAAAATTGTTTCATCAATATTTTCACTTCCCAATTCTTCTACAATACCATATAGCCCGATATAATTTCTATCAGATTTTTGCATTGCATACAGATAAATCTGAATTTTTTCAAGCTTTTCTTGAGCGGTGAGTGTTTGAAATTCCTTGAGTAACTCAAATCTACTTTGCTTTCTCATTCTGATGATGTTAGTATCTAAAAAAACTAATTTACTTAAATTATATATAGGAAAGATAAAAAAGTCAAATTATCTCGTATGTTTTTAAAAAAATCTGATTTTTATTCTCTTTATTCCCTCAAAAAGAAAAAAGAGATAATTGACTTGTAAATAGATCGCTTTTTTTTATACTCAAACCGTTCAAATTTTTATATTTTATGCTATTTATATTATGGCAAATGACAAAAAACCTTTGGATAAGGTAAGAAACATTGGTATTATGGCGCATATTGATGCTGGTAAGACCACTACAACTGAGAGAATTTTGTATTATACAGGAAAGAAGCACAAGATTGGGGAAACTCATGATGGAGCTGCTGATATGGACTGGATGGAACAGGAAAAGGAGAGAGGTATTACCATTACTTCTGCTGCGACTACTTGTTTTTGGCATGATAATCAGATTAATGTGATTGATACCCCTTGACACGTGGACTTTACTGTTGAGGTAGAGAGATCTCTTAGAGTTTTGGATGGTGCTGTTGCGTTGCTTGATGGTTCTCAAGGAGCTGAACCTCAGACTGAAACTGTTTGGAGACAAGCTGATAAGTATGGAGTACCAAGACTTATCTTTGTAAATAAGATGGATAAGATGGGTGCGGATTTCTTTATGTCGATCGAATCTGTAGCTCAGAGACTTTCAAATAAGGCAATCCCTATTCAGCTCCCTATTGGAAAGGCTGATACCTTTGAAGGAGTGATTGATTTGATTACTATGAAGGCTTATCACTTTGAGGGAGAAAAGGGAGTTGATGTAGTTGAGGGAGAAATTCCAGCTAACATGCAGGCTCAGGCAGAGGAGTATAGAGAAGCTATGATTGACGCAATTTCTATGTTTGATGATGAATTGGCTGAAAAATTCCTTGGAGGAGAAGAAATTTCAAATGAATTGATCAAAAAAGCAATTAGAAAGGGAGTTATATCAAATGAGCTTTATCCAATGCTTTGTGGAACAGCTCTTGGAAATAAGGGGGTTCAACTTGTACTTAATGCTGTAATTGATTTCTTACCATCTCCACTTGATAGAGGTGAGATCGTAGGTCACAATCCTGATAAGGAAGATGAAACAGTAGTTAGAAAAGCTGATCTTAATGAACCAGTTTCAGCTATTGCTTTCAAGATCATGACTGATCCTTTCGTTGGTACTTTGACTTTCGTGAGAGTATATTCTGGAGTTATTAAGTCTGGAGATACTTTGCTTAACTCAGTAACTGAAAAGAAAGAAAGAGTTGGAAGACTTTTGCTTATGCATGCAAATAAGAGGGAAGAAATTTCAGAGATTTCTGCTGGAAATATCTGTGCTTTCCTTGGTCTTAAGGAAACTCAGACAGGACATACTCTTTGTGATCCTGCAAAGCCAATCGTTCTTGAAAAAATGGAGTTCCCTGATCCAGTGATCCAGATTGCTATTGAGCCAAAATCAAAGGCTGATCAAGAAAAGCTTGGACTTGCTCTTTCAAAGCTTATGCAGGAAGATCCATCTTTCAAGGCATATTCTGATGAAGAAAGTGGACAGACTATTATTGGAGGTATGGGAGAACTTCATCTTGATGTGATCGTAGATAGACTTAGAAGAGAGCATAAAGTAGAGGTAAATACTGGTAAACCACAAGTAGCATACAGAGAAACAATTTTTGATACTGCTTCAGCAAGAGGAATCTTCAAAAAGCAGACTGGAGGTAGAGGTCAGTTTGGAGATGTTGAGCTTAGACTTGAAAAGCTTCCTGAAGATAAAAACTATGAATTCGTATCTGAAATTAAGGGAGGAGTGATTCCTAACGAATTTATCCCTGCGATTGATAAGGGAGCAAAAGAAACTATGGCACAAGGTATCCTTGCTGGATTCCCAATCATCAATATTAAGGTAGTTCCATTCTTTGGTTCTTATCATGATGTGGACTCTTCAGAAGTAGCATTTAAGGTAGCAACATATAAGGCATTCAAGGAAGCATTTATGAAGGCTTCTCCTGCAATTCTTGAACCAATCATGTCTGTAGAAATCGTAACTCCAGAAGAATATGTTGGAACTGTGATGGGAGATCTTTCATCTAGAAGAGGAATTATTCTTGGACAAACTCCAAGAGGAAATGCAACTGCTATTGCTGCAAAGGTTCCGCTTTCTGAGATGTTTGGATATGCGACTGACTTGAGATCTAATACTCAAGGTAGAGCTGCCTTCTCTATGGAATTCTCAAACTATGAAAAGGTTCCTGCAATGATCGAAAAGAAGATCATTGAAGAAAGAGCTGGGAAAGTTAAGAAGATGGATGAAGAATAGAATCCAAAAAAATCTGATTTTATTCTTTGAATATAAGAAAAGTTCTTATCGTTATGATGAGGCTTTTTTTTATTTTAACTTTTTTCGGTAAGTCTTCTAAAGATTATTTCTCTTTACTGTTAGATAATAGAATTTGTATTCTTGTACTCTGAAGTAGAAAAAATAAAAAATAACAAAAAAGTCTGAAGCTTTCTTCAGATTTTTTTTGTTTTTTTAGTCAAAGAACTATTGAGCTACTACTTGCTGAGATTGCATGTGAGCTGAGAATGCTTCAGCTTCTGCAATAGTTTGGTCAGCTTGTGCGCTTCCGAGAAGGAATGTAAGTGTTGCAGCGTAAACTACTACACCAAAAAAGGCGATGTCTCTGATCAACTTTTCCTTCTTTGATCTTTCTGATTCTGGTTTGTGAATCAAGTTCTTTACTGTTTTTTTCATTGTGTTTATTTTGAAAAGATATAAATGCACTAATATTATATCACTTTTTTAAAAAATGTCAAAAAAATCAGATTTTTTTTTATGCTATAAGAAAAAGCTCGATTCTAACGGCTTTTTCTCTTGATTTTCTCAATAAGAAATATACACTTTCACCAAAGTACTGTTTATTTTTCATAAATACTTGAATGAACGCTATGGAGATCACTGCTGAGAATATTTTAGCTCAGCAAAATCAAAAGTTGCATGCTCAGACGCTTTTAATGATTGAAAAGCTTAGAAAACAGAGAGAGGAGTCTGGATATATTCCGTATTCTGAATATGCTTTGGTGAAGCTTTTTAATGCTTTTTTTGAGATTCTCTCACCTTTAGATGAGAGCATTCAATCTTTGGGTGATTTAGAGTTTGATTTTGTGGATAAGTCTAAATTTGATGCGGATATCTGTGTGAGAATACCAAGTTTGCTTAGAAAATATAAGGGATGAGAATATGTTTCTGTAATCATTCCAAAAATCAAAAATCTGATTTCTGAATCTTTTTTATTTCAGAAGGGGATTATCTCTAAGATTGAAACTGTAGGGATTTATGTTAATATTTCGTTTTCTGATAGTTTTCTTTTTGATTCTTTGGGGGATATTTTTGCTAAAAAATCACAGTTCTGAGAGAGTGATATCCATAGGGAAGAAGATGTTGTGGTAGATTATTCCTCTCCAAATGTGGCAAAGCATCTTCATGCTGGGCATATTAGATCGACAATTATCGGTCAGGTCCTTGCTAATCTTTATACTGCTACTGGATATACAACACATAGAGTAAATCATATCAATGATCGAGGAGGATTCTGATTTTTGATAGAGGGATATGAGAGATGGTCGGATCTTTTGACGGCGTATGAGAATAAAAATGATTTGCTTTTCGCGATTTATACGATCTATAGGCAGGGGGAGAAATTAGCTAAATCTGAATCAGAATTTCTTTCTCTTTCAACTGAACAGCTCCAAGAGCTCAAAAAATTCTATGGAGATTTTGGAAATTATCAGGAATTTGTAGTGTATTTTAATGATTTTATCACAGTATCAAAGAAGAGATTTTCGCTCCTCGAAAAGGGAAATCCAAAGGAAACTTTGCTTTGGCAGGATATGGTAAAGTGGAGTTTGGCTGATTTTTGAGAGTTCTATGATTTGCTAGATATTCATCATGATTATGTGCTTTGAGAGAGTTTTTATGCTGAGATGGGGCTGAACTTAGTGATGAGCCTCTATGAACAGTGAATTGTAAAGCTCTATTCTGAGCAAGTAGCTCAGCAAGATATTGCTCAGCTTGAGAAAGCGTTTGCGGATTGAGCGATCACAGACAAGATCTATGAAGCTGCGATCTCTGAGATCAAGAGAGATATTGGTGCATATGTAATTGATTTTTGAAATTTTGAGAGGCTTGTTGTACTCAAGTGAGATAAAAGCTCAATCTATGCAACTAGAGATCTTGGGGCGATTAAGTATAGAGTTGAGAACTATACACCAAAGAAAGTAATTTATGAAGTTGGGCAGGAACAGGAGGATCACTTTATGAATCTTTTTAAAGCTGCAAGAAAACTCTGAATAGATGATGTTGATTTCAGATTTGTTTATCATGGTTTTTATGTAGATAGTGTCTCAAAAAAGAAACTCTCAAGTAGAGATGGTGCATCAAATGTGAAAAAGCTGATCACTGAGGCAATCGCTTATTTTGAAAAAAAATATGAAGATAGTCAGTTTTCTCCTGATGAAATTAAATCTATTGCTCGTAAGCTTGCGATAGGATCTATTATCCTTAATGATATTAAGCAAGATAAGAAAAATCCAGTTGCGATCAGTAGTGATATTCAGGAAGCGTGTAGAACTTTTGAGGAATCGGGAGGGGCTTATATTCTTTATTCGATCGCTAGGGCAAAGAGTATCCTTGCTAAAGTCCCAGCTTGAGAGACGCCGACTTTTGAGGAGGGATATGCTGAATCTTTGACAAACCTTGAGAAAGATTTGATTTTGTGAATGGATAGATATCCAATGATCATTCTTCAGGCAGAAGAAACTGACAATCCAGCTTTGCTTGTTGAATGGGCGTTGATGATGTGTAGACTCTACAATAGCTATTATAGTGTGCAGAGAGTGATTACTGAGGACTGAATCCAGAAAAAAGCTTACTTTATTACCAAGGCATTTGCTCAAGTATTGGAAAATGCTATGAATCTCTGCCATATCAAGACTCCAGAGAGAGTCTAACTGGTATTTTAATGCTGGATTGGGGAATTTTATTTTTTAGGTTATCATGTTAAAAGGAAGAAAAATCTGGATTCTGATTTTTGGTCTGTTTTTGCTTGATCAATTGACAAAGATGTCCTTTTATGATTATAAGATTGGGCAAGAACTTTGGATTTTAGAGCCAGTTTTTAATACAGGTATCTCTCGAGGGGTAAAGCTTAATGCTTGGATTATTTTGATAGTGAGTGCCTTGGGACTCGGACTATTTGTGTATCTCTGGAGAAAAAAATATATTTCGCCACTTGTTTTTGCCCTCATGCTTGCTTGAACGGTTTGAAATTTAAGTGATAGACTGATATTATGAGGTGTTAGAGATTTTGTTTCTCTTGGAAGTTTTCCGGTTTTTAATGTGGCTGATTGTTTTTTGACTGTTGCTGTGATAATTTTGCTACGAAATGAGTTTTTCCCTTGCAATTGAAACAAAAAACCTTATCTTCAAGGTAAGTAGATTACTTTTTTATTCATTACTACTACTATTATGCAATACACAGGATTTGTAAAATTTATCGGTCCTAGAGAGACTATCGGAGAAGGTGTTGAAAAACAGACTGTTGTTCTAGAAGAAAACACTGATAGAGAATTCAAGGGTTCTATCGCTGTAGATTTCTTCAGAGACAAGATCAACCTTCTTTCAGATGTAAATACTGGAGATTTGATTACTGTTCATTTGAATGCTAGAGCAAATGAATCTAGAAATCAACCAGGAAGATACTTCAATAGTATCACTTGCCGAAGAGTTGAAAAGTCAAATGGAGCTGCTAACTCTTCATCTGATGATCTTCCTTTCTAAGTTTTTTGGAAGAAAAAGAGAAATCTGACCTTTGTGTCAGATTTTTTGTTTTTGATGATGAGTTGGTAATAATATTCTACTTTGGCTTGTATTTTACTGATAAATAAGCATATATTAGCGAGTATAAAAATCTAAAAATAAAAAATGCATGAAACATGAAAGAGCTCGTATCTATTCTAGAAATTTTCACAGTTGCAGGATTTGCCTCTTGTGGACAACAACATGTTACTGATACTGGATCGGTATCAGAATCTCAAACAGCAAAAGTATTGAGTGTTGCTCATGCTCCTCAGGGAAAGAGCTTCTATTCTGATCGAATTTTTTTAGATTCATTCAGATCTAGTAAGTTGATGAGAATATCTCAAGACTATCAAACACTTCAGAAATTGAAAGATTTTTCATCTTGTGATGAAGAGCGTCCTTTCCTTTTTTCTGATGAGGAGCTTCATGAAATTGTAGCTCAGACTCAACGAGAGATTACGATTGATTAGATCGTCCTTGTTTAGAGATTTAGAACAGAGAAGTGTGAATTTTAATGAAGGAGAATATGATAAGTCTGTGCTCTAAAAACTTTTCTTACTAACCCAGGAATGGAACTCTACCTTTGTTTGTCTAAGGTAGAGTTTTTCTAAAATTAGAAAAAAGGAGAAATCTGGTTTTTCTCTCTATTGTAAATGGTTTGCAATGCTCGGGAAAATTTGTATCTTTTTGAAGAGATTATATTCCTTTCTGATTTCTTTGTTTTTATTTATTATTTCTTGTAAACCATGTACAAAAAGATTATGTTTTTAGTTGCTCTTCTTCAAGTCTTTTTCCTCGGTGCTTGCAGCTTTGATGTTTCTAGAGATACAGAAAAGTTAGAGTCTGTTTCAGAAGTTCCTCAAACTAAACAGCAAGAGCGAGAGGCTTTTCAAAAAACTGGTACGCTCGTTTGGAAGGAAAATGTTGAGGATAATCCTTTCTACTTGCAGGCAAACAACTCCAGCTATCAAAGCAAAGCTGATCAGTTCGCTCTTTTTAGTGGGCAGGTAATGTATTTCCACTTTTACCCAAAGAAAATTACTGAAAATGCTCAGTTTTCTCTTAATATCTACACAGGAACACTTCAAATAGAAGTTGAAAACTTAGATAATCCTGATCTCAATACTGGTTTGACTCTCTCAGCGGGTTCTGAGCTACAAAAGTTTGACTTCGCGAGTATCAATGCACTTGGGGAGGGAAATGATATTCAGACAGTTAAGATTTCCTCAGAGGCTCCAGTCAGTATTTTTGATTATGAGGTTCAGATTAGGGAGTAATTTTCCATATTGATGGTGACCAGTATTTCTACATAGCTAAGACCTTAGATAATGAGTCACTTTCACTTTCTGATGCTGATGGAGTTTCTGATTTCTTTATTGATATTGAAGAGTAAATCAAAAAAAGAGAGGCATTCAGACTTCTCTTTTTTCCCTCTTCCTCTTTTGAAAATGTCGGATAATCTTGAAAAAACTCTACTAAAGATTACTTTTAGTGGAGTTATTTTATTAATTGTTTTGGACTTTGATGAAAAAGAAAATGTTGACATTTTGAATTATTGTGTTTTTCCTTCTTTGACTTGGAATATTTTTGTCTCACTTTGTTTCAATCCGTTCTGGGACTTGTGGTTTTGTCCGTATTTGAAATACTGTTTATTTCTCCTATTCTTGGAGTTTATGAGAAAAGATTCATACGGAATCTCCAGAATATTTTAAATTTCTTTATTATGATGATGTGCGAACTGTTGCCATGTGAACGCTTTGTTTTTATGTAGATAAGGAAAATCTCTATTGGGATGCTGAGGCTGTTTATTCTGGATTTGATTATGATACTTTTAAAGTGTTAACAGGAGAAGTTTTTTATGTAGATGAGAATGGAGTGACTGGTGGTAGTTACTCTTCAACTTGTGAATGATGAGGATGATGCTTTGAAGATAAGGATGCTGTATATTATAGTGAACGAGGGTCTTCTGAGGGGAATAGTCATTGATTTATCAGAAATACTGATAAGATATTCCCTGATGTCTGAAACTACGACCATATCAGAGACAAAGTCAATCAATACTAAAAAAAGAGAAGCTCAGCTTCTCTTTTTCTTATTCTTAAACAAAAACTTATCTCTCTTTCTATTGTGGAGAAAACATATAACCTATTATCTTGAGTACTTTTAGCCTAAAAATGTGAAGACTCACTAAGCATACGGTAATACATACTAACCAAATGAGCGCGTAGAAAAAAGTTTTGAGACAAAATTGCTTCCTTATTTTTGCAATAATTTGCCGTACGATAAATACTATTGTGAAAATTCCTATTCAAAAGAGCATTGAGTAGTAGAATTCATATCACAATGTCATAAAGGCTGTTGCTCCATAATCAAGTGAAAGATTTTGATCTTTTTCACCTAGAACTTCAAATACCTCTCGATAGGCAAAGATTCTTATCACACTATTTCAAATAAGTAATATACTGTAGCCTAAACTTCCCCAAAAGAAAATGGTGAACATTCTAGAAGAGAAAACTGATTTTTGTGTTTGAGGCATATTTTTATCATAAATAAACTAAAATCTTATCTTTTTCTATTTCGTAAAAGATATATCATCTATTATCCTTACCTTGAGTATCTCTTGCCTAAAAATATGAAGACTCACTAAGCATCCGGTAATACATACTAACCAAATGAGTCCGTAAAAAAAAGTTTTGAGACAAAATTGCTTCCTTATTTTGGCGACAATCTGCCATACTATAAATACTATTGTGAAAATTCCTATTCAAAAGAGTATTGAATAATAGAATTCATACCACAATGTCATAAAGGCTGTTCCTACATAATCAAGTGAAAGATTTTGATTTTTTTGACCTAGAACTTCAAATACCTCTATATAGGTAAAGATTCTTATCACACTGTTTAAAATGAGTAATATACTGTAGCCTAAACTTCCCCAAAAGAAAATGGTAAACATTCTAGAAGAGAAAACTGATTTTTGTGTTTGAGGCATATTTTTATCATAAATAAACTAAAATCTTATCTTTTTAACCGCTTCTTTATCTTAGTCAGGAGTTTGAAGGTATAATAGAGCAGTGGGTTGAGCACGAGGTCAAAGTTCCCGTAAAATTCTCGCTTCATTCCTCAGAGGCTTTCTTTGAATTTGCTGACTCAGGCGAGTGGATGCTCAGGAAATCCCGTTGGTGCACCGCCCATCAAATCGCAATATTCAAATCCGTGGTCTCTCGCCCATTCAAACATTCCATATTTGAGGTAGTGATGTCCTCCGAGATTTGTATATTTTCTATCGGTAAAACCATACAAATATACGATTGTATCATCATGAAAGAGGCAAATATTTCCAGCAATACTTTCTCCATTGAGCTCAGAGATAAACATATTTCCGCATTTATTTTCAATAATAACCTTTAACAGGGTATCAAATTGTTTTTTGCTCACGGTATGAAACCCTTTTCCATCTGCGGTAGTTTGCCATTTTTTGAAAAAAGTTTCGTAATCCTCAGGAGTTCAAAGTCTGACTTTTGTTCCTTTTTTTATTGCTTTTCTGATTCTGGTAGCACAACCACTATTCATCTCGTTTAGTAGTTCATCATCAGTCTTATCAAGCTTAATCATAATGGTGGACTGGGGCATATTTTCTTTGAAAGAGAGTTTGAGAGGTGTTTCTGCTTGCACAGTGGCTCTTGTATGAAGCCTCATTTGCTTTACCTTTCAGACGATATTTTCTTCCCTCGCTCGCGCATTATCAAAACTGGTTATTTCATTGATAATCCCAAACTGGAAAAAAATATTTGTTCGGGATTTTGAAAAGTATTTTTTGACTTTTTTGAGTTCTTGTCTGACTTCTTCCCAGTTGTCTGGAAATTCAATTCCCATAATTTGAAACTCTCTAAAAGTCAGAAATCAGATTTTTTTTTGTTTTATCAGGTAGAAGTATTCCTTTCCAAAGAGTGTGATAAATCCATGTGGTTTTTTATAAATCTCTATTTGGAGTCTTTGCCATACCTTTGATTGATAGAGTCCATACATTGTTGTACAGATAGGAACTAAAAATCTGCTTAGGCTTTAGCATACATATCTTGACTTCTAAATCAAATAGAAAAAGAGTTTTTAAACAGTTTTTTTGTATTTCAAATTGAATATTCTTTGCGAAACTGTAAGATAGAAAGTGCTTTTATATTTAATGCTTGATGATGTCGGAAACCGCACTTGTTATTATTAATATGCAGTCTGTTCGAGCGAGCAAGGAGACTGACTACTATCTGGGAAATATGCATGTGATGCTTGAAAAGATGAACTACTTGATTGCCTACGCTAGAGAGATGGGCTACAAGATCATTTTTGTAAAGCATTTAGAGGCATCAGGAGCTTTCTCTGAAAGGAGTCCGTTGTCAGAATTTTTCCCTGATTTAGATATTCAGGAACAAGATACTATTATTGAAAAGAAAAAAATTAGCGCTTACTATCAGACTCAGATGGAATCAGAGTTGAGCTGAATAAAAAATCTGGTTATTTGTTGAGCGTTAACTAACCTTTGTGTGAGAATGTTTGTAGAAGAGAGTTATGATAGAGGATTTAGAATTGCAATATTGGAAGATCTCACAGCTTGTTTTAGCAGTGAGTTGCAGGAAATGACACTAGAAGATCTTTATACTACGAGGTCTGGACTTAATATTTTGACTTTAGAGAAATTTGTGGAGTAGCATTTATTTTTTGATAACTAAGAATTATGGAAGGAGCAAGACTTGTGAGTGAATTGATTGAGCAGTATCATCCAAAAACTATTTTGGATCTTGGAGCTGGTAAGGGGTATTTTAGTATTTTAGCAGCGAGCTATGGAGCTCAGGTTGATGCAGTAGAAGATACGTCAGTTAGAAATCTTTACCCTGATTATCTAAAAGTGCATCCAAGTGTGACTTTTTATGAAAGTAAAATCAGTGAGTTCAAGATTACAAAAAACTATGACTTCATCATAGCGAAGCATATTGTGATGTACATGGATAAGGAGTATGTGTTAGGAGTCTTCATCTCCTCAATTTATGATCATTTAAATAGAGGAGGGCTTGTTTTTCTAACTTATCATCATAGTGATTCAGAATTGATGAATGAGAAAGATTGAGTTGTAAAATATACGCTTGAGGATTTTAAATATTTGGGAAAAAACTTTACTGTAAAGGATTTTTGAGATTATGCTAATCCTGCTTCTGGTATTAACAAAGAATACAAAATCTGATATGTGATACTCCAGAAAAACTAATTTTATCTAACAAAAAAGATATGCTTATCGATACTCTCTCAGAACATGATGCCGCTAAAAAGCAATATCTTCGTGAGCTCCGAGAAAAAATAATCTTGGCGATAGCTGGGCAATTTGATCATAAGAAAATGCTGACTTTTCTCTGAAATATTGGGATTACGGATATTGATGAAGTAAAAAAGGAAGTTGTAATCTGAGTGCCTAATGACTTTATTCTCATTCAGATTAAAAAGCTATTTAATAAGGCGCTTAAGGAAGCTATTCAGAGTGTGTATAATCCTCAATTTTCCCTTAGATATGCGGTGTATACTCCATTTTCTAGTGGAAAACATGAACTGCTTTTGGATCTCAAAAAATTTCTAAATATTGCAGATGAGCAAAAAGTTCCTCAGGAGCAAAGTTTTGCTTTAGAAAAGACAGTAAAAGCTGAACTAAGTCAGTATTTTTGAATTTTGTTTGATCCTACCTATACATTTGATACTTTTGTAGCTGGAGCAAACAATCAATTTGCTTTTTCTGCTGCAAAGGCGGTTGCAGAAAATCCAGGTATTGTCTATAATCCTCTTTTTTTGTATGGAAATGTGGGGCTTGGGAAGACGCATCTTATGCAGGCGGTTGGAAATGAGATTATGCAGAAAAATCCTGATAAAGTAGTGATTTATTTGCCGAGTTCAAACCTGATTCAGGAAATTGTAAATGCGCTTAGAAATAATACTATTCCTAAATTGCTAAAAAAGTTTGAGAATGTAGATGTTTTGCTTGTTGATGATATTCAATTTTTGGCATGAAAGGATAGAACTCAAGAAGTATTCCACAATCTCTTTAACGATTTTAATATGAAGAAAAAGCAGATTATTATTTCTTCTGATCGTCCTCCAAAGGAATTGACTCTTTTGGAAGAGAGGATTACTTCGAGATTTCAAAAAGGATTGGTCGCGGATATTCAGGCCCCGGATTTTGAAACAAGGATCGCAATTTTGGAGGAGAAGTTGCAGAGAAAGGGGCTTCAGATTGATTTTGAATATCTTTCACTGATGGCGCAATATATCAAGAGTAATGTTAGAGAACTTGAGGGAGCTTTGAATATTTTGATCACTAGACAACAGCTTTCTGGTCTTGAAATTTCTGAAGATGATGTGTATAATTGTCTTAAGACGCTTGGTTATTATTCAGATGAGAGGCATAAGACAATGGAAAATGTCCTTCAGCAGAATAAGAAAAGCACGAAAAATTTTGAGACATTAGTTGAAATGGTCGCACAGTATTATTCGCTTTCTATCGAGGATTTGAAATCTGATAGTAGAAAAAAGGAAATTAGTACAGCACGTCAGCTTTTGATGCTTTTGGCAAAGAAATATTTTTGATGGACACTCGAAAAAATAGGTGAATATTTCTGAGGTAAGAACCATGCTACGGCGATCTATGCGATCAATAATATGGAAAAAAAGCTGAAATCAGATACAGAACTCCAGCATGATTATAGAGTGTTTACTGATTGGATTGAATAATTTATTTGGAGAATGTTAATAGAGAAAAAACCTACTGATACAGTAGGTTTTCTTTTTGCTGTTAAAGCTGGGTTTCAGATGCTTCTCTATCAAAGAATCTCATTGGTTTTAAAGTTTTATAACTTTCAACTTTCGCCTTAATCTTTGCAATTTCGATTTCTCTTTGTTTTCTTTCTTCCTCAGTTTCCTGTTTTTTTGTAATATTATTGTCTCTAAAATTTTGCTTTGGTAGAGGATACTTTGGGGAATCTTGTTGAGAAAGTGAGGTTGATCGAATAGACTTCCCTACTTTGAAAACTGCTTGAGGATGAAGCAATATTTCTCTTTTCAGATTTTCCGTATAATTTTTGAGTCTTCCATTACTGATTAAGAGTCTAACTCTTCGTTCAGTGATTTTTAGTTCTTGAGTGGCTTCTTTGACTGTCATAAAGGTTTGTGGCAGTTCTGTGAGTGCAAGAGCTTCTTCTAATCTTTCTCTACTAACTACAGCATAAAAGTTACAAAAATTTAGTTCTAAATCTAGGTTCTTTGTTTCTTCAAGGTTGAGAAGAATTTTCATAACATTTGTTTTTTTGCTGTTTTCAATTAGAAATAGGCGAGCAATATCTGAAATAGTCAGATACTCTGATTTGTTTACCGTGTCTAACATAGTAATTTATTTTTTATGATTTTATTTACAATAAAAACTATAGATATTTTCTACTGAAAGTCAAGTCTTGTGAAACCTAAAAAATTAGAAAACTGACATATTAAAATGATTTAAATGTATATATAAAAAAATTCTTGCAACTAACCCTTATTTCCTTATTATGAGGGAAATTGGCTTTATATTTGAATGAATGATGGCAAAAAGAATTCTTACTGGACTTAAACCAACAGGGCAGCAACTTCACCTGGGAAATTATTTTTGAGCGGTAAGACCGTTCATTGAACTGCAAAAAACAGAACAAGATTCAGAATTTTTTCTTTTTTTGGCGAATATGCATGGTTTTACTCAAACTCATAATCCTGATGAGCTGAGGGCAAATACTATGACTATTGCAAAGCTCTACATGGCTTGTGGAGTAGATTTACAGCGTACATTGATCTATAATCCAGCTTTGATCCCCGCACATGCGCAGCTTAGTTGGGTGCTGACTTGTTTGACGATTATGGGGACGATGGAGAGAATGCATAGCTATAAGGACGCTTTAGCAAAAGGAAAGGCTGGAGAAATCTGAGTTTGAACTTTTTGTTATCCAATACTTATGGCGGCGGATATTCTCCTGTATGATGCGGATATTATTCCAGTTGGGAAGGATCAAAAACAACATGTTGAATATGCGAGAGATATTGCACAAAAGTTTAATGCGGCATATGGAGAAACTTTTAAACTACCAGAACCGTTTATTCAGCCACAAGTTGCGATAATTATCGGTATTGACTGAAGAAAAATGTCAAAGTCGTATAATAATTATATTGGACTGTTGGATAACGCAGATGTTTTGCTCAAGAAAGTGAAACAGATCCCAACCGATACTAAGACTGTTGAGGAGCCGAAAAATCCTGATGAATGTAATGTTTATCAAATTGTGAAGCATTTGATTGATGCTGAAGAAGATCAGATTTTGAGGGAGAAGTATTTGGCAGGTGGGCTTTCATATAAGTATGCAAAAGAATATTTATATGAAAAACTTTCCGCATTCCTTTTGCCATTACAGGAGAGATTTGCTGAGATTTCAGATGATGAGGTAAGGCAACTTCTTCAAGAGCATAGTGAAAAGGTGAATGCTATTGCTACTAGAAAAATTGAGGAGATTTATCAAAAAATCTGATTTTATCTCTAGATAAAAACTGGGGAAACCTCAGTTTTTTCTTTTTTTATCTTTCTACTATATAAAATATATCTTGAAAAATAAGTCAATATCTTTATAGTATATTCTCTTATTTTTGTTTTATTTTGTTTGCTGGTAGTAATGAGGGAGAAGTATATAAAAGGCTATGCTTTTGATATTGATGATAATTTGCTTCATACGGATTTGAAGGTTTTTGTTGAGAGAGAGGTTATCAAGCAGACTGAAAAAGGAACTGAAAGTGTTTGGGTAGAGGAGGAAATTTCTGATAAAGATTTGAAACCTATGATCCAAAAACCTGGATATAGACTACCAAATGGTGATCGAGAACAAGCATATCGTGGTCTCAGAGCTCCAGGTGCTATGAAACAGGATTTGCTTAATGCTTTGAATGCGGATAAGATAGGACCGAGCTGGAAAAATTTTAAAAAAGCGAATATTAATGCTAGGCCACTCTGATTGATTACTGCACGTGGAAATCAGGTTTATGATCTTATTGAATCCCATCAGGCTTTGCTTTATGAGGGACTGACTGCTGAAGAACATGATCAATTTAAGGAAAATATGAATAAGCATGTAGGAACAAAGACAAAAAACCTGGATAAGTTGATTGCAAAATACTTGGAGATGTCCTACTATGCCCCATGTTCCAATTGTGAGTTTGCTGAAAAGAGCAATATCCCTCATACTTTGTCTGTTCCAGCTAGAAAGGTCTTAGCTTTTGATAATTTTGTAGCGTCACTACCCGAGCATCCTATATATAGGAAGTATATTGTTTCTCAGATGGGATTTAGTGATGATTCTTTAGAGAATATCTATGCGATGCAGGAGGCAATGCAGGCAAACTTTGTGCAGAAGTATCCTGATATTATGTTTAGTATCTATGATACTAATAATCCTTTGGTAGTTAAGAGGACGAGTTATGTAAATCCGAATTCTAAACTGCACTCTGATATTTAGAAGAAAGAAAAACCTGAACGTAAACTCAGGTTTTTTTGATTTGATTTTGTTTTTGATAAACTTATATTATTTATAGATGTTTTATCTTTTAATTTAAAATGATATGGAAAAATTCATAGAAAAAATGGAGATATTATTGCAGAGAAAGGAGTGATTATTTAAGACTGTCTTAGTTGTATTAACATTAGTTGGACTCTTTTTCTTTTTTTATACTCCCTGTTGGTTATGCTGAAAATCGAATTTCTTTTTTACTCCCTGTTGGTTATGCTGAAAATCGAATGAAGTGATTTCTGTATATGTAACATCGGGTGCTTGGATGCTTTTTGCAGCTTGAATTTTATGGCTTATTGTTTTATGAGTGAAAGAAGAAGAGCAATATTTTAAAGAGCTGGATAGTGATTTTAAAAATTTTTTAAAAAAGATTAAAGGAAAACCTTTTACTCGTTATGATTTTGCGAAATTTAAATATGCTGAAGAGACTCCTTCAACTTCTTCTAAGTATAAAAATTTAAGAAGATTCATAAAGCGTGCTTTAGATGCCTGAATTATTGAAATTTGTGAGGATATGAAAGATTCTAGAAATGGAAGAATTGTATATAAGGAAAAATTATAGATATAGAAGAAACCTGAAATTAAACTCAGGTTTTTTATTTTTTGATTGGAGGGAGATTAATTTCTCGTGCTTTCTTCAGTAATTTCAGGCTTAAAGAAGTTATCCATAGTATGGAGCTTTCCTGGATTGAAGCTTGGGACAAAGAAACTCACGGTTTCCCCAACATAACTACAGAGTGATACAATATCTCAGAGTATTTTATACGTGTGAATTTTTGTGGTTCGCTCTTTTTTGACTAGAGTATCTTTGAGCATGAGGATGAAGATTTTATTGGGAGCAGAGCCAGGATTGAAGGTGCAACAGTAGTCTACTTGCCTATGTTTTGCAACGATATAGCAGAGTGTTCATCCCAGTGAATGTCCGCAGATTCGTTTTTTATACTCTTGATGTGATTTTCTTACTTGGTCAAACAGTTCAATACTTCCGGTTACTCTAGGATCGATGGCATTTACTCAGAGTATGATTTGAGCATCAGAGATGAGGTCAGAAGTATTTTTAAAGTCTGTTCCTCTATAGGCGATGATACAGATCTTTTCTTTGTGATTCAGATAAATACAGTGAAATATCGAATTATATATTGGTTCGAGATAGAAATCTCAGATCTGATAGGGTCTTTTTTCTGGTGGGAGATAGGAATATCAGGTAATCTTTGCTAAAAGTTCGTCCTGAGGAGGAAGTTCAATATTCTTCTTGAGTTGGCTATTTTGCATTAGGGTGGCTACAGTGGCTTGTCAGCTTGGAGTCAGATTTTTTATCTCGTTTTCAATCGCTCAGAGTTCTGCTTGATGAGAGGTATTTCAGAAAAAGTTCTGAGTTTGATTTCAGAGTTTTTCTTTGGTTTGTGAAAAGTAATTGCTGAGTGAATCTCGCCACTTTTTAACTTGCATTTTCTTCTTTAAAAAGGGCTAAAAAATCAGGATTTCAGAAGATCTCGATCATTTTCTCCATCGTTTTTCTTTTCCTCTCTTCATCAAAAGGTTTGATCTGACCAAGTAACTCTCATACTACTGTGCGGTCTGTTGTGTCGATCAAATCTTGTTTGAAATAGAGGTTGTTTCTATCAATTGCGATATCAGTTACGCCTGAGTCTTTGAGTTCTTCGATTTTTTGTTTAACTTCTTTAGTAAAGATTTTTAGATCATAGGGATTGATATAGGTGACACTGTGGTCCTGTACTGCGGTATTTTTGTTTCTAGTAAGTGTTAGGAGGTGTCTGATAAATTTATATGCAAAGTATAAAAGGAAAATCAAAAATGCGATCAAATTTACAAATTGGAGAACTTTCCCAACCGTTCATGGGATCAGAAAAGATATAAATCAGAATAATAACAGTGAAACCATAGGTATCGACTTTACAAACGAAATAATATCTTGTGCAGACATTGATTTTTTTTGATTGAGTTTGATGTAGACTAAAGCGCGTGTGATACTCGTCTCTCTAGGGATAGTAATCTTGTGAACAAAAAAGGTATCATTGATCATATGATCATTGTCATAAGTATCGATCTCTGCTCCTTGAACGAGTGTTGCTCGGCTCATCTTTTGAAACGAATATTTAACATACATATCAATACAGAGAATATTTACAAATCAGATTTTCTGCAAAAACTCAATGCTTTCTGGGAAGAAATCATTGTTGCTAGAATATTGCAATCAGAGTTTTGGAGAGGTATCTGAGATTTGCATTATTATTCTTGAGATAAAATATTCTTTTCTATTATACAGATAGAAGAATAAAAAAGCAAAAAAAACAGATTTTTTTTCTTGGTTTGAGAATTAGAAATATCACTTAAGACTAGTGAAATTTCTAGATAAAGAACTAAAAACTGCTATTTGGTAGTTATCTTCTTTTGTGAAAATGTAAGTTTCCTTGATTCTTTTGCTGAGTTCTCTATACTGATCTGCAGTCGGATTTTTAGATTTTTTTGCTTTTTGATGGCATATGATAGTAAGCATACACTGCTTTTAGACTCTAAAGAGGGATATAATCTTACCGAGACTGAATACAAAAAATATTGGCCGCATTTGAATTCTTTTTATAGCTTGGATTTCAATAGATTTGTTCCGAGAGAGAGAAAGGGCTATCGTGTTTTGGACTTGGGGGCATGAGATGGGAGAATGTATGAGCAACTTATGAAAATCTCTCCAGATGAATACGTAGCTTGCGATTGTGCTGAGAAACTTTTAGCAAAGCACCCTTCTAAGGGAGTAAAAGTGATTTGTGATTTGCAACAGGACTGGACTATGTTTGAAGATGAATCGTTTGATCTCTTATGTGCATTTTTTTTGCTTGAGCATATTGAGGATTTGGAGCATTTTTTTGCTGAAGCTTATCGTGTTTTAAAACCAAATGGTCAGATTTTGATTGGACATTTTTTACAAAGAAGGCTTTTCCTTTGGAATATTAATGCAAAAAGATTTAAAATTGTTCAATATCCACATACTATTGAGGAAATAGAACAAGAAGCGAAAGAAATCTGATTTTTTACAGGGATAATGCCACTTCGTGATGTTTGTGATTCTAAGGTAGTAACTGGGCATCTCTTAGTAGCAGAGAAGAGGTAAGGACTGATTGTTGCTATACAATATAAGGCAGTTTTTGAGTAAAACTTGCCTTTTTTTATTCAGATTTTTTTTATATTTCTCTATTTATCTAATTGATAACTTATATATTGTCAAAATATTAAAAAAGTTTGTAAAAAGTTGACATTTTTTGTTTTTGTGATTAAAATTAGTTTTGTAGTTTTAAATACTAGCACAAAAACAATGCAAACAAAATGGACCAAGTATGAGAACTTTCGTAGTACTCTTCACAAAAAGTTTGGGCTTAGAATGCTCAAAAAACACAATAAGGGGAGAAGAATTGATAAAACCTTTAATTTCTCTAATAAAGTGAGTCAAAAGATGATCTATCTTGGAGAAATTATGATCGTTGCGGTTTTCAGTTTTTGTACTTGGATCTTTGGAAATAGTGATTCGACCCCAAATAATATGAAACTGGTTTATCCGCTCCAAGAAGTAGCTAAACTCGAATGTAGGTCAGAAGAGTGGTCTAAACTTGATGATTCTTGTAAGATCAATTTGCCATTGATTCAAAATGCTGATTATCAAAAATATGCTGGGAATAAGCTCTATACTGATATTTATACGGTGCTTTTTGGTGGAAATTATTTGAGTGGATGGGCGATTGATCAGGGAAGTCATTATGGAGTAGATATCGCCTCTGCTAAGGGAACCCCACTGTACTCTATTGCAAATGGAAAGGTCTATTATGCTGGTCCTCAAGCTGGATATGGAAATGTTGTGAAGATTCAATTTATTTATAATGGGGTACTCTATTTTGCTACTTATGGGCACATGGACACTATCTCGGTACAAAAGGGGCAGCCAGTTTCAATAGGTCAAAAAATCTGAACGATATGAAATAGTGGAACAACTATGGGGTGACTTGGTGGAAATCATGTGCATTTTGAGATCAATAAGGGAACTACAGGAAAACCAGTTTATGCATTTCAGAATTGTGCTGATTTGAAAAAGTGAGGTATTGAAGTTATTAATCAAGGACTTTGTAGAGCGGAAATGTTTGAACATAATCTAGATCCTATTCCATTTCTCGAAAATGCAAAGGCTCAATTGCCACATAGTGCATCAGCAGATGCTCAAGAACATAATGCAGCTCCTCAACTTTCATTGACAGAGATGCAGGATCGTAAGCATCTTTTAAAGATTGCACAACTGTATGTAAATAGTCCATATATTTTGGGGGCTACTGGTACTCTTCCTGGTGAACCGACAGATTGTAGTCAATATACAAAAACAATCTTTGGACAGGTAGGAATTACTCTAGAAAAGATGGCTGCTGATCAGGCTTCTCAGTTTTCTTGAGGTGGATATTGGTATGAAGATATATCAAAGGCGAAGGTTGGTGATTTAATATTCTTTAAGAATACTTATGCGACACCAGACAATAGAGAAATTACTCATGTTTCGATTTATGCTGGTGAAAATATGTTGATTCATGCGAGTGCTGATAAGGTGAAAATCACTCCATTTGATCAATACTGGAAAGAACATTTCAAGGGAGTAGGTTCATTCTCACAGTTTGCTCTTGCATACAATAAACAAAAAGCTGAATCTAGTTACCAAAAACTTTCAACTATTGGTAAAGAGACTCCAACTCAACCTGAGCATCCATCTGCTCCGGTTCCAACCCCATCTCCAGAACAGAAAGCTCCAGAGCAGAAACCAACTCAGCCTGCTGTACCTACGCCGCAACCTGCACAACCTTCAGTACCGAGTCCAGAGCAGAAAGCTCCTGAGCAAAAACCAACTGAAAATCAGAATTCTGGATTATTAAATAGTTTGGTGAAGCTTGATGAGACTAGACTTGATGCTGTAGGTAAGAAGTTCTTTAGTGAGTGGGATATTAGTTTTACAGGTAATCTTCAAAGTCAGCTCAAGAAGTGAGAAACTACTACATTTAAACTTCAAATTAAAAATAAAGCCAATGGAAGTGCGTATAATGGTGTCTTAAAGCAGCCGATTGTATTGGTAGCTAGTAGTACTAATCTTTCTATTGATCCAGTAGCGATTAGCTTTGTTAAGGATTGAGAAGTTGAGATTAAACTGACGGCTCAGCAGTCAGGACCTGTATATACCGCCATCAATATGGGAGTTAACAAGATGGGAGGTTTAAATATGCAAATTTATTAATATATAAAAAACCTGAATTGAAGTTCAGGTTTTTTTTCTTTATCCAAGGAGTTTAATATTTTTTTGAAGTTTCGCAACTTTCTGCTGATATTCAGCTAGGTTGTCTCTTTCTCTTTGGATAATATGTTCAGGAGCTTTCCCCATAAAAACTTGGTCATTAAGTTTTCTCTCGCAGCTTGAGATTCCTTGTTCTAGTTTGCTGATTTGGTCTTGAAGTTTCTTTTTTTCAGCTTCAACGTCAAGGAAATCAAGTAGCGGAACGATAATCTCAGAATTACCAACGACTCTAAATCCTGATAAATCAGGCTTTTGAATTTCTTTTCCAAATTCAAGTGATTTGAGTTTTGCGAGTTTCATAAGGAATGCTTTGTTTGCTGTGAGAATTTCAAGTTCAAGTGAGTTTTCAGTTCTCACTAGCCCATCAATTTCAACTCCAGGTGCAATATTTGCTTCTGCTCTAATATTTCTGAGAGAAGTGATTACCTCTTGGATATAGCTCATCGCTTGTTCATCAGATTGAGAAATCTGGCTTGGATCTGCCATTGGATAGCGAGAAAGCATGATCGTCTCTTCTCCAGTTCAAAGCTGCTGCCAAAGTTCTTCAGTAATAAACGGCATGAATGGATGCAAGAGCTGCAAACTTTGTTTGAGCACATCCCATAATACCCACTGTGCAGTGTTTTTGCTCTGTTGATCAGTATTTCCGTAAAGTCTTACTTTTGCCATCTCTAGATACCAATCACAGAAATCACCTCTAATGAACTCATAAATCAGTTTTGCCGCTTCATCGAGCGTATACGTTTCAAGCTTCTCAACTGCTTGTTGAATAGTAGTGTGTAATCTTGAGTAAATCCAATGATCTACAAGTTCAAAATTCAAATCAGATTTTTCTATCTTTTGTGGATCAAATCCTTCTAGATTCATGAGGACAAAATTTGTTGCGTTCCATACTTTATTTGCAAAGTTTCTACCCATTTCAAGGAGCTTCTCAGAGAAATGTACATCTTGTCCTGCAGAGGTATTGTAGATCATGGTAAATCTGATCGCATCAGCTCAATATTCAGCTACAAGATCAAGTGGATCTGGTGAGTTTCCTAATGACTTAGACATCTTACGCCCGAGTTCATCTCTCACGATTCAGTGAAACATTACATCATAAAACGGTACTTCTCCTAGCTGGTACATTCCCATCATTACCATCCTTGCTACTCGGAAAAAGATAATATCCGCACCAGTTACGAGTGTAGAAGTTGGGTAAAAATGCTGAAGAAGGTCAGTTTTTCCAGGCCATCCCATTGTTGAAAAAGGCCATAATGCTGATGAGAACCAGGTATCCAAAACATCAGTTTCTTGAGTGAGTTCTACTTCTTTTTGATACAACTCAAAAGCCTGATTTTTAGCTTCTTGTTCATTTTTTGCTACAAAGGTTTGTCCATCTGGTCCGTACCAAGCGGGGATTCTGTGTCCCCACCAGATTTGTCTAGAGATACATCGATCTCTGATATTTTCTAGCCAGTTATAGTAAACTTTTTCCCATCTTTTTGGTTGAATTTTAATCTTTCCAGATCTTACTGCTTCGAGTGCTGGCTCTGCGAGTGGTTTCATTTTTACGAACCATTGTTTTGAAACTCTTGGTTCGATAACGGTATTACATCTATAACAGTGTCCTACTGCGTGATTGTGTTTTTTTACTTGCACGAGATAGCCTTGAGCTTCAAGGTCTGCAACGATCTGCTTTCTTGCTTCAAAGCGGTCAAGTCCTGCGTATTTTCCACCATTTTCATTGATCTTTGCATCAGGAGTAAGGATATTTAGGATCTCAAGTCAGGTTCTTTTTCCTACTTCAAAATCATTTGGATCATGAGCTGGCGTCATTTTTACAACTCCGGTTCCAAACTCCATATCTACATAGTGATCAGCTACGATAGGTACTTCCCTATTTACGAGAGGAACGATTACTTTTTTTCAGATGAGGTGCTGGTATCTTGGATCATCAGGATTGACTGCAACTCCAGTATCTCAAAGCATTGTTTCAGGTCTGGTAGTTGCGAGGATAAGGCTTTCTTCGCTACCTAGAATTGGATATCTGATTTCCCAAAAATTTCACTCTTTATCTGCATAATCAACTTCATCATCTGCGAGTGCTGTTCCACACCTAGGACATCGATTTACAATGTACTCTCACTGATAGATCAAGCCATCACGGTAGAGGTCTACAAAGTTTTGCTTTACAGCTTCTGAGAGCCCCTCATCCATGGTGAATCTCTCTTTTTTCCAGTCAAGTGATGCTCAGAATTTTCTCTGCTGAGTTGTGATTACTCCTCAGTATTTTTCTTTCCACTGCCATGTTCTCTCTAAAAAGGCATCTCTTCCGATATCTTCCTTAGTAAGTCCTTCTTCAGCCAGACTTCTTTCTACTTTATTTTGTGTGGCAATTCCTGCGTGATCAGTTCCTGGCATCCATAAGGTATTGTATCCAGACATTCTCTTTCGTCTTACGAGTACATCTTGGATTGAAAGATCTAATACATGTCCCATATGCAAGATTCCAGTTACATTTGGAGGCGGAATTACAATACTATAGTTTGGTTTTCCTTCTTCCATTTTGGCTTCGAAATAGCCTTTTTCTTCTCGGATCTTTCATCGTTTTGATTCGATTTCCTGTGCATTATATTTATCTAGCATTTCAAATCTGCAAAAATTTTAAAAACTGATTTTTTCATCGTTTTACTATAGCTATTAGGATAGAAAATGCAAGAAGTAGTCAGCATTGAAAAATGAGATACAGATGATATTTGAAAAGAAAATAATAGTATTGATTATTATGATGAAAATGACGAAAAAATCAGATTTTTTATTGCTTTTTTACTTGCTTTCCATACAGTAGGAGGCACATTTTTTTATATTTATTTATATACGAGTCGTATGAAAGTTTTGGTTGTCAATTCAGGGAGTTCGTCTCTCAAGTATCAGGTTTTTAATATGCAAGATCAGAGTATCCTTGGAAAGGGGCTTGTTGAGAGGATTGGAATTTCTGGAGGGATTATTACTCATAGGACTGCCAGTGGAGAAAAAATAGTTTTTAATGAAGAAATTGTAGATCACGAGGTGGCTCTCCATAGAGTTTTAGATATTTTAACTAATCCTGAATATGGAGCATTACAATCTCTTGGTGAAATTAGTGCAGTTGGACATAGAGTTGTTCATGGAGGAGAGTATTTTCCAAAGTCAGTTCTTGTAACTGAAGAAGTGAAGGAGAAACTTAAAGAATTGATTTCTCTGGCTCCATTGCACAATCCAGCAAATATCATCGGAATTGAGGCTTGTGAAAAGATGCTTCCTGGTGTGCCTATGGTTGTAGTATGTGATACAGCATTTCATCAGACTATGAAGCCTGATCATTTCCTTTATCCCTTGCCTTATGAATGGTATGAGCAGTATAAAGTTAGAAGGTATGGGTTTCACGGGACTTCTCACAAATATGTATATCAAAGAGCAATAGAACTTTTAGGAAAGCCTGATGCAAAGGTTATCACCTGCCATGTTGGTAATGGAGCGAGTATTACGGCAATCCAAAATGGAGAAGTCATTGAAACTTCCATGGGATTCACTCCGCTTGATGGTTTGATGATGGGAACGAGATGTGGTGCTATCGATCCAGCGATTATTCCTTTTATTATGAAAAAGGAAGGACTGAGTGCTGAAGAAGTTGATACTATCATGAATAAAAAATCTGGTGTACTTGGAGTTTCTCAGATCGGAAGTGATTTAAGAGATATCGAGGCTGGGTATTTTGAAGGAAGAGAGAGGGAAACTCTTGTTCTCGAGATGTATACTAATGCTATTTTGAAGACTATTGGAGGATATGCGGCATTGCTTTGAGGGGTAGATGCTATTGTTTTCACGGCAGGTGTGCTTGAAAATTCAGCATTGCAAAGAAAACTTATCGCAGAAAGGCTTAATTGGATGTGAGTTGATTTTGATGAATCAGTAAATAATTTTAGAGGGGAGGAGAGAGAGATTACTACTCCAGCGAGTAAAGTTAAAGTTATTGTGATCCCAACTGATGAAGAGTTGATGATCGCAAAGGATACGTATGAATTAGCAAAGGCTTAGTTTCTTTATTTTTGATCAGATTTTTTTATGCTTTCTTTATATTTGCATATCCCATTTTGTCAGTCAAAGTGCAAGTATTGTGCTTTTTCTACTTTCCCGATGGAAGAAAAATCTGATTCAGTAGAGACTTATCTGTCAGCACTGGAGCAGGAGACTGCATTTTATGCAAAGCACCTCTCTCATCAGCCAATTAAGACGCTTTATTTTTGAGGAGGTACTCCAAATTTGCTTGGTGCTGATAGGCTTATTCAGATGATCGAGATAATGGAGAAATATTTCGATTGTGAAAATTTAGCGGAATTGAGTTTTGAATTTAATCCGTATCCAGAAGAGGAAATTTATGAGATTATTCGTAAAATCCAGTCACGCTATGCAAAAAAATATCCAAGGATTAGGTTTTCATTTGGTATTCAGAGTTTCGATAATGAGGTCTTGCAACTTTCTGGTAGACATAGTCTTTTTCTTGGATTAGTTGAATTTCTGAGAGGATTGCAAGAGCTAAAAACGGATTCAACAGTATTTAATTTTGATTTTATTGCCTTTGGAAAGCGAAATCAGAGTAAAAAATGAAATCGTTATCTTCGAAATCAGTCAGCTTTGGATTTCTTTTCCCGCTTTGTAAATTCGGGATTTGCTGATAGTTTCTCTCTTTATACATTAGAGCTGTTTGAAAATCAAGTTTGGAAAAGGAAAAATACGGATACTCTGATTTCTGGGGAATATTTTGGGACAGATGAGGATATTTATGAGGAGTTTTCACTCTTAAAGTCTATTCTTTTGGATGCGTGATATTCTAGGTATGAACTTTCGAATTTTGCTCATCTTGGGAAATCTAGTATTCATAATAGAGTATATCGGACAATGGAAAATTATCTCGGTTTAGGTCTGAATTCTTCATCTTTTCTAAATCCAGAACTTTTGACTCCAGAGCTGCTGAGTTATTTCAGGCAGGAAGAAAAACCTCAATATTGACTCAGATTTAAGAATACTCCAAATTTTAATCTTTACTGTGAAGGGAAATTTTTGGATCCACTTGGTTTTGAGCAGCTTGGGGAAAAGGATTATTTGATTGAGGAGTTTTTCTTAAGCTTAAGGACTGATAGTTGAGTGAAGAACTTGAAAAAGTATGAAAAAATTTTGGTGCCGAATTATGTAGCAAAGATTGAGGCATATCGTGAGCAGGGACTTTTGATCGGTAATGAGGATGGATTTGTGTTGGCTGATGAAGGAATGGATGTCTTTAATGTGATTGTGACTGATATTATGGCTGAGATTTAAACGAAATCAGATCTCAGTTTTTTTGTTTTGTCTTTTTTTGACTAATAAATCTCCTTGCAAAGTGTTCGCTAAAACCTATACTGAGGCTGATTTTATCTTTGGAATGGTTGTTTGATGCAGTTTTATGATGAAGTGAAAATTTCTATAGAGTCTGGGAAGTGAGGAGATGGTATTGCGAGTGGAAGAAGGGAGAGTTGAGTTCCTTTCTGATGACCTAATGGTTGAGACTGAGGGAATTGAGGTGATATCTACTTTGTTGCTTCAAAAGATGAAAATACGCTTATTGATTATAAGTATAAGAAGATTTTTAAGGCGAAGGCAGGAGAGCCAGGAAGAACAAAGGATCAATACTGAGCACATTGAGCGAATTTGGAGCTTGTAGTTCCAGTTTGAACTATGATCAAGGATGCAGAGACTGGGAGACTTCTTGCACAAATGGAACATGATGGTCAAAAACTGAGGATATTAGCCTGAGGTGAGTGAGGAAAGGGGAATATTCATTTTAAGGATTCAGTAAATCAGTATCCAAATTTTTATATTCTCTGAGAGCCAGGACATAAAAGGGAGATCGTTCTTGAACTACAGCTTTTGGCGGATGTTGGGCTGATTTGAACCCCAAGTGTTGGAAAGTCTTCACTTATCAACTGTATGGCTGATGTAAAGGCGAAAGTTGCAGAGTATCCGTTTACTACATTGGTACCCAATTTAGCTTCAGTTTCTGTTGGGAATTTCCGCTTTAATGTCATTGATATTCCTGGATTGATAGAAGGAGCGAGTGATGGAAAGGGACTTTGAAATGCGTTTTTGAGGCATGTCTTGAAATCAAGGGTTTTTGCATTTGTTGCAGATTTGGGGAGATTTGAGGCTGGAATGCGTGAAACTATTCAATTGATAGATGAGATTATGCTTTATCTTAAGCAGAAGTTCTCAGATGAAGATGAGGGGTTGAATTTTATCTTTAGAGAGGAAAATGGACTTATCTGTTTTGAGGTTGAGAAGAATGATGAAGTAATTATTAGTAAGCGTCTGCTTTTTGTTCTCAATAAATGGGATTTGATTAATGATGAAGAAGTTTTGAAAGAGTATAAGGCGGTTTTTTATGATAATATCAATACTTTCCTAAAAGAAAGAAGACTGGCTCAGCTTTCTTTATCTCTTTTGGAAAAAAATACCTTTACGACTTCTGCTGGTACGCTCTATGGAATTGATAATCTTTTGAGGAAATTTGCCGAGCTTTTGCAAAAAACTGAGAGTATCGATGTTGAGCTTGACACCTACCAGTCTGAAGAAGATACTCAGGATGAGGAAAATTATGATTTGATAACTGAGATTACAGAGGAAGAAAAGCCTCACTTGATAGAGGAGTGATATATTGAGGAGTTGGAGAGCCGTTTTGCAAAGGTATGGTATATTCAGAATCGTGAGATTTGTAAGATGGTCTTTACCTTGCCCTGGGGAAATGACGAAGCGGAGCATTATTTTTGGCAGTTGATGCAGAATAAAGGTTTTATCGAGCTTTTGGAAGATGAGGGGATGATGAAAGGAGATATTTTGAGGATTAGGAGTTTTTATGAAGGAGTAGAGGACAAATATATTTTGTACTAAAGCTGTAAGTATTTTTTATATTGAAATTAAATATTTAATATGACTGGATATGTGTATCAAAAGCCATTTCTTCCAGAAGGAGTTGATGGATATTGCTCTTTGGCTTGCTGTATGTGAGTTATGAATTTCTTTTGGAATACTCAGTTTTGTCGACAAAATAATCGAGAAATGATGAAACTTATGAAGGCAGGGAACTATTCTGGATATGAAATGCTAGATATACCAGAAATTGCGTATAGATTGTCCCTCTTGGGATTCCGTATAACATATTATTCTAGTATGTCTTTTGAACAATATTCGGAATACTTAAGCAATCCTGTAACAAAAATTTTTGATGTTATGAGTCCTAAATATCATAAATTTATTAAGGATGGCTTTTTTGAGATTCCTATTTATGATATAAAAATTGATTTGAGTGATGTTACTTATGAAAAAAAAATTATGAAATCAGATCAAATTAAAAAAGTATATGATACTGATTTATTGTCTATTCTGAAGCAAGATAAATCAGATGATAGTCTATTTATGTTTTGAGTTTCGTATCATATTTTGCATGATGAACCAGAAGAGGAGGGAAATAATGGAGGGCATGTTATTTTAGTTTCCTCGATAAATGAAAATAACGAGGTAATAATACATGATCCATGAAGACCAACACTTCGTTATTATCCTGTTAGTTTTGATAAGTTTAGTGAAGCTGTACTAGATTCTTGAGAATTTAATTTTATGCATATTCAATATGAAAATGTGAGTTCTATTATTTAACCTCAGTTCTAAATTTTATAAAAAGGATTATAAATTAAATATTATTGTTAACGACCTTTCTGTTTCAATGAATTTTTCAGATAATTTATGAAACAAATTCCTCTGGTATGGCAACACATAATTCTTTAGATGAGGCAGTTTATTCTGCATTGATGGAATTAATAGAAAGAGATAGTTTTTTGTATAGTTGGTTGCTTAAGTCTAAATTTGTTTATAAACTGTTAGATGATATGCTGCCTTCTAATATTCTAAAAACAATAAAAAGCTGCTGTTCCTACGCTTGTGAGTTTTATTTATTAGATAGTTATGTCCCTGTCTATTCTGTTATGTGTATTCTATACAAGAATTGAAAGAACATGATATCATTGTGAACTTCTGTAAAGTTGGATGAGGCAATTGAAAAGTCTTTTCAGGAATCGAGGAATTCTATTGACTTTTTGGATTTAGATATTAAATCTCTTGAAAAATTAAATGATTCTTCGGTTATGTCCCATATCCTTTATTATTTAGATCCGAATAATGCTGATAAATTACTTTGGATTAAAAAATCTCAGGCTTATGATAAAACTAAGGATTATAGAATATATTTAAAAGATTATCAAAGTATTTTAGATTGGTTTAAGGCTAATAATATTGATTTATGATATTTTGAGTATAAAAATTTGGTTAATTCTGTTTTTCATAGGAAAACTGTTAGAGTCTTCTCTTCTTGACTTTTGCCTATTTATTTCTGAAGTGTTATCCCAAATAATATATTACAACATCAAAGATTGGCTGGTAAAACTATAAACTACGACTTGCATCCTCTTGGATAGATTTTATTCTCATTTTAAATTTTTGATGTTTAGCGTGCTCTCGATTTCAGATTCAGACAAGCATTTTACCTCAGCACTTGCTGAATATCAAAAGAGACTCTGAAAGCACCTCAAGATCGAGGACTTGAAGCCGATTAAAGACGATAATCATCAGCTTGTGATTCAAAAAGAAACAAAAAATCTGATCGAAATGCTCTGAAAAAAATATGCGAATTGGCAAAAAATCCTTTTGATTAAAGAGGGGAAAAGTTTTTCAACGCTCGAGATTTCCGAGGTTCTGAATGCTAAAGATACGGTTTTCGTTATTTGAGGGCCATATGGAGTTGATGATAAAGCTTTGCTTGAGGCATTTCCTGATATGAAGAAGTGGTCGTTTGGAGCGATAACTTTGCCCCATGGGCTCGCGAAATTGACGTTGATAGAACAGCTTTATCGCTGTACAACACTCTGGACAGGTAAAAAATATCACTATTAAATGATTGACAAAAGATTTTTTTTGAGTATACTGAGTAAAACTCAGTATTTTTTTATCTATTCCCTATATGATGAATACTTCAAATCTACCTCAGAAGCTCCGTCCAGAGCATACTAATGAGCTAAAAAAGAAATATACAACCCTTGAGAGGACGATAAAGGGGAGGCTTACTGAATTGCTTTTGATTGATGGAATTGGAAGAGATGCAGATTCTTGTAGGGGGCTTTCAATTACTCCAGATTTTCAGATTAGGCAACTTGAAAAGGAAGAAAATAGTAAGTTTATTTCTAATGCCTCAACGATTAAAAATCCCCTTCTCCATACCAGTGAAAAGAAGATTAAAGAGGAACTTTTTGATCTCATTGAGAGGCAAGTTGATGAGCCGGATGTTGTTGATGCTTATAAGGAAGGAATTCAGAATTTTTTTGCAGATTTGCAAAAGAAAAGGAGATCATATCTCAAGGCACATCCCAAATTTGCTCAGTTTCTTGTTCAAGGGCACAAAGACTATAAAAATGGGATTAATGTTGAAACATTTAACGTGAGAACTCAGGTCGGGAAATTATTATATCAAAAATTTTGAGATGAGGCTTTTGAAACGGTAGAGGTAGATAATCAAACAGATAAGGATTGAAAAAAAACGGAAGTTCTTAGATTTTCTCCTAAATCTATTGATTATCTCTATACTTTATTCTATAATGCTAGCTTGGTACGAAATGAGCGAGGAAAAAGTATAAATCAGGTTTTTCATGATGGGGACTATCCTTTTATTGCTCAGGATATTAAGGTTTCATGAGAGGAATATATTGATGTTATTGCTTACTTGGTAGAAAGGGATAAACCGAATCCTCATGGGAAATCTGGAAAGCAGTGAAGTGAAGAGTGGGGAAAAAAGACTTCACAGTTTTGTGATATTATCCGAGCACTTTCTAATGATCAGTTATGAATCCATAAATGAGAATATTTTCAATCAGAAAAGCCGATTTTTGAGTGGGATAAAACAACTCAAAACCTCTTTAATATCGGAGGCGAATTTTTGAAAAATGAGGTAAATATTCAAAATAGGCTTTATAATACAGATTTCAGTCTTTCTCAGAGAAAGAAATCATTAGCTTCTTGTGCTGAGAAAATTATTGAGGGAAAGAGGATTAATGATTCGATGGGATTTCGTGTTTCAAGCTCAGCTTTGGATAATGAGTATTATCAACATATTTTGGAAGTGAGTAAGAATCGGCTTTTGCATTTGACTACAAGTTTAGAGAAAGAACCACAGAGATATGTTAATCCAGGAGAGACTATTAGTATCAAGAAGGTTTCTATTGATAATAAGTGAGTTTTCGAAGATAAAGATATGGAAAACTTTAAAAACGCACTATCAAATATTGTTCATATTGAAAATAGGGAAAAGGCGGGTACGCCCTATGTTTCTGAGGAGAAACGAAAAGTAGCTCTTCGTGAAAGCTATCCAGATGATGTTGCTAGTACTGACAAATGGGAGACGCTTAGAAGTATCTTTCAACAGTTTAGTGGCTGAAAAGAAAGAGGTTCAAATGGAAGCTATAAGGATTTTAAGCTTAATATTAGTTTAGAAGTTAAAAATGCTAAGGGAGAACCTATTAGTACTAAGTCAATGGAGGTGCAATTTGATGATATTAATAATGGGATTGGACTAGCAAACTTTAATATTAGAAATTGTGAGAGATCAATTAATACCCAGAGTAGGTTGTCTTTTGATATTCCTTTGACTCAGGCGAGACAAATTATAGAAAAAAATCTGAAATATATGAGCTTTTGGGCGAAGGATAAGGATCCTAAATTTAATAAAATTGAATTTCCAGATGGGGAGGTTATTGATGTTTCTTCATTTATTAAGAGGGATTCAAAAAATGGGCTTGATATTGATAGAGCAACAGTAAAAATTATTAACTACTTTTTGCAGAAATGAACTTTTTTCCTTTACCATAGAGCGGATAATCCAAAATCTACTGATGATATGTATTTAGAAAAGGGGATGCTTGCTCCAAAGAGCCTAGAAAGTTGAAATATTGAGGATATTCGTATTTGTACAAGTCTTGAGGTGGCAACACAACAACATTCCTATCTTCAAAATAAACGAGAAGATCAGGTTTGAATTTATATTCCAGAGAGAGCTAAAATTTGATGGATTTCGCTTTGAGATTTGATCGAGAGAATCAATCTTTGAAAGGTAAATCGTGATAAAAAAGAAAAAAGCCAGAGTTAAATCTGGTTTTTTTGTTTTGGTCAGACGATTTAAAATAAGCCGAGTTGCTGTGGTTGGGTGTATTTTTTTTTGAGTTCATCAAAGGTTTTCTTGATCCCTTTAAATCCTCGTTTTTCAATTAGAATTTTTTCCCATTTTTGAAAATCGATGTTGAGTGCAAGGTTTTCTAGAGAAGTTGATTCTAGTTCTGGAACCTCTAGTAGTTCAATCAGTTTTTTAGAAAAAATGGCATCATTTTCTCCCTCTTTGAGTTTGTTTTTTAGATCAGGTGAGAGAAATTCAAGATTCTGATAGATATTCTCAATTGTATGATATTTTTGGATGAGGTCAGAGGCTTTTTTAGCTCAGATTCAGCTTACTCATTTGATATTATCTGCGGAATCTCCTAAAAGTGCCAGATAATCTACTATTGAAGTTGGAGGGAATCAAAACTCCTTTTCAAAATCTGGTGTTCTTGTGGTAAGATTTTTGAGCGGATCAGTAACAACGACATTTTCATTGAGAAGCTGTTTTAAGTCTTTATCAGAACTGATAACTTGGATGATTAAGTCAGAATTTTTTTGAAATTTTTTTGTGAGTGTTGCAATAATGTCGTCCGCTTCATATCATGGTGCTGCGATATTTGGTATCTGTAGCTCATTTATGAGTTCTCTCAAAAGTGGAATCTGAACCTTAAATTCATATTCCATTTTTTTCCTATTGGCTTTGTAGTCTTGGTATTGTTCGTGCCTTTTGGTTTTTGTTGGAGAATCTCGCGCTATTACAAAATAATCTGCATTTTCACTGATGAGTTTTAGGAGCATGCGGAGTGTCCCGTAGACAACATTCTGATTTTGTCCGGCGGCATTTAAAAGTGGAGGAAACGCATATCGAGCCCTGAACATAAATCAGGAACCATCAATGATTGAGAGGGTTTTCATTTAGTATTTTAAAAATTTTAAAGTCTGATTTTTGAGAATTGGAAGGATCTGCTCTTTATTTGAGATGGCTGGTATTGTGGTTTCTTCAATGAATGAAATGAGTTGGTTTTTAATTGTTGTATTTTGATTAGAGATGAGCTCAGTATTCCGCTGAGGGAGATCCTTGAAAAGACTATTCCAGTTTGCAAATAGCGTTAGGAGTTCAAAATCATTAATTTGAAACTGAAAAATCTTTTTTTCTGCATGATGGTCTGTATTTCGTTTGATGAAAAGTCAGATTTTTTGTAGGTTTTTGCACATAGTGATCAGCTTTTCTTCGAGTTGAGCTTGAATTCAGATGATAGGAAGGTGAATTTTAGTGCTTTTGAGAGTTCAATCTTTCCCCTCAAATTTCCCATAAATTAGAGCTAAAGCAAAGAGAAAACTCAGGTGATCTTCAGTTGTTTCGGGAAATAAAAAGTTTTTCTTTAATCAGGAAATAATTGTTCATCATTTTGTTTTTTCAATATTGATTTCGGGAGAGCTGAGCGTAGTTAATAGCTTTCTGAGTACCACGATATCTCAGTTTCAAAATGGGAGAAAGTGGTATGTGATTCAGGTTTCTTCATTGAATCCTTGAAAAAGGGAAAGTATATTTAGGAATTGATCTTTATCAAATATTAGTGAGTTGATAGAGAGTGGAGTTTTAGGACTAAAAGCAACTTGCATTCCATCTCCAAGATTCTTGAGATTGATAAGTTTCCAGGCTCTCTTTTGATATGCGAAAATGAGTCTATCTGTGGTCTCTATTTGATATCAATCAAGTATATACTGATAGTTTCTGAGTTGAGGAAGTTTCTCATCATAGATGCTCAAAAGCTGATTTTCGTCAAACTGAATTTTCATTTTTTTCTAGTCAATAAAAGATATTATCTATTTTGAATAATTTTATACATTAGCATAAGCTCTATAAAGTTGATCATCAGTGCGGTTCATCAATGGCTGACAAATGGTAGTGTTAATCAGGTATTTGGGAGGATTTGGAGGTTTACTCAGATGTGGACGAAAACTTGGATAATGAGTAATGAGATCAATCCAATTCAGACCAGTTGGAGATAGGGATCTTTTATGGATTGTAATCACCTGAGCACATGATAAAAGAGTCCAAAATACAGTCAGAGAAGTACCATATTCCCCATGAATCAGATTTCTTCTGAGAATGCATCAAAAATCATATCTGAATGAGACTCTGGGAGATATCCCATTTTCTGGAGTCCTTTTCCATAGCCTTGTCCCCATAGTCCTCATCCTCAAACTGCGATCAAGCCTTGGGTGATTTGCCATCATACTCATCTTTCTTGACTCTTTTTGGTTTCTTCATCAGTTGTCATAAAGGTTGTGAGTCTTGTTAGTGCATAGGAGTATTTTGTACTTACGAGACTTATTATTGCAGATCAGACGAGAAGAATTCATAACGCGGCACCTGATAAAATTCAGATTTTTTTGATTGAAAATCAATTATATCGTGCCATAATTGTTGCAGAGAGGGCGAGAATGAAGATCGTTCAAAAGTCTGGAATACATAGCAAGACAAGGAACACGATAGCATTGATACTTGCAAATTGTACGAGAAATTTTTGTGTATCGATGATTGCTTTTTTCTTACTGATCCAATATGCCATAAAAAATATATATCCGATCTTGAAAAATTCTGAGGGTTGCATGTTTGGTAGTCAAGGCAAGTTTACTCGACCTCTTGCGGTGTTATATTTCCCCGCAACTCAAGGTACAAAGACTAAAAGCTGAAATAAGGTCACTCAAATCAGCATTGTCCAGATGATTTTTTTGTGTTTGAGCCGGGAGATTGGGATGAAATAGAGGATAATTGCAATAATAATACTTGCGATGAGCCCTCTGACTTGTTTAGAAAAGTAGTAATAATTGTCTCTGATTTTTACAGTTTGTTTCCCGTTTCATACGAGTTGAGTCTCTGTAAATTGGTCGATATCCAGTGTACTCAGCTGTGGAAGCTGGGCTTGGGGAGTGGCTTCTGTTAGGAGTGCTGCTCATGATTCGCTATTTGTTTCTGTTTGATCTCAGGTGGTAAGGTGGAGCTCAGAAAGTGAAATCTGATTTTCTTTTTGTATGACTTCAGAGGTTGTCTTGATAATTGTTTCGTCAAGAAAAGTATTGAAAGCCTTTACGGTATCAAGGTTTTTGACAATTACTGTTGTGACTCCTTGGTCAAAAGATTTTCGGATACTGGTACTATATACTGCAAAGAGTCAAAATATGGTAAGAAGAGCTCAAAAAACTCGGATTTTCAATCAATTTCACATGAGAAATCGAAAAATAAAGATCGTGTCTCTAGTCTAGTTAATTAGAGGAGGAAAGCAAGAAAAAATCAGATTTATTTTTTGCTCTCTGGATTTTTCTTTGGCTTTGTAGCTTGTTTTTCTGCTGTTTTGAATTCAAGTTTTGCTTGCTGTTTCCTGTAGAAGTTTGCAAATCTGTGGGCTTCATCTCTGAGCTTGGTCAAAAGTCTATCAGCTTCATCATAGACGAGATCAAAACTCTGAATTTTATCATTTTTTCGGAGGTAGAGTTTTTCGGCAATCGTTTGGTCAGATTTTTTGCTTTGGTATCAAATGTGGCTTTTTGACCTTGCTTCTCATTTTCCTAAGGCACAAAATTGAACTTGGGATCGCAGCTGTTTAAGTTCAGGATACTCTTTCGCTAGTTCCTCTAGGATTCAGAGCTGCCCTTTCCCTCAATCCAAAATGAAAATATCTGGTAGATGAAGATCAGTTTTTTCTTTTTTTCAGAGTTGGAATCTTCTGATAAGAACTTCCTGAAGAGCGAGGTAATCGTTATTTTTAACTGTTTTAATTTTATATTTTCTGTAGAGTTTTTTTTCTGGAACGCCTGCTAAAAGGCAGCTTAGTCCTCAACTTGTTTGATCTCATTGCAGATGTGAAATATCAAGACACTCGATTTGGTAAGGGAGTTTTGGAAACTCATAACGTTGCTTTAGAGTGTCCAAGAGATCATTTGTAAGTCAGCTCCCTTGCATAGTTTGAGAAATAATATAAGACTCAAAAAAGTTATTGAAAAGATTCTGGAGCTGAACGCTTTCGGTTTGTGTCCGTTTATATTTAGTGGTGGTATACCAGATCTCATGCTGGTAAAAATCTCAAAATTCTGATTGAAAGGCATTGAGCATGCTTTCAATCGTGGTATCCTCTTGATCAAAGTGATGACGAATAATATCGATCAGTTTTCCCTCATAGAAATTCAGGAGTACGTAGACATATTTTTGACCGATAGGGCGGATTTGGAGCAGGTATCAAGTAATATTTTTTGCAAATTCAACAGTTTGCTTTTCAGTAAATTGATCAATCTGAAAATAGATATCTCTGAGTTTTGCTGCTCGTTCAAAATTTTGTTTAAGAACTGCCTCATCAATCAGCTTTTTGATTTCTTTTTCTACAGGAGCTGTATTTCCCTTGAAGAAGTTTACGATGATATTGGTGTATTCAGCAGCTCAGAGTTCTGGTTTTGCACATCGTCCTTGGCAGAGTCCAAAATAATAATCAGAGCACAGCTTTTTTTGATTGAACTGTTGGAGAGGACAAGTTCTATACTGAATAATTTGTCTGAGATATTGAAGAAATTTTTTGAGTTCTCTCGTATTGTGTTTTGGTCAGATATAGATTGCTCAATCGTTGATTTTTTTCCTTGTGATGAGAACCTGTGGAACAGGATGTTTTGTAAGTTTAATATAGGCATATGCATTAGCTCACTTGAGCATATTGTTGAAAGGAGGAAGGTGTTTTTTGATGAGGTTGGATTCTAAATAGAGGCTTTCGCTTTCGTTTTCTACAACAAAAAAATCAACATGATCAGCTTTTAAGAGCATTTCCTGTTTCCAGACTGATCAAGGTGTAAAGTACTGGTTGACTCTCTTTTGAAGATTTTTTGCCTTTCAGATATAAAGGATCTGTTCTTTTTTATCTTTAAAGAGGTAGACTCAGGGGAGATTTGGAATATGGCTGGTATCAAGTTTTTTCATTATTTGCTAAGTTGGTATCGAGCAGTAGTCGTTGGATCTGGCTTGATCTTTCGGTTATTAGATTCTTGAATAAGTCTGATTGTTCCATCGATTACATTCCCATTTGAGACGATCAATGTCAGACTTCCTATTTTGTTTTCATTGCTGATAGAGAAAAGATCTCAGTATCGAACGAAGCTTTCTTCTCAAATATCAAAGACACTCATGCTGGTTTTTTTGAGGAGATATCTTTGTCAGATAAGCTCAACGTATCCTTCTTGAAAATATTGATTTTTAAGGAGGTTCGTATCGATCCCGATTGCATAGGTCTTTTCATCAAGTGATTTCACCGTAGAAATAAGCTGGTTTTTGAGCTGAGAAGTATTTAGATTTTTGATGATTTTTTGTTTTATGTAAAATCTATAGAGGAGTAATCCAGCTTCATATCTTGTTAAAGGAGCTTCGAAGCTTAGATAGTCTTCATTGTTGATGATTCCGAGTTCTTTTGCTTTGATAAAGTAATTGCTCCATCGAGGATTTGTCTTTTCATCTAGGCGATTTTTTTCAGAGATCCTGATCAAAAGCGCGATAAATTCAGCTTTCTTCATGGTTTGTTTTGGGTTGAAGAATTTCCCATTTCCTTGCATGAGTCCAAGTTGGCAAGCTTCTTTTATGCTAGATTGGAGTGTTGGATCTGCTTTTGTGAGATCTGTAAAACTACAAAAATCTGATCCAGAGAGTGCTGGTATATTCTGACTTTTTGCATATTGTACAACCATTTTTGCCGCTTGCTCTCTAGTAAGACTATCAAATGGATTGAAGGTAGAAATATTGGTTGCATTAGTAATTCCTGTTTCTCTCATCCAAAACATTGCTTCGCTTACTTCAGGACTGTTGAGAATACTCAAGGTGCTTGCTGGACTATTAGCATTCCCAGAGAGGAGACTTGCTAGTTCATTACTTGGTGTTTGAGTTCCTGTGGCAGTTGATCCTGAGAGGGATTTTTGAATTCGAGAAGTTGGATTTTGATTGATATTAGAAAGTTGTCCTTGTGCAGCAGATTTGAGCTGATTATTGAGGACAATGGTTTTGAATCTATAGATAAGAAGAGCGATTTCCTCTCTAGTGATTGGTTTGTTTAGAGCATTAACATTTGTCTCTTTTGTGAGGAAAATGGCTTTAGCTTTGATAAAGTAGATGGTCCACCGAGGATTGAGCTCCTCATTACTCATAGCTCATTCAAAAATTCTAATGAGGACTGTTAAAGCCTCAGCCTTTGTTAGAGCGTTTCTTGCGAGGAATTTTCCGTTTGCTCCTTTAAAAATTCAGTATTCACAACTTTTTGCGATAAATCAACTTAAGCTTGGATCAAAATCAGCTTTATCTGAAAAATCACATTGATTGCTTTTGGTTGTTGTAGGGTAGCCTAAGATATTATAAGCTTGAGTGATGATTTTACTAGCTTCTTCCCTCAGTAATGGATCATAGGGTCTATATTCTGGTAGAGTATTATACTTAGTAAGTCCATTTTGATACATCCAGTAGATAGCTTTATCTAGTTCTGTTCCTCAGTTTAGTTCATCATGAAGATGAGAATTCTGGTTTGAGGTTGCTGAAGTTGTCCCTGTTGCTGTTTGCTGTGTAGAAACTGTTGTTGGCTTCTGAGTCGTCTCTCCTGTTTTAGAGATATTTCAACCAGATAGAGATTTTACACTCGTACTATCAATGGTTTGATCACCAGAAGTAATGGTGATCTTTTTATTTGCCAGATCGATATTGATTTTAGGATCGTTAGAAGCTAGAGTAATGCTAACAACTGAACTCACCAAAATACCTAAAGAAAGAAATCAGATTTTTGATGCTTTTATTTTCATCTTATGCGAATAAGCAATAAAAGAATACTTTTATACTAGTCAAAATACGAGGTATGTCAAGCTGGATTTTATTCCTCTTCTTGTTCAAAATATTTACGAATGAGTGGCATAAACCTTACAAGTTCGAGTAGTTGCAGTCAAAGAAATCTTCCGACTAAAATATTTACTAATAGCAATACAAGCAAAAGTTCTGGGTAAGAGAGGAGTGTTGTACTGATTCGGCTTCGTTGGAGGATTCCATAGGAGAGTGCTGAAACGATTGTAAGTTCAAAGAAGCTAAATCGTCGTTTTTTTTGGAAAAGGTTGAAGGTTGGGAAGATTTTCTCACTGATGATCAGCATTAAAATGAGTGGAGTTATCATTAGAATTTCCATATTGCGACCTTCAAAAATCTGGATTCAAAGTTTTGAACAAATGAAGTTACCTATTAAGAATACAAGTAGATATACGCAAATTCATATGCTGACTTTACTATTGTGGAGAAGATAAATAGTTTTATTGAGTCCGTTCATGATAAGTCTCGTAATAACTGCAAAAAGCAACAGAATAAGCGTTATCTTGAGACCTAGAAGATGTGCAGTGAGTGCGAAAAGAAGTGGCCAATATACTCCGTAAGCTGAGAGACCAACGATTTGTCTTAAAAAGCTGATAATCAATGCTACTACCGTGAGTGAGAGTAAAACTCCTAGCATTTCAAGTGGAAATCCTCCTGCTAATAATTTGTCGACAAAAAATGAAACGAACATCCATTTTGAGTCAGAATCTTCTGTTTTATTGAATTCAGTGGTATATCCTTGCTGAGTATAGTCTTTTTGTAGAGAAAGATCTGAAAGAAAGTTGAGAAAATGGAGTGGATTAATGATTGAAATCTGATCGCTTTCTAACGCTTGGGCGTATTGAGAGAGACTTCTTTTTATTAGATTCTTATTGGCATCTGTGATGATGACGATTTTTTTGGAAAGAGGAGTTGGACTGAGCTTTTTGATAGCGATATATTTTTCAAGATATGATCGAAAATTCTTTTCATGAATGATGATTGTTCCCGCTGATCCGAGTGCTGAAAGATCTTGAGCCTCAATAGAATCAGATTTTTTGGTAAGGTTTTTAGTCAAAAGATAGCCAGCTTTATTGAGTTCTTCTTCAAATCAAAAATTGAGAAAATCGGTATCATTTCCAATATAAAGGATTTGCTTTTCGAAGATTGAAACTTGAGTCTCGCTAGATCATGTACAGAGAGGAGTTGTTAGCTGTACTCAAACAGTGTGTGATCCAGTTGTTGTAAAAGTATGCTGTAGCGTAAAACCTGTATTTTCAACTGTTTTTCAGTCAATTTTAAAGTTTGTTTTTGAAATTGGTGAAAAATCTTCTGTAGCTCGGAGGAGTTCATAATTTGTTGTATAGCCAAGCAGTCATGCGGTTGGTCCTGTGAGGGTGAAAAGATCATTACAATTGAGTTGAGTTTTTGTGCCTGTTTCTCCGATTATTAGTCAGGTCGTAGTTCCAGTTGGCTCTGCAGAGGAGATATTTAGTACATTGAATACAGATCACAATAATAAAAGAGAAAGAAATCAGATTTTTTTGATCATTTGCTTGCTATTTGAAGGTTAAATAAAGAATACTTGAGGATACTTTTTTGTCTGTAGAATGCAATTAAAAAAGTGTTACCTTTATTGATTTTTTGTGATTGGGTAAAAAAGTTTGTGAATATTTGACAAATTTTAAAAAAAAGTATATAATCAGTATGAAGATTTTTTATTCTTTATTGTTAGAGTATGGCAGAAGTGTTTAATAATAACCTTCCAGAATTGGAGGTTAGTCAGGAAGACCTTGCGAAACAAAAGGAGATTAAATGGACTGTAATACAGACGAAAAAGGCATTAAATTCTCCGGACATTAACCCTTTCTATAAAAAAAATGGAGAAAAGTATCAGTATAATCTTGATACAGTAAAAAACTATTTGACAAAACTCCAAAATAAAACTCCTGATCAACTGAAAGCGGTAAATACTGGGGCTTGGATTATGGCGGTACAGATTGGATTAAAGGCATTAAAATATGATATCAAAGTCGTTGACGGACTCCTTGCTACCAAGGGACATTTTTCTAGTTCAGAAACAGTAAAGGTTATTGCTCAGTTTCAAGCAGATAATGGACTTGATTCAACTGGGCTTCCGTATGGACCTACAATAAAAAAGCTGCTTGAAAAGCTTGGTGGTACGGTTAGTGGAGCAGTATCTGAATCTAATGTAAATAATCAAAATGCTAATGCTGATGGCAAAATAAAACCTAATCAGACTCCTAATCTCGCTTCTGAAGCTGGATTAGAACAACAGACTCTTTCTTCAGATGCAGAGAAGTTTGTCAAAGGTTTTGTAGATCAGCTTAAGAAAAATCCTAATAATTCTGAGGAGGATATCTTGGCGGTGGAAAATGCTTTAAGGAGCTATCTCCAAGGGAAAAAACTTTCAGAATTTAAGAAGACTGTTTCTTTAAGATGAATAAATGGTAAAAAATATTATTATGGATCAGTGAAAGAAGGTTTGGCTTTTGTTATATGAACTTTTAAAGATGGTGGTCTTGTTGAATGAGTTCTGGTTTCAATGACAAAAGATAAGACATTTCAAAAACTTATTACAAGACCAGAAGAGCAGATTTCAAATACATCACCAGTTTCGCCAGTTTCTCCAGAAACAATAGTGAATCTTGCTTGAGTATCTCAGTGAAATTGAGAAACTCAGGTTCAGCAAAATACTGATACTGCAGAATGAACTCCTGTAACTACGGATACTCCAGAGGAGAAGGAAAGGCAAGCCCGTGTTGCAAAAAGAACAGCACTCTCTCAAAAGATTAATGCTATTTGATCTGGAAAGATTAGTTGAGTTAAACCTGGAAGTGAAAAGTCATTGAAGGAGCTGGCTACTGGAGATAGGGCAGATCTGAAAAATCTTAGAGAAGGACTAGAAGAATTGAAAAACCTGATTTCAGCTGATCAAGAATTTATTATGTCAGATGAAGGGCTAAGACTAGAGCTGACAAATTCTTTGAATGATATTAAGGCTGGATTAGAATCTAAAAATAGGGGATGGCTTAATGGAACAAAGATTAAGGAGCGTTTGTTAAAGGAAGTTGATGGTTTGATTTCTATTTTCTCAAGTCCAGAAAAGATTCCTGATTATAATAAGGCTCAGGATATTTGAGCGGCTAAGATTTGATCAGGATCTGCTATCCAAAATACAGAAAGACAATCCTCTGCCTCTAGTTCACAGAAGGTGGAGGAGGTGAATATTATCCCTAATGTAGATCCTATTCCGAATCATTCAGATATTCTTCCAGGATCAAGTGCTTGAACGACGGGAACTCCAGACAAGAAAGATCAAGTAAATGGAGTAGTTCCTCCTCAGACTGAAACACCGACTCCTCAGGGGAAAAATCAAAGGGAACTCGAGAGACAGCAACAGTTGGCAGCAGAAAAAGCTAAAAAAGAAGCAGAAAAAAAAGCTAAAGAGCTAGCCGAGCAAGAAAAGAAGGCAGCTGAAAAAAGAAAGCAAGAGGAGGAGAAGAAAAAAAGGTTGCAGGAAGAGAATGAAAAAAAAGAAGCAGAGAAGAAAGCAAAGCAGGAATCTACTAATAAACAACAAAATAAGCCTTCAGAAAAAAAAGAAACCGCTATGGCATCAAAAGAATTTACTAGAGATTCGAAATTCGAAGATTTAGCAACACTTAGTGGAAATGCTTCTAATCTCAAGTTTGAGTTTAATAAAGGTGTGCTTCAAACTGATGGGAATGCGAAATATATTCTAATAAATGGAGAAAAGTATTATGAATATACTGATGATGAGAGTAAGCAGAATCCTGCATTGAAATATTTTGATCTTAATAGAAACCATCCTAAAGGTATTGAGATTCAATTTTGAGGATTGGATAGTGGATATGTTCAGCCAGATTTCTCATTTGTTCCAGAGAAATAATTTATTCTAAATAACTAGAAAAACCTGATATAAGTTCAGGTTTTTTCTTTTTCTTCTTTGAGAGTCTCTGCTTGATTCCTTTTTGAATATCTTGCTTTTTTTTGAAAAATAGATATAATATATTAAAAATAAAAAGTTTTATTCCTTAGTTGCACAAAAGATATGGCAACACCTCAGGTTTCAGCTTATTCATATTTTCAGATCAAGCCGTTCAAGGATAATGAACTCTGAGTTTTGCATTGGGAAAAATTGATCAAAAATCTGATCTCTCTGAAGGCAAAAAAAATCGCTTTTATTATCATGGGGAATGCCGCTGAGATCAAACTTTTTGTGAAGCTTCCGAGGGATTTTGAGTCCTACTTCAAAAATACTTTTTATACAACTTTCACGACTTCTGATCTTGTAGAAGTGGATAAGGTTCTACTAGGTACTGATAGAAATTATATGGGAATGTCAAATGATGCCGTTCTCAAGCTGAAGGATGACTTCAGTAAAGATGGTAGCTATATGGACCCGATGAATGAAATTTTTGCTACATTTCAAGGGCTTGATAAGGACTCTGTTTTAAAGATTGTTTTTGAATATACGTTCAAAATTGAGGAAGATGATTTGACGATTTTTCTCAATAAACTTGGGAAAATGATTACGTATCTTTGGAATGGTGGAGCTAAAAAGGCGGAAGAGAAACCTGAAGAAAAGCCAGTGATTGATCTGTATATGAATATGCGATGGAATCTAACAACTTCTGATCCTTATGTAAAAGAGAGTATAACCAGTGTTTTAGGATCAGTGTTTGCACCTTTTTTGGCGAAGGGAAGTTTTGAAAAGAAGCCAAAACCTCAGTGGTTGCCTGTTAGGTTTGCACAGGTGATTAATCTTTTCCATTTGCCGACCAAGGTGAATTTTGTGAAAGGGCTTGAATATACAGTATATAGAAAGTTGCCGTATCCAACTGCTATTCCTACACCTGAGAATACTCCAGCTAAGGAATTGACTGTGCTTTGAGATACAGACTATAGAGGGGATAAGATCAGGTTTTGAGTTCGCCAAGAAGATAAGTTTAGGCACATGTATATTGTAGGAAAAACCTGAACGGGAAAATCTACCTTTATCAATAATATGATTATTTCTGATATGAGGGCTGGGAATGGACTTTGTCTCTTGGATCCTCATGGAGAACTAGTAGATGATTTGCTTGAGTATATCCCTTCAAATCGTATCAATGATGTGATTTTGTTTGATGTTGGAGATGCGGAATATCCGATCGGGTTTAACCTTTTGCAGGCGGATAATGAAGATGAAAAAAACAGAATTGCCTCTGGGGTAGTTTCTACTTTTCAGAAGCTCTTTGATAACTCACGAGGTCCAAGACTGGAATATATTTTGAGAAATGTCGTTTTGTCAGTGATCGACTATCCAAATGCTACTTTGATGCATATTCTTAGAATCCTGACAGATAAGGAATTTCGTGAGGAAGTGATTTCGCATGTGAAGGATCCTGTGTTGCTGAAATTTTGGAATAATGAGTTTAATAGATGGCAAGATAAACAAAGAGAAGAAGCAGTTTGACCAATTACGAACAAGGTTGGTCAGTTTCTTTCTTCTCGTTTGGTGAGAAACATCTTTGGACAGCCGAGAACAAAGCTCAGTATCAGAAGGGCTATGGATGAGGGAAAGATTATTTTGGTAAACCTTTCAAAGGGAAAGATTGGAGAAGATAATGCAAATATGATTGGTTCGCTCTTGGTAACGAAGATTCAGATTGATGCGATGGGAAGAGCTGATATGGCGAAGCATTTGAGAAAGCCGTTTTATCTGTATATTGATGAGTTTCAGAACTTTGCTACAAAATCATTTGCTACGATTCTTTCAGAAGCTAGAAAGTATAAACTCTCTTTGATCGTTGCAAATCAGTATACTTCTCAGCTCGATGAGGCGATTAAAGATGCGATCTTTGGAAATGTTGGAACGATCTTTTCTTTTACGCTTTGATATGATGACGCATCAGTGATGACCTCTCAGTTTAAGGAGCTCGTAAGTACAAATGATCTGATTTCTTTGCCTAAATTTACGGCATATACAAGATTGATGGTTGATGGAGTGTCTTCGGATCCGTTTAGTATGAAGACTTTGCCTCCGTTCGTTTCTGAGTGAGATATTGAGCATATTGAGAAGATTAGAAAGCAGTCGAGACAAAGATATGCGATGGAAAGAGAACAGTTGGAAGCGTTGATGAATGCTTGGAATAAAAAGACCTTTTCTGTTCAGGAAAAAATAGCGGAAAAAGCCAGACTTGAGGGACTTTGAGTGACTGAAAAGCAGGCTCAAAATCTGCAAGATATCGCTGTTCAACAGGTGATCGGAATGTTTGATGAGGTAAGTATTGGTGATGCTAAGGCAGATGCGATGATTGTTGATACTGAGCAGGGAAATCATAAGATGATCTGGTATCAGAGTCCAAAAGCCTTGGATCAGGTCGCGAAGCTCCAGGTTCAGAAAGGGAAAACGTATAAGCTTAATCCGACTACTTCAATCAGCTTTTTTGTGGATATTTGGCAGCATCTGAGCGAAACTTGTAGCAATAAAAAGCCTTTGACGATTTGGGTTGGGACTCCTGAGGAAGTTCAGAAGCAGCTCAATGAAGTGTATGAGAAGGCTGGACTTGATCCTCAGACGACAGATTTCCTCAAATTTGTGCCGAATATAGCTCTTTTGGAGGAGAAAAATCCGCAGAAAAAACAGGAAGAAAAACCTGAATCTCAGGCTAATATTCCTCAGAAGTCTGCTTGAGAGAGAAAATTTTCTTCAAAAAAATCTACTGGAGGATTTAGTATTGAGGATGTGAAGCTTGGATCGGAATATGAGGGCTATGTGAAGCTGACTTATAACTACTGAATGTTCGTGACGGTGAAGGGTGTTGAAGGTTTGCTCCATAAAAAGCAAATCAAAGCTCCGGACTGAGTTGATTGGAAAAAATATTACAATATCGGAGATAAGATTTTGGTGAAAGCGCTTGAGTTTAAGGATATTAATGGAGAGAAGAGAGTTTTGTGGACTCAACTTTAGAAAAGGTTTAGCATTAAAGGCTTTGAGGGATGACTTCAAGGTCTTTTTCTTAAAAAAACTTGCATTTGCTGGACAGAATGCTATATTCAGGTTTGTTTTTATTTTTATTGGGAATATAATGATGAAGAGACAACTTATGGGAGCTGGAATTCTCGGTTTAGGACTCCTTTTATGAGGGTGTGGGACTGGTAATCAAGAGCAGAGCGTTGCAGTTGATGTGCAGACAGGTGCGCTTTCAGGACAAAATATAGAAATCTGAACTTTAACAGGAATTCAGGATTCTGCTTCTGATACTCTTGCATTTAAGGAGGAATATGAGTCGCTTAATGATACTGGACATCTGCATATTGAGGTTCCGACTACTATGGATATTGATACATTAGAGTTCTCAGAGCTTAAGCAACTTTTGAGTGATAGTAAGACTTCAGGAATTTTCTATTTTGGGTTCCCAACTTGTCCTTGGTGTAGAAATCTTTTGCCAGAACTTTTTGCAGCAATGCAGGAGAATGGTCTAAGCAAACTTTATTACTACAATCCAAAGGCTATCCGTGATAAAAAAGTACTCAATGAGAGCGGAGTAGTAGTGACTGAAGTTGAGGCTGGAGAAGAATATCAATATCTATTGGAAAGGTTAGATGAGGTTTTGCCTGAGTATAAGGGGCTTAATGATCCTAAAATTAAGAGGCTTTATGTGCCATTTCTTGTGGTATTGAAAGATGGAAAGATCGTAGGTCATCACTTGAGTACTTTAGATGAGCAAACAGATCCTGCTATCCCATTGACTGAGGAATTAAAGCACAAACTTAGAAAAGTGCTGACTGAACAATTCTCGTCTTTGATTCAATATGGATGTGATCCAACAGCAGCTGAACATGTAAATTGCTAGTATTTAAATAGTAAAAAAAGAAACCTGAAATCAAATTCAGGTTTTTTTGATTTTGAATATGTATAAAAAAATCCCCTCTACTAAGAGGGGAATTATAAGTTATTTTTAATTTAGAATTCCACAGTTGGTGCGACTTCGGCTCCTGTAGTCGCTTCAAAGAGGTTAGCTCTCTGGAAGTCAAAGATTTTTGCAATAATTGAAGTTGGGAAGATTCTGATCTGCGTATTGTAATTCTTCGCAGCACTATTATAGTTCCTTATCTCAACGGCAATTCTATTTTCTGTCCCCTCGAGCTGAACCATGAGATCTCTGAAGCTCTGGTTTGCTTGGAGACTTGGATAGTTTTCAGTCAAGACCATGAGTCTTCCAAGTGCTTGAGAAAGTTGACCTTGTGCTGCTTGGTACTTCGCTAACTCTTCAGTATTATTTACATCGACTTTAACCTGGCTAGCTGCAGCTCTTGCATTGATGACATCAGTTAATGTTTGCTTTTCAAAGTTCGCCTCTCCCTTAACTGTCGCTACAAGATTTGGAATGAGATTGGCTCTTCTCTGATATACATTCTGGACTTGGCTTCGCTCGGTTTTTACAGATTCTTCGGAGATTACGAGGGCATTATACTTTCCGATAGTTGCAGAATAAAGTATAGCTAAAACCGCGATAGTGATTCCAAGTCAAATGAGTCGTTTTTTCATTGTGTGATAATAAATGAATAAAAAATGTTTATGTCAGATTTTATAGGTTTTTTACTTGAAAGAGCAAGAGATTTTTTAGTCTCCAGCTCCACCTCCCCCAGATCTCCCTCAGCCACCAGAGAAACCTCCTCGTCCTCTAGAGCTTCAGTTACCCCAGCCTCCGCTAGAACTTGATCAGCTCCAACCACCTCCTAAAATGCTTCCAAGAGTTCAGTTGTTTCGGCGATCCCAACGATTCCTGATAGAGGAGCGTCCTCATTTTCCACTTGAGCCTCGAATAATCAATAGTAATAAAAAAATAGTATAAACTCCTAAGAAAATCATCTGAGATCTCAAATCTTCTTCCTCAGAGCTTTGATCAGAGAATTGGTTTTGTACTGATTCGTCTAAGAAAAAACTATAAAAGTTTTTGATTCCTTGGTGGAAGTTTCAGTTATTTACTTCAGGTCTGATTAGGGTTTCTATGATTTGTTTTGCAAGGAGATCTGGGATTTTCTCCTCTAATCAATATCAGACCACAATCCTGATTTTTTTCTCCTCAGTTGCAATAGCTAGTAAAAGACCATCATTTCTCTTTTTGTCTCAGATTTTATTCTCATTAAAGGCTTTGAGAGTAATATCAAAGAGCTCGTTTCCCTCTCTATGTGGAAATAATACTGTTACTACTTGGTAGCCAGAGCTGCTTTCAATTTGCTGTGCTAACTCTTCAAGTTCTTCTTTTTGATCTATAGAGAGGGTATTTGAGTAATCATTGACGAAATGCGTGAATTTTGGCAGATTCATGGGATCTATTGCACTTGCTGAGCTGAAGCTAGAAACGAGTGTTAATATTCACAAGATAAAAAGTCAGATTTTTTTCATTTTTGCATATTTGAGAAATAAATATATTTTTAGTCTCCAGCACCTCAACCTCAGCTACTTCCTCCTCCTGAATCAAATGAATCCGAACTTGAACTTCCTCGATCGGAGTCTGAGCTACTTCGGCTCGAACTAGAAGAGGAATCTCGTCCAGATCAAGTACTGCGGCTTCTCTTTCATGATTTACTTCAGAAGAATATTGAAAGATTAGATGTAATTCCTATTGAGATTAGGAAAATGCATGCAAACAGTAAAATAGCATTTTCTGTAAATTCCCATCTAATAAGTTTTCATAAAACAACACTTATAAATAGTCAAAAGATTCCCAAGAGTATCCCTTTTGAGATTAATGGATATAATATAGTAAAATATCGACTGTCTTTGTATCTCTTCCTACGCTCATTTCTTGCTTTATCTGATCCTACCGCAGACGATATTGTCGCTACTATCATACTAATGATGACATAAGCTATACAACAACCGAACGCCAGAGATATTCCACTTTCAAAAGTTTCTTTTTTTGCTTGTCAATCTAAATATTCAGGTAATTTCTCATAAAACTTTTTTACAGCTTCGTAAAAATTGTTGTTATTTACCTCAGGTCTGATCACTTCTTCGATAATTTGACTAGCGAGAAGATCCGGGATTTTTTCCTCTAGTCCATATCAGACCACAATTCTGATCTTTTTCTCCTCGGTCGCAATAGCTAGTAGAAGACCATCATTTCTCTCTTTGTCTCAGATCTTATTCTCATTAAATGCTTTGAGAGCGATGTCAAAGAGCTCATTTCCTTCTCTATGTGGGAATAATACTGTTACTACTTGGTAGCCAGAGTTGGTTTCGATGTTTTTTGCAAGCATTCCGAGTTCAAGTCTCTGTTCTTCAGTGAAAATATTTGAATAGTCATTTACAAAATGCTCAAATTTTGGCAAATTCATTGGATCTATTGAACTTGCCGAGCTGAAGCTAGGAATGAGTGTTAATATTCACAAGATGAAAATTCAGATTTTTTTCATTTTTGCATATTTGAGAAATAAATATCTTTTAATCACCAGCGCCTCAACCTCCACTCCTTCCTCCTCCTCAGCTGAAAGAGCTAGAACTAGAACTGGAACTAGAGCTAGAACTTGATCCTGAGTATCCAGAACTGAAATCATCCCAGTCTGACGAGGAGTTTCATCCGCTACTACTTGGAACGGATTTCCTCTCTCAATATCTTTCTTTATTGAAATTTGAGATGATTGTGATTATTATTCAAGTGATTATCAATGTTGGAATAGTTCGCCCATCAAAGACTCCTAGAGAAACGAGAATTATCAAGAATCCTGAGATTTCTAATCGTCTCCTTCTTCTTTTTCGTTTCTTGATATCTGTCTTTTTATCAATTGTTTCTCAAACTTCTCTTCCTCCTCGAAGCATCATAGTGATTAAAACTAGATATAGTACTCAGATTGCTCAGATTTTTGTGTATCTAAGATTTTTAAAATATTCTTTCATATTATGAATGATCTCTCTAAGAAAAGAGGATCTTTCATAATTTGTTACATAGCCTCCGAAGTTTTTATAGAAGTTTTTTATAGCGTGGTGAAAATCTCAACTATTTACTCGTGGTCTGATCTGTTCTTCAATCATTTGACTAGCAAGAAGATCAGGGATATCTCACTCTAATCCGTATCAGACAATAATTCTGATCTTTTTCTCCTCAGTTGTAATAGCTAGTAGCAGTCCATCATTTCTCTTTTTGTCTCAGATCTTATTCTCATTAAAGGCTTTGAGAGCGATATCAAAGAGCTCGTTTCCTTCTCTATGAGGGAAAAGGACAGTCACTATTTGATGCCCAGAGCTTTGTTCAATAGATTTTGCCAGTTCATTAAGTTCTGAAAATTCATTCTTTGTTAGTACATTTGAATAGTCGTTCACAAAATACTCAAATTTGGGTAACTCCATTGGATTGATTGAATCAGCTGAAGTAATACCAAAAAGTCCTATCAGAATGTATAAGATAAAAAGTCAGATTTTTTTCATTTTCGTATTGTGAGTTAAAGGCTATTTTTAGAAAAATCTATAATGGGTATTTTTGTGTTTTTGGGTTGAGAAATATCTTTTTTAGACTCTCTTTTGAGTGGCTTGAGTGTCAGAAATTTTGCGAGATTTTTGATCCCAGTGCAAATCAAGATCGCAAAGAAAGTATTTGCGAGTAGGTGCCGGAGGTAATTATTTGAAGTATTCCTAAAAGCGAGGGTAAAAAAGTAAAAAAAGATCAAAACAAGTAAAATATCTACGGCATATGCTGCTCCTCTTCCCCGTCGCGGAAGCTGTTCTATTTCATTGCTGGAATTCTTTTCTCTTTCTTGTGCTGATCCTTTGATCTCAGTTATGATAAGCATTCGAGCCGAGACAAAAAATGGTATAACAACGGCAAGAAATGATAATCCATTTTTTTCAGTGATGAAATTAAATCTCGTATAAAAATCTGGGGTAAATGTGTAAAAAAAAGCGAAAAATAGTAAAATTCCTATACTTCGTAGTCTGATTTTGCATCTGAGTTCGTATCTTTTTTTATCTAAAATGAGATAGAGGATTATTCATATTGTAACTGCAAAAATTAGTATTCGCCATTCGTAATATTCAGAGACGATTCCTTTCCGTGTATTTCGGCTTCGAGTTGTCCAAGTTTTTTGTTGTTCTTCTGCTAAAAAGTAGAGAAAGACTCAAATTCCTCCAAAAATGATAATATTTTCTAGAATTGTTGTTCAGATTTTTTTCATTTTTGCATATTTGAGAAATAAATATATTTTTAGTCTCCAGCACCTCAACCTCAGCTACTTCCTCCTCCTCAGCTGAAGGAATCAGAGCTCGAACTCGAACCACCTCCTGAGTCTGAGCTACTTCGGCTTGAACTAGAAGAGGAATCTCGGTCAGATCAACTATCAAGACCTCTTTTTTTCTTTTCTGATCAGAAAAAAGTTGAAAGATTTAATATGATGCTTGTTGAGATTAAGAAAATATATCAAAATAGTGGAAATCATGTCTCTTTTAGTTCTGAACTGGTAATCTCTCATAAAAATATACTAGCAAGCATTCAGAATATCCCTACGAGCATTCCATCAGAGGCTAATGGATATAAATTTCTAAGATACCAGCTTTTTTTATATCTTTTTCTGTTTCTATTTTTTGATTTATCAGAAATTACTATAGATGATATAATCGATATTATTATACTAATAGCAAGATAAAATATACAACACGTGAATGCTAGAGATATTCCACTTTCAAAAGTTTCTTTTTTTGTTTGTCAATCTAAATATTCAGGTAGTTTCTCATAAAATTTTTTCACGGCTTCATAGAAATTTCAATTATTTACTTCGGGTCTGATGAGTGTTTCTATGATTTGACTAACGAGAAGATCCGGGATTTTTTCTTCTAGTCCGTATCATACGACAATTCTGATCTTTTTCTCCTCGGTCGCAATAGCTAGTAGAAGCCCATCATTTCTCTCTTTGTCTCAGATCTTATTCTCATTGAAAGCTTTGAGAGCAATATCAAAGAGCTGGTTTCCTTCTCTATTAGGGAAAAGGACAGTCACTATTTGATAGCCTGAGTTTGTTTCGATATTTTTTGCAATCATTCCGAGTTCAAGTCTCTGTTTTTCAGTGAAAATATTTGAATAGTCATTTACAAAATGCTCAAACTTTGGCAAATTCATCGGATCTATTGAATCTGCTGAGCTGAAGCTAGAAATGAGTGCTAATATTCATAAGATAAAAAGTCAGATTTTTTTCATTTTCTGTATTCGAGAAATAAATAGGTTTTAATCACCAGCACCTCAACCTCAGCTACTTCCTCCTCCTCAGCTGAAGGAATCAGAGCTCGAACTCGAACTACCTCCTGAGTCTGATCATGATCGGTCTGATCTTCATCAAAAGCCTCCGGATCACCTCTTTATTTTTCTCGGAAAAATGTTTGCAAGTACTATGAGAAATCATATTGAGAAGAAGATTCCTCCCCAAAGAAATGTTGATAAAATTCTTAATAATCGTCCAAGTTCTCCTAGAAGGATTGCTGATATTAGAACCAAACAGAATCAAATCATATTGATTGCAAATCATCGGAACCCTATCTTGTTGCAGGTTTTCATGACTTTACTATTTTCGTATTTCCTCTTTAGTTCTTTTCTTTTTTCTTTTGAAATAAATGAGTTTATTATTATGGGGATTCATCGACCTAGAAACAAGAAATATATTCATATTATTCGTACTCTCTGACCTATATTTTCCAGATCATGGTATTTTTCAGGGGTCAATTGATTTGATCCTTCTGATCTATTAAAGATGCCTCGTTCTTCAGTGCTGTTTTCTGTATTTAGGTTTTCAGGTTCTTCTAAATACTCAGATAGCTTTTCATAAAACTTTTTCACGGCTTCATAGAAATTTCCTTTTTTGACTTCTGGTCTGATAATTTCTTCTATGATTTTGCTTGCTAGAGCATCAGGAATCTTTCACTCTAGTCCATATCAAACGATAATTCTGATCTTTTTCTCCTCGGTCGCAATAGCTAGTAGGAGTCCATCATTCCTCTCTTTGTCTCAGATTTTATTCTCATTAAAGGCTTTGAGAGCGATATCAAAGAGCTCGTTCCCCTCTCTATGTGGAAATAATACTGTTACTACTTGATAGCCAGAGTTTGTTTCGATATTTTTTGCAAGTATTCCGAGTTCCAGTCTCTGTTCCTCAGTGAAAACATTTGAATAATCATTTACAAAATGCTCAAACTTTGGTAGATTCATAGGATCTATTGCACTTGCTGAGCTGAAGCTAAAAAAGGTTGTTAATATTCACAAGATAAAAAGTCAGATTTTTTTCATTTTTTTTATATTAATCAAAAGTTAAACTCCAATTCTGAAATAGATTTCTTTATCTACTAGTTCTCTTTTTGTCCCTCGTTTCAGTGAAGAAATCTGTTTGATAATCTGAACTTTCTCAGGTGGATTTTTTGCCTCAAGTACATAAGGAATCTTTGCCTTGAAACTGAATGGTCTGGTTTGTTGGTTATTGATTGAGATTTTGCAGGCTCCCATAAAGGCTTCTGTTGAAGTAAGATCAGTTTGTGAGAACTCAGGCTCAAATTCTTTTGCGAGGAATTCGGCATCAGGAGCTCCGACTTTATAGACGAACATATTTCCAATATTTCCGAAAATAGTTTTTGAGAGATCGAGCTCTCCTCAGAGTCCTCCTTGTTTGAGCTGATCTGTATACTGGTGAGCAACAACGAGTCCAAGTCTATATTTTCTAGCTTCTGACATTATCGATTCAAAGGATTGAGAAACATAGTTTTGGAACTCATCTACGTATAAGTAGTGAGGAACTCTGTCTTTTTCCTCAATTTTTGCTCTTTTGAGAGCTGAGAGTTTTACTTGCATGGCGATGATTTTACCGATGAGCTTTGAAGTTTCTTCTCCTGAGATACCTTTTGCAAGGTTCATGAGGATGATCTTTTTTTGTTGCATCGCATCATACATTTTGAAGGCTGATTTAGATTGACCGATAATATTTCTGACATACACTCCAGTTGTAAATGGTCAGAACTTTGCCTGGATAAATGGGATAATTTCAGCTTTTTCTCTATCTCCCATTTTCTTATAGGTTTTGTTCCACCAGGCTGCAACTACAGGATCTTTCAGGTTTCTAATTTTAGCTTCAGCAAATGCTTCATCAGTAAAAAGTCTCATGATATCTACGATAGTCCCTCCCTCTGGTTGATCCATAAGGAGTAAACAGGCATTTCTAAAGTAATCTTGGATTCTTGGACCAAAAATTTCATGTCCATACATTTGGATAAACATTTCAACAAGATCATTCGTAACCACGTCTTTTTCATCGCTGTCGTCTGGGCTTACTTCGAGCGGATTGAGACCGATAGGGTAGGCAGTATTTCAAAGATCAAAATAAATCAGATCATCAATTCTCTCTTTTGGAAAATGTCTGAGAAGGAATTCTACAGCTTCTCCATGCGGATCAATGAAGGTAAATCCTCTTCCATTATCCATATCATCAATGGCTTGTGTTAGCATAATTGTTGATTTACCAGTACCGGTCTGACCTAGAATATAAATATGTCTAAATCTATCCTTGTCAGTAATTCTGATTTCTCTTTTTACTCCTCAGTAATTGTTGTATCCAACGACAATTCCTTCGCTTGGGAGATCGTCTGGGGCTGGGATAACCTTAAATTTTTGCCAGGCGATTCTTGGGTTTTGGTTAAATCTTCCGTGTGGGAAGTGAATAATAGAGGAGAGCTCCTTGATATTCAAGACGGTTGATGGATTAAATTTCAAGATATTGGTCAAGAGGCTCGTGTCTGGATATAATATTCTCAAACTATAATGTCTAGCAAAAGTCTGAAGATCTTGAGCCTTGTTAAACTTCAGTGTGTTAAGTCCGATATAGTTGTATTGGTTGAAGAGCCTAGAAATATCATCAATAATCTTCCTTGGTCTCTGTTTGTCTGGAGAGGTAGCAATGGTTCTGATTTTTACACGGAAAAGCTCGTCGTCCATCTTTTTATCAAAATCACTGAGTTGTTGCTGTGAAAAGGAGTGTTTCTTTTCTTTTTGCTCTTTTTCTGAAGTTTCTTTTTTACCGCTGTCTCGGAGTTTTTGAATAATTCACCAAAATCAGAGTTTTTTCTTCCCTTCTTTGATATCATCAGCGGTCTTTCTCATCTTCTTAAGCCAGTTCTCATGGAGCGGCTCAACCAAAATCTGAATTCAGACTTTTTCATCTCTGCTAATATTTGAAAAAGCAGATAGAATACTGTCCATAGGATCAGCTTCAAAGGATTCATAAGTCTTGAGCGGGTGAACGCTGTCTTTTGTTAGTGTAAATTCCCCTCCAGCAAAGTATTTTCCAGCTTCCAATATTTTTGGCTGTCTGATGTTTTCTACGATTGCACCGGTATAAAACGAAGCAATCATCTTTTCAACCGTCATGAGGTGGTCGCTAGGAACTCAGAGGATAAATTTGATAACCTCTTTTTCAACTAGGATTTCCATGCTGATTGCATTGTTTCCAAACTCCTTATTCTTCCAACCTTCATCAAAAATCGCATAAAAGTTCTTATAAACCTGGTTCATAAGCTCAATGTTTTGTTTCATCGACTGGATATGATCTTTTGCATCAATATCTGAACTTCTTGCAACTGCGTTTTTAGGGATTTGAACTTGAAGAAATCTGATTTTGTTTGCCTGTTCTAGTCTATGTTGCTTTTGGATTTTGAGAAAACATATTCTCCAGAGTGCGATTCATAAGATTCGAACTGTGATTGCAGAAAAAAGACTGATGAGGATATAGAGGAGATTTTCGTTCATTTTGTTTGGAGGTATAAAGTCAGTTTAAGTATAGTCTTTTTGCCGTGAAATGCAAATTTTTGGGGTAAAAATTCTTGTGTATTTTGTTTATAGAAGGGGGAAAAATCAGATTTTTTATTTAAGAAAGATCTTCTTGAGAAAAAATATTATAAGTATATAGTTTGGGATATAGAATATTTATTTTGATTTTTGAGAAAATGAATATAGAGTATGAATTGAAAATTCTAGAGATTGATCTTGAGAAGATTAGGACAAAGTTGTTGGAACTTGGTGCTGAATTGCTATGAAACAAGAGTTTTCGTAGATATGTGTATGATATGCATCCTCCTCAAAAAGAGAAGTGGATCAGACTTAGGACTGATGGCAAACATACTACTTTAACTTGTAAATATATTCTAGATCCTTTGGCGATAGATGGGGTTAAGGAATGGGAATTTGAGGTTTCAGACTTTGATACGGCAAATGAGTTTTTAGAACAGATTGGCTATACTGCAAAAAGTTATCAAGAAAATACTCGTGAGAGCTATAGATATAAAGACTGTGCGATTGAGCTAGATTCTCGACCTTTGATCCCTCCATATTTAGAGATAGAGTGAGAAAATAAGGAAAGTGTGCTAGAGGTTTTGAGAGATTTACAGCTTGAAGATTCTGAATATACTTCTGAAAATACGGTTCAGATTTATAAAAGATATGGCATAGAAAATATTGATACTTTCCCTTATCTTGGGTTTGATAAGATTATTGAAAAATAAAAAAAATCTGAAGTTCTTTTCAGATTTTTCTTTCTTGAGAAATTATTGGCTCTTAAAACTATCAATTGTGAAAAGTGAGATCAAAATCTGATTGTAGAGCCATTTTTTTGCTATTGGGAGATCTGTCTTGCTCATTTCTCAGCGGAAAAGCTTAATTAGCGCAGTTTGATATTTTGTTTTTCCGTATTTTTCGTAGATTGTATCAATCAGTCCGAGGAAGAATTTGAGCTGATTTTGATCTTCAGAACTAGGCGTAAATCACTGGTATCCTCCAGTTTTTTCTCCTTGTTTTGGAGCAGGAGTAAGACCTGTTAGTTTGATATATTGATCCCTCGTCAACACAACAAAGGCATCCATCACCCTCGTTCTTGGGCTTCTATCAAGGGTGTTCCCATCATATACCATTGCAGTACTCGCTCCAGCATCAAGGGAAAGCGCGTTTCGGCAGTTGAGATATTTTTTGAGATAAGCAGGCAACTTTGGAATTGAAATACCTCCTACAACTCCCATATATACGGTCTTTCAGTCTTGTGTTGAACAGATGAAATTCCTTTTTGAAGCCCCCTTCATTTTACTATCAATGTACTGGTTGTAGGTAGGGACTACATCTTCTCATTCGAGGAGAAGTACTGGAAAGTTTCCAATACCAAAATAAATCTCATCTAATTTATCTTTATTGATATCGCTCCAGAGTCAAATATCGTGTTCTCCTGAATTTCTTTGCACAAAGAAGGGATTCCCTTCCTTATCAAATGAGAAGATCGCTCTGATACTCGTATCTCCCCAAAAAGTGCTTCGAGTTTTCCCGTCTCAGAGGAAGACTCTTTCAGAGATGGTATGGGTGGTTCTTTTCCCATTGATTTTACAGTTTGAGTAGTCATCTGGGCAGAAAAAAGCTCCGTTGATGGCAGTATCTCAGCCAACTTTTTGCGCTAATTCCTCTGTAGTTGCGCCTCCTAGTCCTGCTGGAGATGCGACTACAAAATGCTCTCCATCGAGTCAAACTTTGATCACTCTGATTGCATGACCTCATCTTTCCTCAATCATAAGTTCCTTGTAAGCAAACGAGCTATCGGTTAGTCAAAGGAGGCAAAAAAGGGAGAAAAATCAGAATTTTATTGCTGTTGAAATCTGCATTCTTATACTTCAAAAACAAGATAAAATTTATCAGACACTACCTTCCATCTCTAGTTCTATGAGACGATTGAGTTCTCATGCGTATTCTAGAGGCAGCTGTTTTACAACTCCAGAGATGAACCCATTTACCAAGAGAGACATGGCTTTTTCTTCTTCTAGCCCTCTACTCATCAGGTAAAAAATCTGATGTTCATCAACTTTCCCAGCTGAAGCCTCATGAGAAACGATAGCATCAGCGTTTTCTGACTCAATGACTGGAATTGTCTTACTCACTGATTTATCATCAAGGAGTAGAGCATCACAGTTCACACCAGAGATTGCTCATTCAGCATTTTTTGCTATTTTTACCAGTCATCTGTAGGTAGAGATACCACCTTGTGTAGAGATTGATTTTGAGATAATATTTGATGAAGTATATTTTCCGAGATGGATAACTTTGGCACCTACATCTTGGTTCTGATTTTTTGAGGCGAGAACTACTGAAAGATTATCTGCTTTTGAATAATCTCACTTGAGAACTGAACAAGGGTAGAGCATGGTTGCACCAGATCAGAGGTTTCAACTCCCCCATTCCATGAGTCCGCGTTCTTCGACAATTGCTCTTTTGGTATTAAGATTGTAGGTATTTAATGACCAGTTTTCTACTGATGAATATCTCATTTTTGCGTTTTTACCTACCAAAATCTCAACGCATCCTGCATGTAAGGAGATTGAATTATACTTTGGAGCAGAACATCACTCAATATATTGAGCTTCAGCCTCATCTTCAATCACAATTAGAGTATGCTCAAACTGACCTCCAGCTATGGTATTCATACGGAAATAAGCCTGAAGTGGTTGCGTGAGTTTTACTCCTTTAGGGACATAGATGAAAGTTCCTCAGCTCCAAACCGCTCCATGCAATGCTGCGAACTTATGGTCGGCAGGAGTAATAACTTTCATAAAGTATTTTTGTACGATATCTGGATATTTAACTACAGCTTCTTTCATGTCTTCAAAGATAATTCCCATATTTGCTCGGGTGTCTTTGATCTTGTGATATACTGCTGTTGAGTCAAACTGTCCTCCAGCTCAGGCCAAATATTTCTGTTCAGCTTCTGGAATTCCTAGTTTTTGAAAGGTAGACTTGATCTCTTCTGGTACGTTTTCCCAGTCGTTAGCATAGGTATCGGTTCAGGTTTTAGGTTTTGCATAATACACGAGATTATCAAAGTCCAAATCTGAGATGTCAGGTCCAAAGTTTGGCATTGCCATTTGCTTAAAAATTTCTAGTGATTGTAGTCTATGATTGAGCATTCGCTCTGGTTCTCCAAGGTCTGCAGACATCTTTCTAATAGTTTCTTCAGTCAGTCCTTTGAGATAAATATCATATTCAATTTGATTTCCTTGTTCAAGATTCATATTTTTGAGTTTTTCTGAAATATAAAAACTGTCACAACTCCGATTGTACGGAAACCGAGATTTTTCTCAATAGGATTTCTTGGAAAATAGAGAAGAAAGATAAAAGAGAAAAAAAATCTGATTTCTCTTTTTAGATATTATAGTTTTCACCTTGCTAGATCTAAGGTGCTCATTTTCCTCTTGTGTTTCATTTTTATTTCCCTACACTTTGAAGGTAATTTTTAGATTTTTATTTGAAAATGATTGGAATAGTATTGTGAATTCTGTTTTTTATGTTGCTTGTAGTGTTGCATGAATTTGGGCATTTTCTGGCAGCAAAAAAATCTGGAGTAAAAGTAAAAGAATTCTGAATTGGGATTCCTCCAAAAATTTGTACCTTTTGGAAAGACAAGTCTGGGACTGAATATACATTTAACTGGATCCCACTTGGAGGATTCGTATCGCTGAAGTGAGATGATACTGAACAAACTATAGAGAGTAAGGATAAGGACAGTTTTCAAAAGGCTAAGCTCTGGAAAAAGGTGATTATTATTTTGGCTGGAGTTACGATGAATCTTTTGATTGCGTTTGTGATCTTTACTGGAATATTTATGGCTGGTATTAAGCCGATTTCTATTCTTCCTGAAACAGTTCATGGTGTGCATCCAGAGAGTTATTTGACACCAAGTATCTCGTTTTTGGAGAAGGAGGGACTTTTGTCTGGTGAGGCTAAGGATGGTCCAGTAGTTGTTCAAGAAGTACTATCTGGAAGTGCTGCTGAGCTGGCAGGAATCAGTTCTGGAAGCGTGATTACCCATATTAATGGTCGTGAAGTTTCAACTTATACTTTGGTTTCAACTCTTCAGAAATATGCTGGGACAAAGTGAAATCAGATCACCTTTGAAAATGGAGTAGGAGAAAGTCAGACTTCAACATTTGATTGTGCTGAGAGTTGTACGCTTGGAATTGTGTTCCAAAATTATTGAGATATCGAGGTCCTTCCTATAAAGTATCCGATTTGAAAGGCTATGCTTGCTGCACTTAAGGAAATTAAGTGAGAGTGGAATATGACGATGTCAGCTCTCGGATCAATAGGAAGTAAGCTCTTTTCTTTCAATGCAAATTCAAGCAAGGAAGCACTTAACCAATTAACAGGACCTGTTGGAGCGATCAAATTTTGAGAGAGAATTTTTTCTCAGTTCTGAATATTGATTTTCCTTTGATTTGGGGCGATGCTTTCATTAGCTTTGGCATTCTTTAATGTCCTGCCAATTCCAGCACTTGATGGAGGGAGATTACTTGCAATTTTGATTCAAGCGATCTTTAGAATCAAACAGGAGAATTTCTCAAAAGTTGAGGGGCGAATAAACGTAGTCTTCTTCTGGCTTTTGATGTTGATGGGGATTGTGATTATCTTCAAAGATTTGATAGTATGGCGAGGGGTATCTCTGCCGTTCTTCAAATAATTTTAGCTTATGTAGTGTTGTATGAATATAACAAAAAAAATCTGATTTTTGATCTTATGATCTTTGGCTTTGTCTCTTGGTTTTACTTCTGCTTATTCTGCTCAGACCGAGCAATTTATTGCCTGATTCGAGAAGGAACTTGCTAAAAAGAAGACGGCTGCAGACAAAAAAGCTTATTTGGAACAGATTGAGTGATTGATGAATGATTCAACAATGAAAGAAAAATCTGAATTAAAAACTTTGAACACTGAAATTCTTGATTGGATTGCAAAAAAACTTGGTAAAAAGACGGCTCAAACTCAGCAGAGTTTCCGTGCCTCAACGACTCCAGAGAGTATCAAAATTGAGTGAGTTGATGCTCAGCAACTTAGAGATGCTTGGCTCTGATGGCATAATTCGCTCAGAGCTGAAAAGGGATTGGAGCCGCTAGCATATCATAGTGAGCTTGAGAGGAGCGCTACTGAGTGGTCAAAGAAACAGGCTGAAACCTGATATGTAGGACACAAGAGAAAAAAAACTGATTGATACTACAATTATTCTTCCGTTCAGCAGCGATTTGCTGATTTGGGAATTAAATTTGCGAATCTTTGAGGTGGGAAATCTTCTTTTACTGAATCTATGGGATATAGAGGATATTCTTGTTCAGGAGCGGATTGTACAAGCGTAATGATTGATTCAACTAAGAAGAGTTTTGATGCCTTTGTTAAGGAATGACCTGGAGGGGTACATTATAAGGCAATCGTTATGCCGCACTTTAAGTATGTCGGAGTCGGATTTGCAGTGAATAGCAAAACGAAAACAGTGTATACTACGATCCACTATGGTACTGATATTTTAGAGTAGAGTGTGCTATTTAAAATATAAAAGATATAAAAAAGGAGCTAAAAGCTCCTTTTTATAAAATCCTCAAAAGTGGATTAAATCAGACTTCTTCCTTTTGTCGTTTTCTCAATTTTCCCGAGCTTGAGCAAAAGTGGCTCAATATCTTCTTCAAGGTTCTTTTCACTTACTCAAAGCTGGACTGCGAGCGTCTTTACTCCGACTGGACGATCAAAATCCGAAAGGATATCAAGATATTTTTTATGGATTGGCATCATTCCTCAGTCGTCAATTTGGCTGTGTTTAAGAAATTCTTCTCGATCTTTACTGGTTAAAATTGGGAGTTGCCTACTAATGAGATAATCTCTGATTTTTATGACAAGGTTGTGGATTTCTCTCGGTACTGATGCTACTTTTTGTACAAATTTTTCCAATAAATGTGGCTCATAATTGACTTGGTAATGCTGCAGATAGCGGTCAAGGATTGTCTTTTTTTCCTCTAAATCATAGTCCATAAAATGGAAATGATAGATAAATCTGTTTTTCATTGGTTGAGAAAGTGATTCTGGTTTTGTTGTTGCTCAAACAAGTGTGAATGGATTGATAGGAAGTCTGATGCTTCATCATTCTGGCATGAGCATATCAATGACAAAGTCTTCCATTGCGATGTAGAGGACTTCTTCTAGTGTCGGTTTGATACGGTGGATTTCGTCGATGAAGAGGATGTCTCAGCTTTCTAAGCTATTTAAGAGGCTCACAAGCTCGCTTGGTTTTGTGAGGGCATAACCGGTTACTACTTTGATATTAGTATTCATCTGTTGTGAGATGATCGTTGCGAGTGTGGTTTTCCCGAATCCGCTAGAACCAGAAAATAGAATATGACCAAGTGGTGCCTCTCTGAGTTTTGCACTTTTAATCGCAGTTTGAAGTACTGATTTAATCGGAGCTTGTCAGATAAACTCTGCAAAACTCTGTGGTCTATGAGAAATAGTTCAGCTAGTGGTGGTTTCAAGCGAGATCTTCTTGATTTCCATAGTTTTTTTGACAAATAAAAATATCGGCATAAATATGCTGAATTTAAAGAAAAAAGCAAGAGAAAAATCAGACTTTTGATCTGATTCTTAGAAATGATAGAATATATTAGTCAAAACTTTTTCTAAGGAAGGAAAAATAAGTCTCATATTCATTATGATTTTTGCAAAACTTCTCAACAGTAAATTCTCCGTTTTGTTTTATGAGAAAAATTCTCGCACTTCATCAGATTTTGACTGTGAAAATGCTTTGAGATTTTTTTTCTGGAGATTGGAAATCAATAGCGGCTCATAAAAGCAGGTCTTTGTGAAGTTTTTGTTTTGAAAATTCTAGGACTTCTTTTCTAAATTTTTCTTTATTAGTAAAGGTATAGTCACACTTTTCTAGCTGCTCTAGGATATGATCTGTGATTTCTTCAGGAGTTTCTAGGTTTGGAAATCAGATTTCTAGTTCTTTTTGTGGGTAAGCGGTTTCTTCTTTGGTTTCTATAGCGTTTGTAGTCTCTGATTTTGTGGTTGCTTTTTCGTTATTAGATGTATTTTCTTCTCTGATGATTTCAATTCCAAGTTGATCAATTAGATCAAGAAATCTTCCCTCATCTTGAGGTTTGATGATTGTATTTTCTTCTGAGAGATAGTCGCTTGTCTTTAGCGGTTTTTTATTTTTTTTGAGTCTAAAGAGACGATTTGTAAGTTGTTTTTTCTCTTGTGGAGGAAGGTCAAGCTTATTTACCTCTTCCTGAATCTCATCTTGAAGGGCTTTATCATCTGGACTTTTTTCTCTCGCTTCATCAATGATAGAGGAGAGTTCTAATTTTGGAGTAGGTTCACTACTTTCAGATTTTTGATTTTTCTGTTTCTGAGTAGAAGAGTTGATTTTTCTGAGATATTTTTCATGAATCTCTTTTCTGATCATTTGAAAGAAATACTCAGGAAAGACCCTTTCTATTTCAGACTTTGACTTTTCTAATGCCCTTATAGCGTATCCAAGCGCAAGATCTCTGATATCTGGTGAGGAGTCAAATGCACCATAAAGTTGCTCCTTTCAAGCTGCCAAAAACTGCTTTATAAAAGCTTCCTTTACCATTTTCAAAAAGTTTTTCCCTTGAATGCGGTGGAGGAGTGAATTATTGAGATAATCTTCATAAATTTTAGGTATATCTTGGAAAAACTCATCTCGTAACTCTTTTGTGAGAGCCTTATTTTCATCAAAACGTTGGAGCAGCTGAAGCTGGATAGCTTCATATATTTTTTTAGAGAAATCCACGACATCCTCTGATTGGGAGATTAGTTTTGTGGACTTATTAACAAGAGTTCTGACCTCTTCATCAGTTGCAAGTTTTGAAATGAAGATATCAAAAACTCATTCCTCAGCTAGTTTCTTAGCGGCATTGTGTTTTGAATTGGTGAGAATAATTTCTGCAGCATGCCTAAGCATTTTCTCCTCTTCTGGATCTGTCTCCCCATCCCCAAAAGCTGAAAGTGCGCCTTTTAACTTGTACGAAACCTCAGTCACGAGATCCTCCTGAGTCCTTTTTACTCAATGCAGAGGTATAACACTAGCATATACTGAGTTACTTTCACTTCAATTTCAAATACTTCTAAGCTCCATTTCTCATCTAAAAATTAAAAAAGAGGAATCTTCTCCCCTCTATTATAATTTTTTTGTTTATATTTGTCAATTTTTGATCTATTTTCACAAAAGCTTCTTTTCTAAAAGATCAAAATCTGAATCAGTCATTCTAGATTTTACTTTTTCTTCAAAGAGTTCCATGATTGGAGAGTCAGATTTTTTTTCTTTTTTTGATATTATCCAGAGTGCTAGTGCCATTTCTTCATTTGTCCCCACACATTCAAACGGTTTTATGCCCTCAATTCAAAGTAATTCTTTGAAAAGCGGTATGAGATCAGCTTTTTCAAAAAGATCTGTTCAAAAAATGTCGTTGACTTCTGACTTTTCAATAAAAGCTCTCAGCATAGTATAGACAAAGGCACATTTAGGACACTCTCAGCATCGGAGCTGATCTCATGTGAGTTTTGTGCAGGTGGTGATATGAAAGTTCCTATTACAACTAGAAAAGGCGTGAAAATACTGAGGATATTTGCTAAATTCTTGTACTACTTTGATTTCATATCGGTTACGGATGAGACTTTTACATTCAAAATTTTTTAAAAGATAGGTTTGAGCGTAGTCTTTAAAACTCTCCTCAAATTCTGAAGATTTGCTTCGTTGGTGATTGATATTGAGTCCGTGGTAGTCAGTATTTCAAAAATCTGCACTTTTTTCTAGTGAGGTAATGACTGATTTGTAGCCATAAAGATAAGAAACGGCTGCCGTTACAAAGCAGATAATACCAGTGATTGGCAGATGACCATTGTAATAGCCTTCAGCAAGGAGTTTTTGAATTTGAGGGAGATCAAGTGTCCTCTGAATGATCAGTCTCTTCGCTCAGGTAGGTTCTTGAGCGAGCTGATGGAGGGGATATTCTTTACCAAAAGAAAAGAGATCAAAATTCAGATTTTTTTGTTTTGTGAGTTCAACTGAGACGAGGGAATCTTTTCCTCATCCAAAGAGAATAAGTACTTTTTCTGCTGAGTACTCAAGTGCTGAATCTATATTTTCCTCTTTATTTTCTCTACACAAGAACTGGGCTAGTCCGGTTGGATTGATCTGATTTCTATAAAAAAATTCTCCGAGTCCTTTGATATAAAAATCATGCCAAAAATTCTTCATTGCATCACTCAGAGGCATTGTCTCAACTATGATCTCAGTTGTGGGATAGAGCTTATAATAACTCACTCCTAGTGCAATATGTAAATGGCTTAAAAGCTGATGAATCGCGGCTGTATCTTCGTTTATGAGGGGAAAATCAGAAGTATTTTTAAGTGGAGAAAAAATTATGGTTTCAGAAAAGTGCTCCTGATCATCAAAAGCGTAATGAAACTTGGCCTCTAATGTGTTTTTATTCCACTCAAAATGGCTGATAATAAAACGTGAAAATGGTTTCATTTGTTATGTTAAAGATTAATATTCGATTTTATCAGATTTTTTTGTCCATTCTTCAAAGACTTTAATGGCATTTTCTCTACCGAGCTGGTGAATAGGCAGCGTTCTCTCCTCAAGCTTCTTTTTAAGTTCTTCGTAGAGAAAATCATCATCAAAACCGATGTCTGCTGCATCTTTTCTGGTGTTTGCGTAATAGATTGCCTTTGGTCTTGCTCGGTAAATTGCTCCAAGACACATTGGACAAGGTTCACAACTTGTATAAATCTCGCAACCATCAAGTTGGAAAGTACCGAGATTTTTGCAGGCATCTCTGATCGCAACAACTTCAGCGTGCGCGGTCGGATCGTTTTCTGAGGTTACGTGATTGGCTCCGGTTCCTACAATTTTCCCATCTTTTACAATAATTGCTCAGAAAGGACCTCACTTTCCAGCTCTCATATTTTCTAAAGAAAGTTCGACTGCTTTTTCCATAAAGTAAGTTTGGTTCATGGCTTATTGTAGTAGTAAATAAAAGGTTGAAATCAGATTTTTTTCTCTTGTTCAACTATCATAATCTGCTCAGAAAAATCAAGGAAAAACGAATAGATTTTTTTGAATATAATTGAGATTATTTGCTTTGATATTATTAATAAGATACAGTAAAGAGAAAAAAGTCTGATTTCTTCTTGCATTTTCTCTGCCTATTCCTAAGGTTAAACGCATAGTTGTTTTTAGACTTTTTTGATATTTTGATGCCGGAACTAAAACTCTATAATACACTTACTCGCGAAAAAGAAGTTTTTGAGCCATTGATGAATGAATCTGAAAACTGAAAAAAATATGTTGGGATGTATTCGTGCGGACCAACAGTATATTCTACACCCCATATTGGGAATTTTAGAGCGACTTTTACCGCGGATTTGATTAGAAATACGCTCAAATATTTTGGGTATCCGGTAAAGGCGGTGATGAATATTACTGATGTTGGGCATTTGGTTTCGGATGCGGATGATGGTGAGGATAAGCTGGAGAAGGGATCTAGAATTGATGGGATCTCTGCTTGGGATGTTGCAAAAAAATATGAAGATATTTTTTTGAAGGCGATGCAGGAGCTTAGAATTGATCGTTTTGATGTGATGCCGAGAGCTACCGAACATATTCAGGAACAGATTCAGATGGTGGAGAGCTTAGAAGAGAAGGGATATACCTATACTATTCCTGATGATGGAATTTATATGGATACCAGTCTAGTAGAAGATTATGGAAAGCTGATGTGAGCGAATTATAAGAAAAGACTAGCAGATCTTAATGCTGGAGAGAGAGTTGATATTTGAGGTAAAAGAAATCCGACAGATTTTGCGCTTTGGAAATTTTCTCCTAGAGATGAAAAAAGGCAGATGGAGCGAGATTCTCCATGGGGGATTTGATTTCCTGGTTGGCATATAGAGTGTAGTGCTATGGCGAGTAAATATCTTGGGGAGCAATTTGATATTCATCATGGAGGAACTGATCATATTACTGTGCATCATTCAAATGAAATCACTCAGTCAGAATGCAGCTTTTGACATAAACTATGGGTGAAATATTGGCTTCATAATGAGTTTCTTCAGGTTGATGGGGGAAAAATGAGTAAGTCTCTTGGAAATATCTATTCTCTTGATGATATTAAGGCAAAAGGGTATTCTCCATTGGATTTAAGGTATTTCTATTTTAAGGCTCAGTATTCTAATTTTTTGAACTTTACTCGAGATGCCTTAGAACAGGCAAAAAATGAAAGGCAGGGACTAATTAAAAAGATAAGAAATCTGACTCCAACTCAATGAGATGATGATTTTCAGGAGAAAATTTATGCTGCTCTTTGAGATAATTTAAACACTCCAAAGTTGCTCTCTGATATTCATTTAGCTCTATCATATCCTACTGAGCAAACCTTATCTCTTCTTAAAGAACTTGAGGATAAGGTCCTTAAAGTCTGACTTTTTGATCCTGTTATTGAGGAAAATATTGAGATTCCAGAAGAAGTTTTATACCTTGCTGAGGCAAGAAAACAGGCTAAAACTGATAAAAATTATGCATTAGCAGATCAGCTTAGAGCTGAGATTTTGGAAAAGTGATGGGAGGTTAAAGATTCTAAAGATGGATTTGAACTTATAAAAAAGTAATATTAGTATTTATTTTATGTGCATATGATGCTTAGGAGGAGATCTCAACTAAAAAAAAAGAGGAGAATCCAGTTTTTAATTGTATTTTCTCTTTTTTTGTTAGTTCTACTTTTTATAATTTTCCTTTTTAAAAGAGGGAAGTCTGATATTTCTCTCACTTTAACTGGTGAAAATTTATTGAGCTGAAGTCAACTTCTGAGTGGAGAAGGGCAGTTTGAGTTGAGTTGAGTTCAGCAGGTGAGTATGCTTTCATGAAATTGAATATCTGAGAGCTCGACTAGTGTTGTTAATTGATCTTGAGTTTCGTCTTGAGCTGTTGCATGAGCTCAGGAAGAAGAGAAAAATCATTTTTTTTCTATTCAAGTTTGTAATCGTATTGTTGATTTTTACTCTTGCGTGATAAAAAATGCTCCATTAGAAAATCAGTCTGCAATGGAGAAATCTCTAGAACAAACCTTGCAACCTTGGAAACTTATGGCTGATACTCAGCTTCGTGAGGCTTGTGAAACAGTAGTTAAAGATGATACTTTTCAAGAGGTAAAAAATCATTATACTCAGAGTGGTACAAATTATGGATGTGTGTTTTAGTTGTTTTTTTTGGGAAAAAGTTATAGATATTCTCGATTGAAAGCTTTGTTATGTGAAAAATTATATCCTATGATTTTTTAAAGAGAAGATAAAAAATCTGATTTCTTCTTGCATTTTATGTGCAAAATCATAGTCTGAAATTTGGTTTTATTTTGTATAAAAAGATATATGTGATACACAATTAGTAAAGTTTATGCTAGAGAGGTTCTTGACTCTAGAGGAAATCCTACTGTAGAGGTAGAAATTACACTCGCTGATGGAAGTTTTGGTAGATCTTTAGTACCATCTGGAGCTTCAACAGGAGTTCATGAAGCACTTGAACTTAGAGATGGAGACAAATCAAGATACCTTGGAAAAGGGACTTTGAAGGCTGTTGAAAATGTAAATACAAGTATTGCTCATGCTATTGAAGGTCAGACTTTTGAATCTTTTAGAAGTTTAGATGAAAAGTTGATCGCGCTTGATGGGACTGCAAATAAGTCAAATCTTGGTGCTAATGCGTTGCTTGGTGTGAGTATGGCGTTTGTAGTAGCTTGTGCAAATGCTGAAAAGAAATACATTTATGAATATCTTGGTGAAGGGAAAGGAAATACTTTGCCATTCCCTATGATGAATATCCTTAATGGAGGTTCTCATGCAGATAATAATGTAGATATTCAGGAGTTTATGATTGTTCCAAATAAGGCGCCTAGTTTTCGTGAGGGACTTAGATGGGGAGCCGAGGTTTTTCATACGTTAAAATCAATTTTGAAAGCTAAGGGGCTTGTGACTTCAGTTGGTGATGAGTGAGGTTTTGCACCAAATCTTGGATCAAATGAGGAGGCTCTGCAAGTGATTATGGAAGCAATTGAAAAAGCAGGATATGCAGGGAAGATTTCTCTTGCACTTGATGTGGCTTCTAGTGAGTTCTTTAAAGATGGAGTATATGATCTAGCAGGGGAAGGTAAAAAGCTGAATGCTGATGAGCTCATTGCATTGTATCAGGATTGGTGCCAGAAATACCCAATTATTTCGATTGAGGATGGTATGGCAGAAGATGATTTTGAGGGATGGAAGAAATTAACTGATGCTTTGGGAGAGAAGATTATGCTTGTTGGAGATGATCTTTTCGTTACAAATATTTCTAGACTTCAGATGGGAATTGAGAAAGGAATTGCTAATTCTATTTTGATTAAGCTTAATCAGATTGGAACCGTATCTGAGACACTTGATGCTATCAATATGGCTCATGAACATGGAATGAGATCAATCACATCTCATAGATCAGGAGAAACTGAGGATACTTTTATTGCTGATTTGGCTGTTGCGATGAATACTGGACTTATCAAAACTGGTTCTGCATCTAGAACAGATAGAATCGCAAAATACAATCAACTCCTTAGAATTGAAGAACATCTTGGAGCTAATGCTAAATATGGAAAGTAATTTTGAATGATATGATTATGAAAAAAAAGTCTGATATGAATCAGGCTTTTTTCTTTAAAGAAGAGATTAGTTTAATTGATAGTTTGATTTTGTCAGATTTTTCTTTTTATTCGTCAAAATGGATTTCTGATCGATTGTTAACTTTTGTGATAAGTGGATCTTTTTCTGGAGAGTAATCTTGATTTCGAGGATTATCTATCAGAAGGACACGGATATTACTCTTAGCAATTGCTCTTGCATATTCTAAATTATCATCAATCATGAGTTGGATTCAGTATTTTTGACATATCTCTTCTTTGGTAAATTGAGGTTTCGTAGTATCGTGATAGTTGCAAAAGATAATTTCTTCAAAGATTTCTGGATAGTAGTCTTTAATTCGCTTCTCTGTTGCAGGTTGAACGAGTGGACCTCTTGCTGTAATGGCGTAGAGTGTGTGCCCTTGTTTTTTTGCTTGTTCAAGTACTTCTTTTGCTCAAAGAACAGGTTGAATCCCTCAATGCTCAGCTGAATATCTCATCCCATCTGTGAAGAAGCTTACGGCTTGTTCTTTGCTGATATCTTCATATCCAGGAATATTCGGAATATAGTAGGAGCTAAACTGTTCTCTTTTTAGAGGTTTTCAGGCGATTTGATAATTATGAAATTTTAGTACAAAGTCTAGGGTTTCAGCGATGACTTCATCAATATCAACTCAAATAATCATTAGGATCTAGACGCAATGGATAAAGTTGTTTTTGTATATTGACTGTTTTAGTGGCAATTTTCTTGTTCAATTTTAATACTGAAATCTCTATATTGGATTCTATAAGCTGCGATGTAATTTGCAATGTCATCCTTTTTTTCTGAAAGAAAATTTTCAGAGGTAGTGTGGAGATCATTAAGAAAGTCTCTATCAGAACATCCCTTTTCTTCTGCAAAATTGATTAACTCTTGGAAATCATCTTCTAGTTTGTATTTTTGTTCTAGAAGTTGTCAATCTTTCCCTATAAGTTTATAGAAGATAATTTCAGATTTTTGAAATACCATCTTGAAACCTGAATATAACGCGATTTTTTCAGCTGGATTTTGGTGAAGATAACAAAAACACGTTGTGAGCAGGATGAGCCCAATAATAAGCTTAAAAATATTACTGGTGAGTGTATTCTTCTCTTCTTTGGTCATCGTTAGTTTCAAGCTAGCAAATTAAAATTTATCTCTTCAAAAAACAAAAGCCTTCCTATCCCTGTTTAAGTGATAAGTTGGCTTTATTTAGTAGTTTAGTATAAAAAGTTTTGAAACTGATTATTCGTTTTCAGATTCAGTTTCTTCATCTTTTTTAGCCTTTTTTGTCCCTTTTTTAGCTTTTGAATTGATTGCATCAATTCCGCATCTGATGTAAGTATTGAATGTTCCAGAGATTGCGAGGATACCAACTAAAAGAAGTAGAATTCCCCAGATGAAAGATCTAAGCTGCCATAATGCGCAAAGTACAAGAATCACTCCTGTGATCATAGTGATTTTTTCTTCTAGGCTTGAGTTATTCCACCAGTGCATAAATCCTCCAGCCATTTTTTTAGTTCATTCACTAGCTGCTCAAAGCTTTTCTGAGATAGTATGAGTTGCTTGATCAATTCTTTCACCTACAGTTTGTTCTTTTTTTGTCATTGTTTCTTTTTTAGAAGGATAAAATATACTTTCTTTTATAGTTTTTACCTTCATATGCAAGAGATTTTTGTTGTTTTTACTGAAAAAGGGAGAAAAATCAGATTTTAGAAAATAATATTTGGAATAAGAGAAAAGATCTCCAGAGAAAAACGTGGAGATCTTTTGCAATAAAGAAAAAAACTACTACAAAAAATATTAATAGAGACGCGAAGCGTCAGGTTCCTTTTGGAATTGTTTGATCTCTTTTGCGATTCTTTCTGATAGAGATCGAACTTTTTTCCAGAGCTTTTTTGAAAAGTTAATGAGTTTCCTCGTAAGAATGCCGTAGCGATTCTTATTCTCTTTGCAGCGTTGGAGGCTGCAGAGTATCCAGTAGCCGAATGCTTTATAGAAATATTCGCACGGGATAGTGTTTGTGGCAAAGAATTTATCAAGTTCTTCTATATCTTTTACATAAAAGGTATGCAAAAGATCAGCTTTTTTTGTTACTTCTCCTACAAATATAGTATTATCTGCTAGGAGATTAATTTTTAGTGTTTTCATGTTTTTTTATTTGACGGGTACTTTCACTTTATACATTTTTATTTTAAAGTCAATGCTTTATTGGTAGAATAGTTTCCCCCCTTTTTTTATATATTTTTCCGTACTAACTTACTTTTCCCTGATTTTTATGAACATTAAAAATATAATATCATTAATTTTGAAATGTCAAGATTGTGATTTTGATTTTGGCTTGCATTCAAATGCGGGATTTCTAATATTTATGTGATTTTAGGGTGAAAAGAAAGAAAAATCAGATTTTTTATTTTTTGAAAAGTATAGTTATGAGTCAGGATCTTTTCCAACAAGAAGAAAAACATGAGAGAGTACAGCAACATCCTATAGAAAAGGAAATTACCCAGTCATATATTGATTATGCGATGTCTGTTATTGTTTCTCGTGCTTTGCCTGATACAAGAGATGGATTTAAGCCGGTTTTGAGGAGAATCCTTTTTGGAATGTATCAGATGAATAATTTTTATAATCAAAAACATAAGAAATCTGCGAGAATCGTCTGAGACGTAATGTGAAAGTATCATCCACATGGAGATTATTCAATCTATGAGGCAATGGTAAGACTCGCTCAGCCTTGGTCACTCAGATATCCGCTTGTTGATGGGCAGGGAAACTTTGGATCTATTGATGGAGATGGAGCAGCAGCTATGAGGTATACTGAGGCAAGATTGACTAAGATTGCTGAGGAAATGCTTGAAGATATTGATCAGGATACTGTTGATTGGAGAGATAACTTTGATGGTTCTCTAAAGGAGCCGGTGATGCTGCCAACAAAATTTCCGAATCATCTTTGTAATGGAACGATGGGAATTGCGGTAGGTATGGCAACAAATATGGCTCCCCATAATTTGACTGAAATTTTAGATGCTTCACTTCTTCTTCTCCACAAAGAAGGAAAGCCACAGACAATTTGATTTGATCAAGATGGGAAAGAAATCATAGAAAAAACTCAGGTAAGCATTGAAGAAATTATGCAGATCGTAAAAGGACCAGATTTCCCAACTGGTGGTATGATTTTTGATAGTAATAATATTCTTGAAGTTTACAAAAAAGGAAAGGGGGGAATTGTTGTTCGTGGGAAAACGCACGATGAAGTGTATGAATGAGCACATGTAATTGTGATAGATGAAATTCCATATCTTGTGAATAAAGCGAGTCTTGTTGCAAAGATTGGAGAATTGGTTGTTGATAAAAAGGTCGAGGGAATCAATGATATCCGTGATGAATCCAATAGAGATAGGATTAGGATTGCTATTTATCTAAAAAAATGAGTAGATCCTGATGCAATTTTGATGCAAATTTATAAATTCACTGACCTTCAGACTAATTTTAATCTCAACAATGTTTCACTAATTGAAGGTGGAAGTCAGCCTAGACTCTTGAATATTAAGGATCTTTTGATGGAATTTGTAGAGTTCCGTAGAGATGTTGTATATCGTAGGTCAGTTTTCCAGCTCAATAAAGCAAAAGATAGACTTCATATCTTGGAAGGACTCAAAAAGGCGATAGATATCATTGATGAAGTAATTGATACCATCAAGAAATCTGAATCTAAAGCGGATGCGAGAACAAATTTGATGGAGAAGTTTTGATTTACTGAAAAACAGGCTGAGTATATCCTTCTTATGAGGCTTCAATCTTTGGTTGGACTGGAGATTCAGAAGATTGCAGAAGAAATTGATGCAAAAATCAGACTTATTGAATATTTAGAAGGTATTATCTCTGATCCTCAGAAGCTTGATGAAGTTTTGGCTCAGGAATTTGAATATATGAAGGAGAAATATGGAGATGAGAGAAGGACTGAACTTTCAAATGACTTGAGCGTCTACAATATTAGTGGAAGTTTGAAAGAACTTCAAAAGGCGGCTGACAAAGTAAAAGAAGATGTGATTTGTTGGATAGGAAATGATTATTCTCTTAGAATTTTGTATCAGACAAGAATTCAGAATATCCCAGAGGAGACTTTAGATCTCATCTATACTCATAATCAGGATCAACTTGTGATTATTACTGATAGAGGAGAGCTTGTAGTTCAGAGAATTAAAGATCTTGGAAGTTTTACTATGGCGAAACCAGCTTTAAATCTGAATGAACATTTTGGTTTGAAGTGAAAGATTGTCTTTGCAAAAACATTACATTTCCACTATGACTATCTAGTGTTCTTGACTAACCAAAATAGTATCAAGAAGACAAAAAAAGAGTTGGTATTGAGCTTTAAAAAGTTCCCAACTACGATTATGGGACTTCAGCCAGGAGAAAAGATTTTGAAAGTATTGCCAGTGAATGATGGAGAAAATATTGGGGTGCTTTCTCAGCAGGGTTCAATGCTGCTTTTCAAATCTGATGATATTAGACCTATGGGTAAGACCGCAGGAGGAGTAAAGGCAATTGAGCTTCAGGAAGGAGATCAAGTTGCTAATATGTTCCTGCATAATGGAGAGCCATTTATCCTTATCTACTGAGATAAGAACTGAAAGTTGCTTTCGCTTGAGGATTTGAAGATATGGAAGAGAGCTAAGAAAGGACAGATTGTCTCAACAAGTAATGATATTTTGGTAGGTGGTATTGGAATTGTTGAATGAGCGATCAGGATCAGATTTGAAGACTGAAGCTTAAAAACACTGCATTCAAATGATATTTCACTAGATGAACCAGAGACACCGCTCTACAAGATGGTGGATAAAAAGATTGATATCGTCTATCGTCCTCGAGAGGAAAAAACTGAGAATATGAAGTATAAGGAAGAAAAGAAAAAGGTTGAAAAAATGGAGAGTGGTTTGTTTGAAGTGGACGAAATTGCTGAGATCGAATCTGATAAGAGTTCAGAGGAATAATTTCAATAGATTATAGTTCCCATGAGATCAAGACGAAGTAATGTTTTTCTAGCTCATGATTCTAGTTTTGTTTTTGTTTTGTATTTAATGACGAGAATCAATCTTGTTCCAGTCTCAGAATTAGCTGATCAGCATTTGATTGCTGAGTGGAGGGAACTTCCAAGAATTTTTGGACTGGTGAAGAAAAAACTTGATGAGAGAAAGCCTATTATCATCTCTGAAAACTATACTATGGGAACCGGACATGTACGTTTCTTTTATGATAAATTGCTCTTTCTCCAAAAGAGGCATCAGGCTCTGGTCAAAGAAGCTCAGAAAAGAGGCTTTAAGATTACTCTTACTGAAAAGATTAGTCTGACGTCTTTCCCAAAGGAATATTGTCAGGATTTTGTCCCATCTGAACTTGATCTCAAAATCTCTCAGCAGAGGATTCTAGAAAAATTACAAGCAAAGCCAGATTTTTATACTTTTTATGGGAAATAGTTGTTTGTATTATAAAAAAACTCCTAAATGGGAGTTTTTTGTTTTTGTTTTAATTTCGATGATTAGTTTCAAATGATTTTTGCTATAGGCAGAAAAAGTCAGATTTTTTTGCTTTTTTTGATGATTGTTGTTATAATTAAGCAAAGTGTTTTTTACTTATATTATCTTTTGTGCATAAATGGCGATAAGAAGAATTAGAAAGCTGAAACCTCATAGACTGACTAAACCAAAGTTTCTCTCTTTTGTAGCATATACTTTGATTCTTTTTTTGTGAGCGGTTATTATCTCTAATATCAATCCTGATGCGAATAGTGAATATCGTAAAGACTGGGAAAAAACTCATCAGCAACCAATGCAATGGGTGTTTTTGGCAGATAATGGGCAGAAATATACTTTAGGGGAGAATCCTTTTTGAGAACATGGAGCTCCTGAAACGTATGAATATATGCTTCCAGGTACTGGAACTCTTCTTTCTGGGAGTGAACAAAAGAATGAACAGAAAGCTGATTCAGGTTTTTTGACTGGTGCACAAAATACAAATGTTGCTAAATCCTATAAGAATGCTTATACAACTCTTTTGAGTACTTTAGAAGATCGTAGTCATTTTATCAATAAGGTATTTGAGTTTTTAGTGAGAGGGGATATTGTTGAGCTTCCTGAATGAAGTGTAAGATATGTGGTCGCAATGTATGAATTTTGAGATGAAACAAGACATAAAGTGCTTGATGGTGCTTCTTGTATGACGCCATGGGGATATAGCATTGATGATTGAGCATCTGTATTAGCTTATCAACAGAGATCAGATACGCCTTCGATTTGTAATATTCAGAGAAGAACCTGTAAAAATGGAAAGCTCTCTGGGCAGTTTACTCAGTCCTCTTGTAATGAATCTAAGCAAGGTAAAATGAAAAAAACGGCTTTTTCAACCTATAATGCTGATCCAAATCCTAAAAAGGAGCTACAATGAGATATCTTAGCACAAGAAAAGCGTAGAGAATATCTTGAAGAAAACTGATATATTCAGCCTGATGCTCCTTATTATAAAAATGCTCAATTTAATCTTGATGGGAAAAGAGCACCTAATCCAGCACCAACTACACAAGCTCTTGCTCCAAATCAACCAACTAAGGATGATGTAAGAGATGTTCCGCTTTCTCCTGATGGGAAGAAATATTGTACAGCGCCTTGGTGAGAAAAAGTTAAATCTGGGCAATTTGTAAAGGCTTATAGATTTAGAAATGGATTTTCAGATATTCCTTGTCAGGTTCAGATAAGGCTTTGCGTTGATGGTGAATTAGAATGAACTTATCAAAATCCTACTTGTCAGCCTTGGGAGACTTCGTATGAGGATTTCTTAGATGGATACATGAATCAGGACCAGCCGTCACCTCGTAGACTTTTGAGAATGCTTCAGACTGAATTTATTCCGGAGCCAGAGTATGGGAATACCCTTACTCAGCCAGTAGCTTTAGAAATGAAAAAGGTACTGAATTCTGATTTTTAATCTTTTACTTTGTTGATTGAACATGAACTCTACAGTTCCAAATTCTAGTGAAGATACTATTATCAGCTTCTTAGCCTTATTTAATCAAATTGATAAGCATTTTGATAAGGTGCTTTGAGAAGAAGGTTTTTCTCCGTATAATGAAAAATTGAAGAAAATTTCCGAGGGGAGATATCCGATTTCAGGATTTGTGAGGAAGCATATTTATCAGTTGAGAAATTTTTGAGAGTTAAGGAACTTCATTACCCATGGAATCAAAACTAATGGAGAGACTTATGCTGTTCCAACCGCTGCTGCAGTTGAGAGAATTTCTCACTATGTGGAGGTGATCACAGCTCCAGTCAGAGTTATTGACCTTTTTAAAAAGGAGGTCTTTACTGCGAAGACAACGGATTTAGTCAAAAGTATTATCCCACAGATGAAGGAGAAAAACTATACTGCTGTGCCTATTTATGATGCTCAGTGAAAATTTTCTGGGGTTCTTAGTGAAAAAAGGCTTTTGTATTGGATTGCAGGACTTTTGATGGATGAAGATTATATGAATCTTGGGCTTTTGAAAGTTGAACACATTCTCTCAGAAAAACATGGGAATGATTATCTTTTTGTGCCTAAGACGATGAATATTTATGAGGCAGATGAGCTCTTCACTAAAAAGAAAATGAATAATGAGAGATTAGATATTATCTTTATTACTGAGACGGGAAGTCCTGATGAAGATATCTTGGGATTGATCTCCTCAAGTGATGCAAATGTGATAGATCAGTATTTAATCTTTTAATATAGTGCTCCAAAGTTGAGAGAAAAAGCTTGATTTTTGAGATGAAAACACTAGTCTAAACGGTATATTTTATCTTGTTATATAAGAAATATGAAAAGTAGTAAAACTTTTAAGATCATTACCATTGTGATTTTGGTTATTGCGTTGATTTCCCTTGTAGGAGGAGGATTTTTGGCACTATTGGGGACAAAATAGCGGTCTAAATTCAGATTCTTTACCTTTTGTAAAATAAAAATGAAAAAGCTGATCTTATCTTTGCTGTTGCTATGTTGAGTGTTTTTTGTTGGAGGAGTGTTTGCGGGTAATGTAATTCAGTTGGAAGGGACTACTGTTGAAGCGAAGTCCTTACAAAAAACGCCATGACTTAAGCCTATTCAAGTAGAAAATCCTCAACCAAAAATACAAGAAAGAGTTGAGAAAGTTTCTTTAACGAAAAAACAGCTTAGGCAAGCCAAAAGGATGGCAGCAAAGGCAGAGAAGGAATCGCACAATAATTCAGACATCTGAATTAACCTCACTCCAGATTGTCTCATCAATGGTGGATGTAGTTTTTCAATCTACGATGCATTAGATATTCGTAATGATGCTAGAGAAGATTGAGAAGAAACTTCGGTAATGAGCTTCGTGCAGGATATTATTATGGCGTTGACTGGATTTATTGGAACGGTTGTAACGCTGGCATTGATCATTTCTGGAATCTATTATTTGATGAGTCCGATCGATAGTGGAAATAGAGCTAAAGCTATGAAGGGAATTAAGTATTCACTGGTTGGATTGGTAATTGTCATGGCGTCTATGGTTATTATTAGACTTGTTCAGTTTATTGCAAAAGGTGGATCCTAAGATTTTTTAGAAGGTATACAAGAAGGAGAAAAATCTGATTTTTCTCTTTTTTTGTTCTATGAAAAAAAGATTCAGTAAAATTTCTTGATTTTTATCAGCAAATCATCATACTTGTTTCTTGGACGAATGTCTCTCACTTTTGAGAGATTTTTTATATTCTCATCTGTGTTTTAAAGCGATGAAGCAGCAAGAAGTTGAACAAGTTACAAATATTTTGATAAACTGGGAGAACACACACAAGGTCATCCCTTATTTTTCTGATTTGGTTCAACATCCTGTGTATGGCGCAGTTTTTTCTTCTCTTTCTATTGATGAGAAAAAGGAGGTGGAAAATGTTATTCATGACTATATTCTTCAGAAACTTGATTTGATTACTAAGACTAAAGGTGGTCAGCTTTTTAAGAGATTTGAGGAATCTCAGCCTGAGCTTTTTTGGAGATTTCGTGAGATGAATGATAAAGATACTACTGATCCAGATTTTCAGTCAGTTGGAAAACAGGTAGAGATTGAAATGTTTAAGCTTGAGGGAATTTTGACCGAGAAAATGCTTCAACAAGAAAAAGGACTCGAAAAAGTCGTTGAGTCCTTCTATAATTTGGTATATCTCTTCTTCCCAAGGTTTAATGAGATAGAGTAGTGGTTTTAGAGGCACATATCACTTGGATTTTTGAATCAGGAGATAAGATTGTCCTTATTCACTACTGTTTTGAGAATTTTTTTAAGGAGTTCGTAGTTTTTTTCTAGAGTTTCATCTATCGTTTTTCAATCTGGTTCTTGAGCCAGATTTTTTTGTTTTTTTTCTGCTCGGGCTTGATTGATTTCGTTTTCTACAGGAAGGTCTTTGATCGGAAATGTTTCTAAAATACTGAAGCTTGATTCAAGTCCTATTTCATGATCACGATAAATTTGACCAATCGCTGTTACTAGTTTTCAACTATGCTCTCATATTCCAGTAATAAAAACGATTTTCTTAGTGATTGGAATATGATCATCATCTCAAAATCCATTTTCACTTAGCAAAAATCTCGTATTTATAAGCTCTGGATAGCCTTTTTTTGTGTATTGTTCTCGAACCTTATATCCCTTTTTTTGAAATTTTGACTCAAATGTGAAAATCATATCATACATCTCACTCATGTTGATATTAGTGATTACGAGCTGAGGCTTTATCCCTGTTGATGTTTCAATCTTTTTAAGAGTAAGCTCAGTATATTCGCAGCATCAGAGCTGTTTTTTTGTCATTGGAGAATTATTGATAATTTCTTGAGCATTAATACAGACAAGAATTTCTGCTTCTAACCTAAAATGTGAGATCAGTTTTTTTCTGATATCACCTTCATATCAATCTAAGACTCTACTTGCATAGTCGTCTTTTAGCAGTTTCCCATTGATTTTTATGTAAAATTTCCCCTTGGTTTGGGTTGCTCTTGCTGTAATTTCAGCTTGGAGTTTCTCAAGATAGGCTTTTGAGTCAAATGTTCCCTCCATAGTGAGATGTTTTTTGATATAAAAAGGTTCTCTTTAATTATATGCGATTTTATTTTATTTGTCAAAAGAATCCTATTTTTTACTTGAAAAATGAGTGATAAAAGATACAAAGGAGTCTGATTTTTTTATTGTTTTTTCTTGGTAATGAAATTAATTGTAGATTCCGCACAAAGATATGCAAAAATGAGAGCTCATACTGCGACTCATCTCCTTCATGCTGCACTTGGTAAGATTTTCCCAACAACAAAGCAGGCGGGGTCTCTTGTAGATAGTGATCTTTTGAGATTTGATTTTTATGCAGATAGACTCTTAAATGAGCAGGAATTAGCTCAGCTTGAGAGAGTTATCAATCAAATGATCTATTATGCTTGTGAGGTTTCTACTTTGGAACTTTCACTTGAAGAGGCTCAGAAGCTTGGTGCAAAGATGTTTTTTGAGGAGAAATATGGAGATATTGTGCGTGTTGTACAGGTAAAAAATATTCATAGTGCTGAGGTAGCTCCAGAAGTTCAAGCTTATTTTGATGGTTATGGAGCTATGCTTTCTCAGGAACTCTGTTGAGGAACTCATGTAGCTAATACGAAAGATATTGGTGCATTTAGTATTGTTTCTCAAGAGGCAGTTGCTTCTGGAATCAAGAGGCTTACTGCTCTGACTGGGCCTAGAGTTTTGGAAAAACTAGAGAAGCAGACAAGTATGCTCTGAGATTTGGTCAATATATTGGAGGTGAAGTCTTTTGCTCAGCTTTCGGAAAAGGCTCAAAAATTAACGAAAACACTTGAAGAATGTCAATCTCAACTTCAAGCTATGGAGAGTAAGGTTATCAAAGCTGAATTATTGTCAAGAGAAAAAAAATCAGATCAGTATTTTGAAGTTATTCTAAAGGTGGCTTCAGATTTGAACTTTAAGATGGTGTGAGCTGAGGCAAAGAGCTTATTTTTGGAGAAAAGTGTTTTGTTGTATAATGATTTATGAAATTTTATTATCCTCTGAAAGGCGGGAGTTTCTGCCAAGCAACTTGCACAGCAAGTCGCTCTTAAATGATGAGGAAATGATGTTCAAATTCAGTGAAGAGATGAAAATGTGCTTAAACTTTATAATTAGGACATGTAGATCTTGTAAGAGAAAATATGAAAAATCTGAGAATTGGCTCAGATTTTTTATTTTCAGTTGCAATTTGATAGGAAATATGTATAGTCGAGTCCCATCAAAAAATAGTTTTTATATGGCAACAATCATCGCTAGCCGTTTAAAGAGTGTCTTCCAGCTCTTTGGCAAAAAAAGAAATCAAAAAATGGGAGAATCTAAGCAAGTCCTTTCTAAAGTGGAGCTGGAGTATCAAGTGTTTTTTCTTGATTTGCTCTATCCTCTTGGTGATGAACTTGGCTTATTACATGGACTTGAAGAGTTGTGTCTTTCTGTTCAAAAGAGCTGTAAAGTTAGTATTACTGCTATTAGGCAGTCTAGGGTTCCCTTAATTTTTCAAGGACCTTGGGAATTAACTGATGACCATGGTGGTCGTTTAACAGTTAATGAAATTAGAGTCGCAAAGGATGCTGAGTTGAGTTCTAGTACTAGAGAAGTCTATACACTAGAAGCGAGATCTAATTCTACTAGGGTATCTAGGATACTACATTCCTTTGTTGCAATTAGAAGTTAAGTATTAGAAAAAATGTTTTTCATTTTTCCTCTTGAGCCAATGGTTTATCCTTTGGCTCTTTTGGTATTGAAAAATTCCAGAAAAGTCCTATATTTTTTGTTTAGGAGTTAAGAACAGATTTATTTTTTCTTATTTACATGCAACTTTTTATTTGTGATGATTTTGTAATACAAGGCGAGAAGCTAATTATTAGGCAACAGCCAGAGCTTGTTCGTCAGCTGAGAAAAGTCCTTAGAGCTGCTCCTGGATATCATTTTTGGATACAAAGAGCAAATGCCGATTTGAGATATGAGGTTGAATTAGAAAAATGGACTGATACTCAGATTTTTTCTACGATAATACAAAAAATTCAGGTTCCTTCTTCAGATAAAAGGCTTGCAATGGCTATTGCCTTGCCAAATAAACAGGAAAAACTTGAGTTGATTGTCCAAAAATTGACAGAAATCTGAGTTTCAGATATTTATTTTTGGGCTGCAGAAAGGTCGGTTGTTAAGGCTATTTCTCCTCAGAAATTTGAGAGGCTACAAAAAATAGTTCAAGAGGCTTTAGAGCAGTCTTATGGTCGAAAATTACCTCAACTCAGATTTATTGAAAATTTTGATGAAATTAAACATGAATATACTTTTATTTCATTTGATCTTTGAGGGAGCAAATTGCAGCTCGGAAATTCTCCTCTAGGTGAATCTTTGCTTTGAATTATTTGACCAGAGTGAGGATTGACACAAAGGGATTATGATAGCTTTTGAAAAGAAGTTCAAGTCTTGCAACTTGCGGATTCTGTCTTGAGAATGGAGACTGCGAGTATTGTTTGAGCATGGTTTCTGAGTCAGCAGATAAACTAGATTTATATTTTACTCAAAAGGAAGGACATGAATACTCAGAAACAGCAGTCTTTTTTCAGGTTTTTGATACTTTTTATAGGGATAAAAATTCTGATTATTTTCTGATTTTTTATCTATTTCTCTAATAAGGTATGACCAGAGATTCTCTCTAATGGGGCTCAGATGTGCTTTCATCAGCAGTGTTTTTCCTTAGAGGTGGCAAAAACGCCTTTAGAGAGGAGAATTGGGCTTTCTGGGAGGGAAAAGCTGGGAGAGAGGAGTGGAATGCTTTTTGTCTTTGATGAACCTGGGAAGTATAACTTCTTTATGCAGGATACTTTTATTCCATTAGATATCTTGCGAATTGATGATTCGGGAAAAGTATTACAGATTATTGAGGCGGAACCCTGTAAAATAAATAATTGTCCTACCTATCAAGGAGCAGAGTGAGCGTTTAGGGTGATTGAGCTGAATCAATGAATAAGTAGAAAAATCTGAATTCAAATGTGAGATATTCTTCAAATTAGCGAATAAAAAAGCTCCCTACAATAGGGAGTTTTTTAAAGATTAATTAAAATTGATGAAATATTGTAGAGAAAACTTTGGTCTGCTTTTTCTTTTCTTTTTCTTCAAGCTCATCTTCAAGCTTTGAAAGCTCTTCTCTATAAAGAAATTCGAATTTACTAAATTTATTAGTTACATTAAGTGCTTTTGATGCATCAGTAAGATCAACCTCTTCTTCATATAATTTGAAATCATCAATAGTTACAATCAGATTTTTCTTTGGTGATTTTAGGTTAAAGTTCAGATGATGGTGCTCATCTTCTTGTCCTGACTTTTGGATGTTTTTTCTAATATTGAGTGATGCAGTATTCTCTTCAAGAGAGGTAATATAAGTTATTGTTTCATTTTCAGTAGGAGTTGAAATGCTGAACTCATTTGTTTTCTTTCCAGTGAGGTTTTCCTGAGTGGTCAGGATTTTTGAGATATTATTGAGTAAGTGGAAATATTTTTTTATAATTTGTGTTGATTCAGGGCTTGGTTCGAACTCGAGTTTCTGATGAGCGGAGAGTTCTTCGTTTTGAACTACTTTCTCTTCTTTATTCTCCACTTTTTCTTCTTTATTGTTAATTTTTGGATTTTCTGAAAGTTTATTTTCGTGTTTTATTTCTACTTTAGTTTCTGTGATTCTTTGATCTTTATTGTTATTGATCTGTTTTTCTTGTTCTTGTTTTGGTTGAGAGAAGCTATTTGAAGTTGCTTCTGGTTTTGTTGCAGTTTCCTTTTGGATTTCGATCTTATCTTCATTGAGTGATCAGTTATCTTGAGATGGGATTTCTTTTCTTGAGATTTCTTGAGGTGTAGAGGTTTTAGGCTCAGATACTTCAGGCATTCTAACAGGTTCATTCTGTGATTGAATTATGTCTTTTGGAGCCTTAAACTCTGAAACTTCTTCTTTTACTTCAGGAGTTTCTCTTCCTAATACGGATTCTGGCTCTGAAACGGATTCTGAAACTGCTACTTCTGGCATTCAAATCTCAATAGGTTCAGCTTTTGCTACAGATTCAAAAATATTCTCAACATCTAAGATGGAATTTTCAGTTGATTTAGTCTGATCTGATTCAGTATTTTCTTCTGTTGTAAAACTGTCTTCTAGATCAAAATTGAAGTCTTGATCTAAAGTTGGATTTGAAATTTGTTCAAACTTCTCAAGATTTGCAAATGCTTCTTGATTCCCTCAGAAAATTTGTTGTTTAGGAGCAGGGGTTCATACAGCCTGATTTGCTGTTGAGTTTGTTGTTACAGTTGTATCTTCCATCATCTTTCAATAAAGAGTAAAACATATTTATTATATTTATTCTAAAATGTAAAGCAAATTTTATTGATTTTTCTGAGAAAAAAGCAAAAAGACTTGCAAAAATTTTGATAACTTGTATACTCGTCATCGTCTTTTAGTAAGACGATTCTTTAATTTATTATTTTTTGGTTAAATGACTGAAGAAATGATTATCAGCCAAACAAAATTGTTCGTGGGTTGATTAAACTGGAAGATGAGGGGAAATGACCTCAAGACTGAATTCTCTAAGTATGGAGAAGTGGTATTTGCAAGAGTAAATCTTGACAGAGAAACCAAGAAGAGTAAGGGATTTGGTTTCGTAGAATTCCAGAATCCAGCTGATGCTGCAAAGGCTAAGGAAGAAATGGATGGACAAGAACTTTGGGGAAGAGCTATTAAAGTAGACTTCGCAAAGGAAGATCCAGCTAGACTTGCTGCTAGAGCTGAGTATAACTCAACAAGATCTAATGAGGAAGACGAAGAAGTTGAATTCTAAGTTTTTCAAAAAATATTAAGACCTCGTATCAAGCGAGGTTTTTCTTTTATAAGAAAAGAAGAATCTGATTTTTACTTGCTATTTTTTGGTAATTTAGTATAGTTTTAATTCAAATTTTTATTTTATATATTTTTGTGTGTAATGAGAGAAATACAATTAACAAAAATTATCGCAACAGTTAGAGATAATTATGAACTTGAAAAAGTGATTGAGCTAAATGATGCAGGTGTGGATGTTGTGAGAATTAACTTTACACATGCAACTCCTGAAACCTCAAAGGATTTGATTGCTGGAGTCGCAGAACTCAATAGAACTTGAAGAACTCAGGTAAGTATTTTGCTTGATACTAAAGGACCAGATATTAGAACAGGAATTAGAGAAACACCACTTCAACTTAAGAAAGGAGATATCTTCAATATTTATGTTGATCAGACTAAATTGAGTCAGAATTCTGATATTTATTGTGATTATCCAAATATTATTACTGATTTATCTGTTGGATACGAAATTATCGTGGATTCAGGTGCTGCAATTGCTAAGGTAGTTGAGGTTTTTGATGATCATATTGCTGTTGAGATTAGTGCTGATGTAGAGATTGGTTCAAGGAGGCATCTTAATCTTCCAGGAATGAAGATTAAACTTCCATCGCTTATTGAAAAGGATAAGACTGATATTTTGTTTGGAATTAAGGCAGGAATTGCTTATGTAGCTGCTTCGTTCATTAGAACTGGAGAAAATGTAAAAGAAATCAGACAGTTTTTGAATGATAACGGTTGATCTCACGTAAAAATTATCTCAAAAATTGAGAATCAAGAAGGAGTAGAAAATCTTGAGGATATCTGCAGATATTCAGATGGAATTATGATTGCTAGAGGAGATCTAGGAGTTGAATTGCCAATTTATCAGTTGCCTGTATATCAGAGAAGAATTGCTGAGATGGCTCATAAATATGGAAAACCTGTTATTATGGCTACAGAGCTTATGAAGAGTATGGTAAAAAGTCCATATCCAACTAGAGCAGAAGTAAGTGATGTTTTCAATTCTGTGATGGCTAGAGTAGATGCGACTATGCTTTCTGATGAAACAGCAGTTGGTCTCTATCCAGTAAGGACTGTTGAATATATGGCTAAAACTGTAAAAGAGGGAGAAAATGAAATCGTAGATCCTCATCATGACTTTGAACTTCAGAGTGATGATGAAAATGAATTTCTTAAGAAGGCTCTTGCAAAGCATGCTTTGATGCTTGCTGATGAAGCTAAAGCTAAAGCTGTGATTGTGTTCTCTCGTACTGGAAAGCTTGCTCAATATCTTTCAGCTTTAAAGCCTAATCAGCCTGTATATTCATTTACAACTGATTATAATACACATTTCTCATTTGGTGTAAATTATGCAATCTTTTCAGAATTAATTGACGAGATTTCTTGGACAATGTCTGAGGACCAGGAAAACGCAATCAACATCTTGAAGGGGAAAGGAATTTTGAAGACTGGAGACCGTGTTGTAGCTGTTGGGGTGAGAAATGTTGGAGTAAACAACCCTCAACAACAAGTGAGAATTATTACTGTTAGATAAGTATCTTAAAAAAGGAGAAAAATCTGATCTTTGATTTGAGGTCAGATTTTTTCTTTAAAAAATGAATTGAAAAGCTGTAGGAAAAAGCTAATCTAAAAGAAATCTTTTTACTTTTAAAACTCTTGCGATGAAAATTCTTGTTCAACAGCAGAAAGCACTTAATATGCTCGATATTGCAGCAAAATTTGTTTCTAAAAACTCAACTCTCCCAATTTTGCAGAATATTTACCTTAAGGCGTCTATTGATTCGCTTTTGATCAGAGCGACTGATATGGAAAAGTATGTTGAGATTGAAATCCCTTGTGAAGTGCAAATTGAAGGAGCAATTACAATCAATGCAAAAACTTTCTTGGATATTTTGAAAACTATTGAGAGCGAGAATATTGAGCTTTCTGTAGATCAAAAGACAAATATTATGACGATAAAAACGCCAAAGGATACTTTTGATATTAATGGAATTGCAGCAAGTGAATATGTGGCTCTTCCTGAAGTTCCTCAAGAGAATAGTTTTGTTCTTGATACTTTGGCTTTCTCAAAAGGAATTGATCATGTAGAATATGCAGTTACAGAAAAGAGTTTCTCTCCTGTATTAACTGGAGTTTTGATGAAGACTGGAAAGTGAGATGCTAGTAATAAGTTGATTTTCGTTGGGACAGATAGTTTTAGGCTTTCTGAGTATAGAGTCAATCATACGAATGCTTCAGATTTTTCTCTTATTATGCCAAAGGCTTTAGTAAATGATATGAGAACTGTTGTTAATTTTGCAATTGGAAAGGAGGTTGCTGATATGAAGGTAAATTACTCTGAAAATTTGATTGCATTTTCATTTGTGATTGAGAATATTAAGATTATTGCAACTTCACTTTTGATTCAGGGGAATTTCCCAGAATATGAGAGAGAAGAGGTGCTTCCTACGCAATTTGTAACGAAGGTGATGCTAGATAAAAATGAGTGTGAAAAGGCGATTAGAAAAATCTGAATTTTGACGAGAGATATTAATAATTTTATCCAGATTGAAACTAAGGATTCAAAGGTTATTATTTCTTCTGGGAAAACTGATAAGGGAGCTGGAATAACTGAGCTTGCTGCAATTATTGATGGAGAGCCATTAACTTTCGCTGTAAATGGAAGATATATTAGTGATTTTATTAAAAATATGGAATCAGATACTTTGGTATTCAACATCATTAATAGCCAAAAGCCAGTTGTATTGATGGATAAGGATGAAGAAAATAATAGGTATGTCGTGAGACCTTTGATAAATAATTAAAAATCAGATTTATTCTTCTTTTGTGTATAAAAGATGAAGATACTCCCCAAAAACAAAAAAGGATTCTCCCTATTAGAAATGATAATTGTCGTTATTGTCCTAGGAATTTTGATGGCTGCTGGAATTTATAGACTCTGAAATCTAGATACTAATAAATTTCGTGCAGAAGTTTGTATCAATGAAATATACGGTAGTATCTCGAGTTTCGCATATTATGCATCAACAAGTAAAATGATAAACGGGAATATTCCAATTGCCTATACTATTTATACTAACACGCTAAATGACTGAGAGATCAGTCTCAAGTATACTATTCCCGGCACTCCAGATATTCCATTTACTTGAGGGGATATCAAGCTTTCAGAAAAAGCATCCTGCAAAAGCTGAACCGCTTTCAAGGTAAAATCTACTTCAAGTTTCACTACATTCAAAATGCATCCAAGATTCAAGCCAGTAGGAAATAGAAATGGTATTGAGATGAACAATGATCAAGGGGCTGTAATCTTTAAGTGAAGTATAGATTTTCAGTTTTGTTCTCCGGCTAATGATCCTAAGTGCTATGATTTTGCAAGGATTTTATTTGATGCGAGAACAGGAATTATTAAAAAAGCGTTTTGTAAATTTTATAAGATAAGCGATGATCAAGAAGAAGATAGGAAATGTAAAGAATGGAGCGCAGAAATTGCAGAGTAGCGTTAGGGCAGAGAGGAGAACTCTTTCGCCTTTTTGCTTTTATGAAGCGCTTGGATATCCTATTCCTTTGGATTCTAGCGTTTTTGCTTATCAGCAAAAAATAACCCCAGCGAAAAGGAGAAAAAACTCAGATTTTTGATCTCATTGAATTGACTTTTCTCGAGAAAAAGAAAGTTCTTATCATAAAGAGTATCTTACTTTTGTTAAAAAATGGAGTTGGCTTTATAAACAATTACCCTTTGTAGATGCAATCTATTTAGCTAATAGTATGACTTTTAATGCACTTCATGCAAATTCAGATATAGATCTTTTTGTTGTTACGCAGGAGAGGAGAGTCTGGCTAGCAAGGTTTTTTATGACACTCATGATGTGGGTGTATTCTATTAAGAGGAGTAGTAAAACCACAAGAAAGAGGTTTTGTCTGAGTTTTTTTGTTAATAGGAATAACCAGAATTTAGAGTCACTTCTTTTACACGAGAGAGATATTTATTTGCCGTATTGGATTGCTCATCTTGTCCCTATATATCTTCACGCTTGAGCTTTGATATATTCTCAGAATCTCTGGATCCAGAACTATCTTCCTAATTGGAGCCCTCAACAACATATTTCTCCAGGGATTCATCCGTCTCAGGGGAGAGGCCTCTTTAGAAAAATAATAGAAATCTGTTTCTATTGATGGATTGGAGATTTTTTTGAGTATTGTATTCAAAAAATCTGGTCGTTGCGTATTCGTTATTTGATTGCTAAAAAACCTGAATTACATCGTGGCGTTTTATATACAGAAAGTATTTTAAAATTCCATAATGATAAAAGAAACCAGTATTCTAAACTCATATTTTCGAAGAGATAACCAATAGTTATCTCTTAATTTTTTAATTAAAATTTATCTGATAACTATTGTATAGCACAATAGTAAAAAATGCTATTGTCTTTTCTGTTGATATTAGTAGAGTAGGGATTGTTAAAAGATCTTTATTTTATTTTTATAGCTTCGGTATATGAGGGACATTAAGGCAGTATTTGATATTGGAAATGATAGCATAAAGGCTATTGTCTTTGGGAAGGATAATGATAAAGATATCATCCTAGCGAGACAGATGGAACCTGCTCTCGGATTGAAAAAAGGTAAGATTTTGGATGCTGAGGCATTTACTACAACTATCAATAAGATTGTAGAGAATTTTAGTAAGAAACTTGGTGGTGATTTTATTGAAGAGGTTGTTGTTGGTGTTTCTCATCCAGAGATGCTCGTAAATAGAATTATTGAGGGGAAAAGAATTATGCAAGCAGAAGTTTGAAATGATGATGTTGATCATCTCTCTAGAATTGTTGCAGAAATTGCTAATAAAAATAACTACGAGACGATAAAAATTGTTCCTGTGTGTTGGATTATTGATGAGGATAAGAGAGAGAAAGATCCTGTTGGTCTTAGATGTAAGAAGCTAGAATTGATGGCAGATGTTTTCATGATTCCAAAGAATTTTTATACAGGATTGATTGATGCATTTGATAAGGTGGGACTTGGTATTTCAGATATGATTCCAAATATTATAGCTGCAACTTCTATTTGTATCGACTATGATCATAAGGATCTAGGAACAGTACTTGTAGATATTGGGAAAAATCAGACTTCTTATGTTATTTATGAAGATGGGTATCCACTTGGATATGGAACGATTCCTATGGGAGCAGAGGACGTGACTAAAGATATTTCAATTGGAATGCAGGTTGACATCAAGGAGGCTGAGGAGATTAAGAGAACGAGTTGAATGGCAGTTATTACCGAAGGTCTTAAGTCTGATAACCAATTGGATTTAATCTTTCTTTCAGAGATTATTAATGCAAGATATGAGGAAATTTTCCTAAAGGTAAACCAGCATTTGGAGAGGATTGAGAAAGATGGAAGACTTCCTGGTGGAATCTTATTGATTGGAGGTGGAAGTAAAATGCAAAATGTTGATTATTTGGCTAAGCAGACCTTTAAACTTGCAACATTTTATGGAAAAGATTTAATGGTCAATGTAGGTGATCTTTCGTTAAATGTTCAGTTTATTAATCTGTTGTGAGTGTACTTCTGGTCTAATAAGTATATGGATATCGACTCTAGAAAAACTAGCTTTAAAACAGGAAAAATATTAAACAAAATCTGAAACTTTTTTAGGGATTTGATTTAATCCTAATTACTATCTTATATTTCTTTATTTATATTCTTACTATCTAACTAATGGTTATCAATGAAATTATTCCTGAATTTATCCCAGGAGCAAAAATTAAAGTATTTGGTGTTTGAGGATGTGGAAATAAGGCACTTAATAGAATGATTCAAGAAGGACTTCAAGGAGTTGAGTTTGTAGCAGTAAATACTGATGCTCAGGATTTGGCAACAAACCTTGCTCAGAAAAAAGTAAATATTGGTCTTAATATTACTAAGGGACTTGGAGCTGGTGCAAATCCAGAAATTGGTAGAAAGTCAGCAGAGGAGGATGAGATGAATATTAAGTCAGTTTTACAAGATACTGATATGGTATTTATTACTGCTGGTATGGGAGGAGGTACTGGAACAGGTGCTGCTCCTGTTGTAGCAAGTATTGCTAAAGAAATGGGAATCTTGACGGTTGGAATTGTAACTAAGCCTTTTAGTTTTGAGGGAAAAAAGAGAGCAACTAATGCAGAAGAAGGATTGAAAAAGATGAAAGAGGTTGTAGATACTCTGATTGTTATCCCAAATGATAAAATTTATACACTAGTTGATAAAAAGACAACATTTAAGCAGGCATTTACTATGATTGACAAGGTACTTTATCTTGGAGTTCAGGGTATTTCTGATTTGATTACTAAGCCAGGAGATATTAATATCGACTTTGCAGATATTAGAGAAGTAATGCTTAACTCTGGAAATGCGTTGCTTGGAATTGGATACGGAGCTGGAGAGAAGAGAGCAGTTGATGCTGCTAGAAAGGCGATTGAGAACCCACTTCTTGAGACAAACTTGGATGGGGCAAAGAAGGTGATTTTCGCTGTATCTGGAGGTATGGATCTTACACCAGTTGAGGTGCAGGAAGCTGCTGCTATTGTAGAAGAAATTCTTGATGATGATGTGAATATGATTTGGGGAATGAGTTTTGATGAATCATTTGAAGATGAAGTAAAGGTAACTATTATTGCAACCTGATTTGAAGAACAAAGTAAAGAACCTATCTTAAAGCCTGTTCAAAGAAATTTTCTTGGACAAAAGATTGATGCTCCAAGGAGAGAATCTGAAAACTATATTATGAGAGGGCTTAGATCTCAAGAAGCCCCAAAGGCGGTAGAAGAACAACCAGAAACTCCTCAAGAGGATTTAGAAGTTCCAGCATTTTTGAGAAGAAAGATGAAATCATAGTTGAAATATGAAAATGTCAATAGGTAAAAGAGGAGAAAAGTCAGATTTTTTGCATCTTTTGTTGGATATCTTTATACTTAGGTATGTTTAGTTTTGTTAAGACCTAGTAAATATGCACTTAAAAATTACCACTACCGAAAATATGCTTGCTTATGAGGGGGATATTCAAAAGATTTCTCTTCCAACTGAACAAGGAGAGAAAAGTCTGACTGAGACTCCACTTCCTATGGTGATTAAGCTTGTGCCTGGATTGATTAGTTATCAAAATAGTTCTGGGACACATACTTTGAGTATTTCTAAGGGGATTGCTCTTATTGATACTTATGGGATCAGGATTACTTCTTCTATGGTTACTCAGACTCCACTTAAGAAACTGACTGAGCTTCGTAGTAATCAGTATCTGTTGGAATTGAAATTGCAAAAGATGAAATCTGAGGGGAATATTGAAGATATTTCATCATTGATTCTCGAGTTAGAGAAGGTAAAGGCTGATATTAGACTTGCTCAAGTAGCTTATTAGAAGCAATATTTAGAATATAAAGAAAAATCTGACTGAAAGGTCAGGTTTTTTTATAAGATTATAAAAATATTTTGCTTTTTCTAAGAAGATAGATATATTTCAGGCATGTTTTTTATAAAATAGAAGATAAAAAGATGAAAAAAATCTGAAAGATGCTTTTTTTCGCATTTCTGAGTTTTGTTTTTTTCGGAGGAGGGAAGACATTACTTAGTTCTGCTGCGGTAAGTGTTCCTAGTCAGACTTTTGATCTATGAACGAATGTTGATGGAGTTTGGGATCAGGGAACTCAAATCTTGACTGTTCAACCTCGTTGAGCAGGGACAGGACAAATTGTAACTGCTAAATGGAATACCATGGTGAATACGCTTAGTCTGAAAACAGAGGAGATTACCAAGGTCGAATTTAAGCAGGATGTTTGGTTTCCAAATGTAGCAAATAGTTTATTTAATGACTTTAAAAGTCAGATTATTTTCCCGTCAAATCAGTATACGAGTAATGTGACTGCAATGGCAAGTATGTTTTTTGGAGCTGTAAAATTTAACTCTGATATTTCAAACTGGGATGTAAGTAATGTAACCAATATGGGTTGAATGTTTAATAGAGCAGAAAGTTTTAATATTGATATTTCTCATTGGAATACGAGTAAGGTAAATCAAATGGGGGCGATGTTTTATTGAGCAATAAACTTTAATCAGCCAATAGGAATTTGGGATACGAGTAAGGTAAAAGATATGAGGCAAATGTTTGGAAATGCAAAGACCTTTAATCAGAATCTTTCTAGTTGGGATGTATCAAAAGTTGAGAATATGCGAGGAATGTTCAACTGAGCAGAGCAATTTGATGGAGATATTTCTACTTGGAATACAAGTGAAGTAACGAATATGGCTGGTATGTTTGGGAATGCAAAAAATTTCAATCAACCAATAGGAAACTGGAATACGAGTAAAGTTACTACTATGGCTTCAATGTTTTATTATGCTCATAAATTCAATCAACCAATAGGAAACTGGAATACCAGCAATGTAACTAATATGCAGTCTACTTTTCATTGAGCAACAGTTTTTAATCAGCCAATTGGGAATTGGAATACGAGTAAAGTAACAGATATGTCCTTTATGTTTCATGTAGCCAGGGATTTCAATCAGCCAATAGGAAACTGGGATACGAGTAAGGTTACTACCATGAATTCTATGTTTCGTTGAGCAGTAAGTTTCGATCAACCAATAGGGAACTGGGATACTAGTAAGGTTATTAATATGCTTATGATGTTTCATTGAGCGTTAAATTTTGATCAGCCAATAGGAAATTGGAATACGAGTAAGGTAACTACCATGGAGTCTATGTTTCATTGATCGCCAAAATTCAATCAACCGATAGGAAACTGGAATACCAGTAATGTGACTACCATGAAAGCAATGTTTAACAATGCTGCAAACTTTAATCAACCGATAGGAAGCTGGATTACTTCTAAAGTAACTGATATGTGAGGAATGTTTTGAGGAGCCAAGAACTTTGATCAACCAATTGGGAATTGGGATACAAGTAAGGTTACTAATATGGGTTGAGTGTTTTCAGATGCTATAAAATTTAATGCTGATATTTCTAGTTGGAATACAAGCAAGGTTACTAGTATGTGGCTTATGTTTAATAGAGCTTCAAGTTTTACTCATGATATTTCCAATTGGGATTTCTCTCAAATTAATCATGGTCAATTTTGAGGTATCGTTATTAAAGATGATGCATTAAAAGTAAAAGGTATCTATCGATATCCTAGTGAAAATTATAAGAAACTTTTAGAAGCTATAGATGCTAAACATCAAGCAGGGATTTTAGACTTTACAAAGCTTAGACATGTTGGAGTTCAGTCTACTTATTGTACTTTTGCTGATTTGAGAGATAGACTGATCTCTGAAGGCTTGAATATTCGGTGACAAGATAAATTTGACTGTAAGCCAAAGTTCACTTTTAATGCACCTACCTTACAGAGTAGTGGAGAAATTACAGATACTAGGATTACTTTCAAGAGTGAGTTCCCATTGACCCAGTCTGATCTAGATAATGGAGTGCTCTCAGTAGATCCTGTAGGAACAACCGCTCAATACTCGAACTTTGCTTGTAGCTTAGAACCCTTAGATGCTACTAAGGTAAACTGTAGTGTTAAGATTACTTCTACACAAGAACAAAGCGATAAAAATCTGAAACTTAAATTCTATAAGAATCTGTGAAATAATAGAATCATTCAATCCTCAGCAAGTATAACTGGCTATCTTATTGATACACAAGCACCAAAACCAGCCCAACTTGATATCGATACAAGTTCAGGTATTCATACTCCAACTGTGACTCTAAGAAGCTTTGAAGATGTCTGAGCGGCAGGAACAGGAGCGTGTAAACTTTCTTATATCGATGCTTGATGAACCCCTCAAACAATCGCTCCACTTTTGCTCGGAGCAGCTCATGTTTTGAATTTCAATCCAACAGAACCTGTTCATACGGTGAAAGTAAAATGTTCAGATAAAGTAGGAAATATTACAGAGAATGAGATTAAGTTTCCGCCAATTATTGAGTTTAATCCGAGTAACGTTACTCTTAGTAATCAAGTAATGAACTGAACTTTTACTGTTTACTCTCCAAGTAGTTTTAAGATCAAACATATCAATGTTGCAAACCCAGCAGATACTGGAGTAACAAAGATTATTTGTAATGGGCAGGATTTAGGATTAGGAGGAGCGGTGGATTTTGATAATAGTCCAACCAATAAAGTGCAATGTAGTTTTCAATGAATCAATACCAGTGGAATCCTAAAAATTATCGCAAAGGATGTAAATGGTGCTGAAGGTCAAAATAGTGCGTTCTTTGTTCATGATACGAATCTTCCTTCTATTTCGATTACACCACTTGGTATGTTGACAGGCGGTGAGTTTGCCTTTACGGTAATCGCTACTGATGATCAAGGAATTGCTACTCAAGGAGTTCAAATTACTTCTCTAGGAGCAACGATGAATATCCAAAACCTTGTGTGTACTCAGGTCAACCCTACCAAAGTGCAGTGTAATTTTACGGTGAGTGATCCTGTAATCAATTGAAGTATTAAGGTGGATATAGAAGATCTTGCTGGAAACCAAAACTCAATTACTGAATCAAATTATACGATTGATAAAACTCTTCCTACTATTTCTCCTCTTACCTTTACTTCTTTGGATTATGGAAGAAAATGGAAGCTTTCATTCCAGACGCAAGATCAATGAGGTGCAGGACTCTGGGAATCTACAGAAACTACAGATCCTGACTATGATGCTCATGCTATTACCTATGGAGTAGCTTCTAGTTCAACTTGTGGTGATTTTATGAGTTTAGATGGAGTGGCTCCTTGAGCTACAGAACCGTTTACGTTGAACTTTGAAATTGATGATGTAAGCCAGAATGGGAAGTATCTTTGTGTAGTGGTTAAAGATAAAGTCTGAAATACTCAGACAGGAGTCCTTGCATCAGCTATCAACTTAAATATTGCTCCTACGCTTACTGATAAAACGCTTACGCTTGATGAAAATACTCCGATTACTACTCAAATCCTTACCTTAGATGGGCAGGATCAAAATGCTCGGGATACATTGAGTTATCAGATTATCGGTGGGAATGCTGGGAATGCGTTCTCAATCGCTGGAGATAAACTTCAGGTAAATGGAGCACTTGACTATGAAACATTGAGTTCTTATCTTCTAACAATTCAAGTCAAAGATCAGCTCTGATTAACAGGAGAAGCAAAGGTTACGATTACTTTGAATGATATCGATGAGATTTCACCAGTAATTAGTCCTATTGCGAATGTGAGTTATCAACATTCTACGCCTATCGTTCCTATCCCATTAGTTGCAACTGATAATGGTGGAGCAGTAACGCTTCAGGTAAACGGATTACCAGCAGGATTGACCTTTGATGTTGCAGGATCTCAAATTATTTGAACGACTCCAGCTACTCCAGGAAATTATCCTATCCAGGTTATCGCTACTGATCAGGCAGGCAACCAAACTACAGTCCAGTTTACGCTAACCGTGATTGCTCCTGCTACTCCTAGTAGCAGTTCAAGTTCTAGATGAGGTGGATGAGCGAGATTGATTATGGACCATTGTCCTAATGGAGATTTCTCAGCAAGTTACTATGATGGTAGTTGTGGAAACCAGTGAAAACCAGTAGAAACAAAAGAGGTAGAAAAACGGCTCTTTAATCCAACGATTAAGACAAGTTGTTTTAATCCACTTGATCAGAAAACGATAGATCAAGGGAATGCAATGACAGAACTCTTAAAACAAGCACATCAGATGCTCTATAGTTATCAGCTCACAAGATGGCAAGGGACAAGAGACTTTGCTCCAGAGAGAAGTTTGACGAGACAAGAAGCAGCAAGATTTATGACTGAGTTTGCTACAAATGTTCTTTGTAGAAAACCAAGTAGAAGCTATGCAGATCAGTTTACAGATTTAGGAGATGCAGATCCAACGCTGCTTCCCTATATCTATAAATCGTATGACTATCTGATCTTTAATGGAGATGCGAATCCAAACGGAGACAAAGCGAAAACAACTTTTAGACCGTATGATTTGATAACCGTAGATGAACTCTCTGCGATTATAACCAGACTTGTGAAGAATCAAACTATGGAAGAACCTGTGGAAGATCGAGCAAGGAATTATAGGAATTATATCGGTTCTATAGCATCAAAATCAGCTTTAAGGAATGATATTAGATGAACAGTTGCAGAGGTGATTTATGATCTGTATAGAAATAATGACTATGAACTCAAAGAAGTAGGATACGTGATCAAAAATTAAAACTCTTAGTTCTTAAAATTAAAAAAACCTGAAATTAAACTCAGGTTTTTTTGATATTTTTGCAATTTTACATTTGAAAAACTAGTCTTTTTCTTTATAGTCAGGGAAGTTTATTTGCGATTGAATATTATGTATTTTGTAATTCTTGGTAAAAATAGAGAACTTAGCTTGAAAGAGCTTGAATATGCTCAGGTTGAGCAAATTGAATATGTGCAGAATCAGAAAATCCTGACTTTTGCTCGTTGTGATGAAGTGAAATTAGCTGATCTTGCAGGAATCATCAAATGGGGAAGGCTCATAGACTGAGATTTGGATCAGGTTTTTTCTGCTCTCCCTGAGAAAAGGATTCTCTGAGTATCTGATAAAAATCAAGGTATTAATTTGAAAAAACAGTATGGTCTCAAGAGGTTTAAGCAGGTAGATCTTTTGCATACGGATCTCGAGGTTAAGATGAAGGGAATTGAGCTTGTGAGGATTGGTTGAAAGTGGGCTCAAGTGTTGGGGTATCAGAATATTAGACTTTATGAGGTGATTGATTTTGAAAAGCCAGGTCGTAGTATGCAAATGGGGATGATGCCTGCAAAGTTAACTCATACCTTGCTGAATATTGGACTCTCTTATCTAAAAGAGCAAGATAAAACACTGATTTATGATCCTTTTGTTTGAAGTGGGACGACAGGATTTTTGGCTAATTATTTTTGATATGATTTCTTGGGTTGAGATCTAAAGCTTACATTTGCTCAAAAAAATATTGATCGATGGCTTAATTCAAAGTGGGCGAAACCGGATCTGATTTTTAAGTTTTTTGTTCAAGATGCGACTCAATCCTTGGTGCAGAAGGAGCTATTTAATGAGCAGGTGCCGCTTATCATTACTGAGGGATGGCTTTGACCAGTTATTAAGCAGAGTACTACAGCAGAGGAAGTGAAAGAATATCAAAGATGGGTGAAAAATGTCTATGTGCAGTGGATAGAACAAATGGCAAAAGCTTTTCCAGATTTACCTGTGATGGTTTTTACAGTACCTTGGTATCTTGGATATGAAAATTATTTGGAACAGGAGATTTTGAAGACTGCAAAAGAAGTCTGATTTGAGTCTGAATCTTTACAGGAACTCTATAAGAGAGAGCAGCATAAGGTAGGAAGAAAAATCATGATATTAAGAAAACCTCACTAACAGTGAGGTTTTTTATTAAAGAACTGGTAACATTTTTCTAGGATTCTAAAACACCAGTTAGTTGGAATGAGAAGTCGCTTTGGACATCGTGTTGTATTGAGATTAAAATGATGTATTGCATAGGTGTTTTTTGTGATTTTCATCTCTTTGGGAGAGTGAAAAAAGGCATAAGGATAAAAATATTCTGAAGGATAAACCGTAAAATTTCAGAGTTTCTGGATTTGATTATTATTTTTCTTGAGTCAGTGTTTTTTTAGAATTTTCTCAAAAGAGTAGGTAATAATGATTCTGGATTTTCTTGTTTCGTAGAAATTAAGAATGTCTTTTAGTATCGGATTTCATTTTTGAGCTCAAAAGATAGATCCTCACACATAAAATATATCCTGAAAACCAGTAAAGCCATCTTGATTGAGTAGGGGACTTAATGATTGCAAAATCTCAACATCGGTATCCAAATAGATTCCTCCTTCCTGATAGATAATATCAAAACGTGCATAATCTGATGCGAAAGCATAATTTTTTTTAAGATATTGTTCATAGAGGTAGGGATTCTTCTTGATATTATAATTTTTTTCATTTCGCTCAATGATTTCATAATCAGGACAATGCTTTTTTCGAGAAGAAAGAAAAGTCTGAAAATATTCAGGTTTTTCTTTTGTTCAGAACCAGATATAATGTAGTTTTTTTGGGATCATTATGACTTACTGTGTTGTTTATAAATTTTTTTGAGAAGGAATTTTCAGATTAGTCTAGATAGTGTTATGGTAGTCAATATTCCGAGTCAGATTCAGAAGATAAGCCATCAAAAATTAGTCTTTGTATTAAAGTATTGACCAAAATAAAATCCAATATAAATAACAACTATAGTTGAAAGAAGGCAAAGTGGGAGGTCTTTTTTTATAAAATCAAACATTTTTACCTTACTTACTCAGAGGTAGATGAGTCCAATACTTGTGATTGGCGGTGTGTATTTAATGATGATGAGTTTTTCAAGAAGCGGATAATTATCTATGGTTTTTGTTAGTTTTTGAAATGTCGGAGATTTTGCTCCAGAGCGTCGTTTGTTAGGGAAAAGTTTCTCTCCGTATTTCCCCAAGAGGAAATGTAATAGATCGCCTCAGAAATCTCAAAACAATGAAAGGAAAAATAAAAAGGGAATTCAGATTCATAATTGTGGAGATAAAATAGTTAACGTTAAAATTATTATTGGCCCTTCTAAGAGAACAACTATCGCAATAAGAATATAAAAAATTCGGGTATATTCTTGATAAAAGGAAAGTGCGTATTCTAACATAAATTATTGATCGAGATATTTGTAAATAGTTTCTAAGGCTTGCTCAGTTTTGATTTTTGTTTTGAATGGCTGAATTTCTGAGAGTTTTGAAATAAGGTTTGAAAGCTGATCATTATCATTTCCACTCACGAAGTATTTTTTTGCTCACAGATACTCTGATAGATAGAGTTGTTCAGTTTGATTTGGGGTTGGGAAGAGAATGGCTGGTTTTTCTAGTTCAACAAGATCCATGATTGTTGTATAGCCAGCTCTAGAAATGATTGTTTTTGCATTTAAAAATCTTTTGATCTTTTCTTCTCCAGCTAAAAATCAGTAAATTTCAATATTATGTTGTGTATCATTTTGATAATATTCTTTTTGAGTGGTGTCTCAGAGGATGAATACTTTTTTTCATGGTAAAGTTTTTGCTTCATTTAGAAGCTTTTGGATAAAAACACCTCTATGTTGTGCTAGATATCAGCTAATCGTGAAAAGATAATCGATTGGCTCAGATTTTTCTTTATTTTCTTTTCATCAAAAACTTGAAATTACACCAATATAATTATGCTTAACTTCATTGATTCGTCCAGGATGAGAAAGTTTCCCTGCTAAATTATATTCACTATCTTTGTAGTCGGGAATAAAGATTCTTGTGAATTTTTGGAAGTATTTTTTATTGAAATAATCCATGAATTTTTGTGAGAAAGAAAAGATTTTTGGGATATGAAAAGAAAGTTGGTGGGTTAGGAGAAAGGATTTAGTTTTCTTGCTAAAGAAGCCATATTTCCCATCTGAAAAAATGAAGTTATAATCAGTTTTCTTTTCTAGTTTTTTAAGGAGTTTTTGTTCTCTTCTTATTCTGATGTAGGTTGTTAGAAGATCTGAAATTAACATAATATAGAATGATCGTCAGCTTCCTCTTTCTAGTGCTGGATAATCGATGAGTTCAAAAAATCTGACTTTTTCTCCGTGGAGTTCAGTCTTGAGGTAGTTGAGAGCATTTCCAAAGCAAACAATATCAAGGTGGTAATCTTGTTTTAGATAATGCTTGATGATTGGAAGGGTTCTTGTTGCGTGACCAAGCCCTAGTGTTGATATGGCAAAAAGTGCCTTTTTCTCCATGCTATAAGGAGTGAATAAAAACTTTGTTTACTATAGTTATTTTTTACAGATATGCAATAGTGATTTTCAGAGTAGGATAGTGTGTGTTCTCTTCTTTAGTAGAGGAGATATCCATATTTTTTGATGATCGATTTTATATTTTCTGTGAGAGATTGGTCGATAGAGGAGCAGAGGAGTACTAGTCTATTGAGGCTAGTATTGTGTTTATTTTCTTTTAAAATCTGCTCTAGTACTGAGATGTTTACATGTTTTTTGTTTTTTCTCAACCATTTTTTTATAAGTTCTTCTGCATAAGATTGCTGTAAGGGGGAAGTGTTATAAAGTGTCTCAAGAATAGCTAGTTCTGGTATTGCAATATTAAACTTTTGCGTTCCAATTGAGATCTTGTGGGTAAGTTTATAAAAGAATGGAAACAGATTTTTCTTCTTATTAGTATATGTCTTTAACAGTGCTTGTTTTTCAAAAAGAATTGTTTCTGTAGATTGCTTGCTTGGTGTGACTAGGAGAATTTCTTCTGGGATTGTGTATGAAATTAGTGCAATCTCAAGCGCTTTAAGTCATCAAATATATCGTTTTCAAGGGATGAAATCTTTACAGTGTTTATTCAATATTTCCCAATAATACTTTTGAGCAATCGTCTCATTATCTAGTGTTTCTTTTGTATTAGCTACGAGGAAAAGATTTTTTTTGAGATTTATGAGATGGCCTCTAAGTTTTAGATAGTAGATAACTTTGTACATTTTGCTTTCAGAATATTCTCCTTCCAAGAGGGCCTGAAGTTGATTTTTTATCATCATATTTGTGATGATTTTCCCTTGGTATTTTTGAAGTTGTTCTGCAATGAATTCTAGATTGCTTTTTGCCATTTATTAGTTTTATACTATTAAAATGATAAAAAAATTTATAGCGATTTATCCAAAAAAAACAAGTTAATTTTTCCTAAAAAATTCTTTTGATTTTTCTATTGTATTTGGCTCAGAAAATCATAGAAATTGAACTGTCATGAATGATATGAAATTTATTTATCTTACAATACTCTTGTGATGTTTCAGACGCCACTCATTGACTTTTGAGCTACAGATACTAGAACAATTGCAGTTGAGGGGATTAGAGCATCTGTTATGCAAAATGATCAGGGTAAATATGAGGTACTTCTTGAGATTAATTCAAATAAAATGCTGATCGCAATGCAAGGAGCTCTTGATTATATTGAACAATTTGAAATTATTGCGGTGAGAGGATTTATTGAGCTTTCAACATCGTTTATTCAGACAATTAAAAGATTGGTTTGACATTTGCTTTGTAGATTAGACTAGATAAAAAAATATAAGAGCTTTTATTCCTCCAAAAATAAGAGCTTTTTTAATGCTTAAAATTCAATAATGGTTGAAAATCCACAGATGGAGATTATGATTAAAGAATATTCTAAGAATCCTCTTTGTCATTATGAAATGAAAGATCCTGATATAAGTAGACACGAGGGAAATTTTATCTGTTGAGATGATATTACTGTTTATCTCAAGATCAAGGATGGGAAAATTCTAGAATATAGTTATGATGGGAATCCTAGTACGGTTAGTTTGGCGGCAGCGAGTTTTCTATCAGAATTTTTGGTTTGATCTTCGCTAGATGAAGTTTTGACTTGGAATTATGAAACTTTTATTCAAAAATGATTTGAAGTTTCTCCAAGAAGAAAGAGGGCAGCAATGATTGCTCTTTTGTGAACTAGAAATGCTATTCATGCCTATCTTGAAGATGGACAAGAAGATGAATTTGATGATTTGATAGATTAAACCTAAAAAAAGTCTTGAAAAAGGGTAGTAGTTGTGTACAAGTAGTGAAAGATGTCTACTGATTTTATTTTCCTTTAAAATGATGTTTAGACTTCTAAAAGAGCTTGTCTTAGCCGTTGTGATTAACGCGGGGATTCTTTATGGGCTTAATTATTATCATTTTGCGTTAGAGATTAATGTTCAAACTGGCGGATTAAAGACATTTTTGATCCTTGGTTTTATACTCTGGATTGTCAACTTTGTCTTGAGGAAGATTCTTCATATGTTGGCGCTTCCTCTTAGAGTTTTGACTTTTGGACTTATTTCGTTTGTGATTAATGTTTGAGTGATTTATTTTTTTGCTTGGTTTGTGAATACTTACTATCATGATTTGGCCACGATTACCTTATCAGAAAGTTACTTTAAGGTATTGATTCTTTCATTTGTTATTACCTTTGTGTATTCATTCCTTTATAAGCTTCTTAAGTAAAAATCTAATTAAAATAGAAGAAAAAATCGGATTTATACTTTGTTTATATTTGTGTTAAGTTATTATGAAAAATTACAGTATTACTAGAGAAAAAGCTGCAATTACGCTTTGAGTTTCTACAAGAACTATTGATAGATATGTTAAAAGCGGAAAGCTCTCTTATAAGAAGATTGCGAATAAGGTTCTACTTGCTAGGGATGAAATTGAGGCTTTGCAAGAGGAGTTTTCAACTCTTCGCACTGAGGTAACCAGTGAGCTTATTCATGAGGCAACGCCATCAAACCAGCCAACTACAACGAATCCAGTTGCGGTCAGAGCTGATCTTGATCAAGCAATTGACGAAAAGATTGAGAAGTTCTTCTTGATCTTTAAGGAGAAGGATAAGATGATTGAGGAGAAAAACAAGATTATCTTTATGCTTCAGCAGAGGATTTGAGAGCTTGAAACTAAAATCCAGTCAATGATTGCCTTACCAGATTATAATAAAGAAAAGCAGGCTATGATTTTGGAAAAGCAAAAGCTAGAGGAGAAAGTTACTGTGCTTAAAGATGCTATCAAAACCGAGAAAATGAAGAGTTTTATTCTTGTGGTTTTGGCTCTAATTTTTATTGGAATTGCGGTATTCTTGCTTTTCAGATATAATATTATTTCCTAAATTTCTCTTTTCATGAAATTACTAACAAAATTTTTGATTCTTTTGCCCTTGATCTGTTCAGGGCTTTTTTGAATTTCTCATGGATATTTATTTTGACTCAAGTCTTTCGATAATTCAGTTGAAAATATTGTGCAAATAGAGAAAGAATTCTGAGTTTTTTTGCCTGTTGTTTCTTTTATCTATGATCCTTGGTATCAGTGGAATGTCCCTTGAGAACTAAAAAAGATAAAAGAGCAACTTGGAGAAAATAGAATTTATCACATCAGTATTTCTCCGAATACTTTTACAGCGCAAGAGGTTGCTGATGGGAAGTTTGATACTGAGTATTTGACTTTTTTTGACTATATAAAGCAGTATAATTTGAAGGTAATCTTTAGGACGATGCACGAGATGAACTGAGGTTGGTATCCTCGAAGTTCAAATCCAGAAACTTTCAAAAAAGCTTGGATCCATGTTTGGCAACTTTCAAGACAAGTTGGTTTGGATCGTAGTCATCTCCTTTTTGATATGTCTGTTAATGCCTGGGATCTTCCAGCAAAAGATTGAAAAACCTGACAAAAATCAGTTTTTGTTCATTGCACACCGAAGGATAAAGCAAAACTTAAATGTCCAAGTTTTGAAGATTATTATCCTGGAGATGAATATGTAGATTTGATGGGATTTACTTTTTATAACTGGGGGAAGGGGAATAGTAATAGGCGACGAGGATCTCCTGATAAGATTGTGAATAATACCACTTGGCAGACTCTTGAGAGAATAAAGAAAATTTGAAAACCGATTTTTATTGATGAAGTCTGAACTTCTGCGGTTGAGTATCCAGAGGCTTATGATTATCAAAGGTCTTTGCAGATGTATCAGTCAAATAAAGAGTTAAAAAATGCTTGGCTTGTTCAATTGAGAGAATTTTTGCAGAGAGAAACTAAGATCGTCGGAGCTATTTATTTTAATGTAGATTTGACGAATTGATTGCAGCATCAGATTATAGGGGAGCTTGATTGGGCTGTAATCAATCTTATAAACGGAAAATTTTATGAGGGATTCTGGGATGTTTATCAGTATGGGAAGCATGATCTTGGTTCAATACTAGAGTTGTTTTGACTTGATGAGGTGAATTTTGCTGGGAAAAAGGCTTTTGTGAGTCCAGAGATAAAAAGGTTAAGTCTTCAGATTGATGGGATCGTAGGTGAAAAGTATAAAACAAGGGAAGAAAAATCAGATTTTTATCTTCTTTTGTCGGGGAATGTTAAGGATAACTCTTCTTTTTCACAGGCAGTTAGATTTTTATCTCAGACCTATGCTCTTTCATGAAATGAGTTTTCTGGGGCTCTTGCTTCTACTGGATCCTTCTTATAAGGAACTATTTAATAATGAAAAAACTCCTAATATTAGGAGTTTTTTATGTTTTCTTGATCTTTTAAAATTGCTTGTCTTTCTATTTCTAGCGTGTGGATTTGTTTTTCTAGTTGTAGAATCTCTTCAGGCATTGTTGTAACTCTCATTTTCACTCTTGCTGCGGCCTCATCAAGTAGATCAATCGCCTTGTCAGGAAGCTTCCTATCGGTGATATATCTAGAAGAAAGATCTACTGCGGAAAGTACTGCATCATCTGTAATTTTAATTCAATGATGAGTTTCATAGACAGGTTTGATTCAGCGGAGGATTGCGATGGCATCTTCTTTGGTTGGCTCATTGACTAGAATTGGTTGGAATCTTCTCTCTAGGGCTCCATCCTTTTCAATGTATTGACGATATTCATTAAGGGTTGTAGCACCTATGACTTTGATTTTTCATCTTGCGAGGGCTGGTTTGATCATGTTTGCCATATCCATTGCTCATTCAGTCTTTCATGCTCAAACAACCATATGGATTTCATCAATAAAGAGAATGATATTTCAGTCAGATTTTTCTACTTCTTTTAAAATGGCTTTCATCCTTTCTTCAAAATCTCATCTGTATTTGCTTCCAGCCATAAGCGCTCAAATATCCAGCTCGATAATTTTTTTGTGTTTAAGCATATCTGGGACATCATCCTTGATGATTTGCTGCGCTAGGAGCTCAATAATTGCTGTTTTTCAAACTCCAGGCTCTCATACAAGTACAGGATTGTTTTTTGTTCTACGAGAGAGAATCTGCATAAGTTTCCGAAGTTCTTCATCTCTTCCAATAACAGGATCAAGCTTACCTTCTTGAGCGAGCTGAGTAATATCTTTTCCATATTTAGATAAAGCTTCAAGGCTGACTTCAGGATTATTATCCTGAATTTTTTCTCCGTTTCTCATATTGAGAATTGTAGTATATGTTGAATCATAAGATATTCAGAGCTTTTCAAGCATGGATTTCGTATCACTTGATACCTTGAGTAAGGCTAGAAAGAAATGCTCAGTTGTGATATAACTATCTCACATTTTTTGCATTTGTTGTTCGGAAGTGGTTAGAATTTCTTCTAGCTCCTTACTGATGCTACTTTCTATATTTCCAGTCGTTTTTGCTAGCTTATCAATAAGCATAATGGTTTCAGCCTTAATTTGTTCTTCATTTGCTTTTAGATTTTTGAGAATTGCTGGCAGATAGCCATCAGCTTGTTCTAACATCGCATAAAGAAGATGAGGCGTTGTTATTTGTGGATTTTTTTGATTGATACAGATATTGCTTGCTTCTTGAATGGCTTCGCTAGCCTTTATTGTTAGTTTATTGAAGTTCATTATTGTTTTATTAAAAGATAAATAGCACTTATTTATTTGTGGTGCTATATTTTTAATGAAAAAAAATCTGATTTCAAGTCTTTTATAATTTTTTTCATTTATGTAAAATATGATTAATAAATAATAAAAACAATTCTTATTTTTATAAGTATTTATTTCTCTAAAAGTTTCTAGGTACTCTTTATGCTATATTTTAACTTTGCACAATATATCTTGTGCAAGGTTAAAGTGAAAAATAAAGGTAAACTATGGAGTCTAAAATAATCTTATTTTGTAATAAATAAATATGTTAGTTTATAATTGTATTATTCCAATCAGTAAAGAGAGGTCTGGAAGGGGAATCCGAGATGAGAAGTGGAGGGGCAGTATGTATGCAAGAATAGTTTGATTTTCTTGCTTTTATATGATTTTTTCTTATACTCTAACTTTGCATATTTAACTCTATAAATACTATAACATATATGAAAAAATTAACTATGGCTGCCCTAGGGATTTGAGTGATCCTTTTGGCTTGAGGATTTTTTTTCTTCAGTAATCAGGGGTATTGTGATGATTTGAATTGTAAAAAGTCTGATTTTTCTCAGTGAACCTGAATTATTCAGGAATATTCTGAGGAGAACCTACAGGCTGCGTTTGATAGGAATGATCGTGTTGGGCTTTATTTTAAGGCAAATTGGTGTGGAAACTGTAAGGTTCTTGAGGAGGATCTTATTCAAAAAGGGATCCCAGCTGGATCAACTGTTTTGAGTGTTGATTTTGACCAGGCTTTTGAACTTAGAAAACAATATACCGTAAATAACCTTCACACTTTGGTGGTTATTGGTAAGGACATGAATATGATCCATAAGGATAGCTCTGGTGAATATGATACTATCATCGGACTTCTTCAGTAATTTTTAGTATTCTATTTGCATATTATGATTTTGTTTTTCGCGTTTTTTGCAGGAGTGCTTTCTGTTTTGGCTCCTTGTGTTTTGCCTGTGCTTCCAGTTTTGCTTTGAGGAGGTATTGCTAAGCAAAACTCAAAGTCTCCTTATATTATTCTGATTTCTTCTCTTGTTTTTATCTTTTTGTTTACGCTTTTATTAAAGGTTTCTACCTTGTTTATTGCTGTTCCAAATTATATTTGGACTTGGATTTCTGCCGTTATTATCTTGATTTATGGTGTTTTTATGCTCTTCCCTCAGTTATGGGATAAGTTAAAACTCCTCTTTTCAAGCTCTAAGCCAACAGCTAGTGTAAAAAAACAAGAAAAAAAGTCTGGATTTTGGGCTGATGTTTTGTTGGGGGCTTCGTTAGGACCAATTTTTGCTAGCTGTTCTCCAACGTATGCATTGATTATTTCGACAATCTTGCCTCAGAATCTTACAATGGGAATATTCAGTATTTTTGCCTATATTTTAGGTTTCTGATTGGTTTTAGCGATTGTTATTTATTTTGGAAAGGAGGCTGTAAAAAAGCTCAACCGATATGCAAATCCAAATGGGATCTTTAAGAAAGTGATTTGAGTACTCTTGATTCTCACAGGTGTTCTCATTCTTTCTTGAGGTTTTAAGTGGATTGAAGCTAAACTTGTTGATTCTCCTTTCTGAAAAAATCTGATCAGAATAGAGAAAAATGCTCTTAATAATTTACAATAAAAGCTTTATAAGAAAACTCCTCTACTGAGGAGTTTTTTTGTGTTTTGAGGAAGTTATTCGCAGGCTTTTTGAAGGAAGTTGATCAATGGAGCTGTAATTTCTAGTCCCTTCTTGGCTTCTCATAAAATATCTCATGATATAACCAGTTCATCACTTAGTTTTCTATCTCGGATTCGGTTTTTCATAAAGCAAAGCTGATAGAAAAAATGTTTCTGATTTTTAGGCATTGATTCAATAAATTCATTTGCTTCTTTATAGGTCATTTTTAGGATTTTTTGCCATTCTGGAGTCAGCTTTTTAATGCCTTTTTCATCATTTGCAAAGAGTTTTTTTAGTGTATACAGCGACTTATAGTAAAGTACTTCATACTCTCACTCCTCTGCTCTCATTTCTAACTTTCAGAAATATTCTTGAAAAGGTTTAGAAGTCTGGATTTTTTTCCGCTCTTCAAAGTTGAGAATTGCATATTTTCTCATCTTGGGTTCTAATATTGGTCCAGCTCTGAAGGCTCAAACACCAATAAAGCTGTTCTTATTTGCTAAATGGAAGTAAAAACATGGGTACCCACTCCTCCTCTTTTCATAAGAAAACTCAGCTCAAAAGTGATTTTTATAGGGTGTTTTTTCTCTACTGTAGCGAAGATCTTTATTAAATCTAAACATTGTTTGAGAGACTTTTAACTCAGACCGGAAGGGGAATAAGTCCTTTGCACTTTGTAGAAGCGGCTCAAGAAAACGTTGAAACCTCTTCCTCTCTTGTTGATAGAGATCATAGTTTGCATGAAGCCATTCTGTAGTATTGTTTTTTTCTACCGCAGCGAGAAACTTTAGCGTGATTTCAAACATTTTGAGACTAAAGGGAAAATAAAAGATTTAATTCAGATTTTTTTCTTTTTGTGTTCTTAAAAAGAGCTTTATAACTATTGCAATAAGAATAAATAAGATGAAGAACCACTGGCTTTTTGTGAAAAATCATATGAATTCTAACTGACTATCCGCTCTCAGGTATTCTAGTAAAAATCTGATAATTGAGTAATAAAGCAGAAAGTTGGTACTTAAGATTCAGATTTTTATTTTTTTTGTTTTTAGGTAGGTTCTTAGTGTCAGTAGTTGTATAATGAATATGGTCGCTCATTCTAGAAGCATTGATAGGAAGTTGGTATTTACTCTTGGTAGGGTATCTATTTTGGTATAGATATGCGTAAGTCCTAGGTTTTGAAAGAGCTGTGCAAGCTGGCTTGGGATCTCTGAGATTGGGATTCCATAAAGCTCTTGGTTTAGAAAGTTTCCGCATCTTCAGAGGAGAATTCAGAGTGGAACAAAGATAAGAATCATATCAAAAAGAAGTAAGAAATCAGATTTTTTAAGTTTTTGAAATCGTGAGAAGATTGCGATAGCAATTACTACGCCGATAATCCCTCAAATAAAAGACATTCCTCCTTCTCGAACTTTGAAGATCTCACTAAGATGCGTGAAATAGTAGCCATTTCCGTAAATCAGTACATGCCCTCCCCTCCCTCAGAGAATAACTCATAGTGCGATAACTAAAATGAGGTCTTCAAGTTTTTCGGTTAGAATTTTTTGAGCTCTTGGATAGGGAGCTATAAATGCTTGTTTTCCTAACCAAGCGAGTCAAAGATATCCTAGAAGAAAGGCGATTGCGTAGAAAATACCGTATCGATAGATAGAAAATCAAAAAATACTGAATGCAACCATTGCTCTTCTTAAAATAAATGCTTGAGTATATTTTTTTGGGAAAGGGTTTCAATCAGTTTTGAGCGAAAAGGGGAAAAAATTTGCAAAAAAAACAGTTTTGAATATACTTATTAAGGTTTTTACCTTTGATTTTGAAAATTGGATGGCAGATTTGATAAAATCAATTCTTGATTTGCAGGCAGTGAAAGAAATACAGCCAGATTTTTCTGTTTTAAAAATTATTCCTAGAGACTTGGCAAAGTCTGCTCAAATCCTTATTTTTTCTACTCCTAAGAGGAAACATCTCAAGGCTTTAACTACCAATAATCATCCAGAAGAGGTAAGAAGGATTCTTCATCAGCTTGAAAATAAAGGCCTTGTGACTGAGGTCTTTTATACCACGGTTGAGGGATTTGATTTTGCAATGGAACGATATTCGCAAATGCAGAATCAAGCTGAACAAATTTCACAGAAGCATCTAGAACAGCAAAAAGCTGAATGAAAGTCGGCTATTGATTTAATCCAAGAGTTTTTTGAACAAAGAGAAGATAAAGATCCATGAGATTTTATTAAGGAAATGATTAGGTTAGCATTTCAAAGCTGAGCTTCAGATCTTCATTTTCAGTCTGAAGATGAAGGTATTCAAATGAAAATTAGACTTGATGGAGTTTTGCATAGTTTAGTTTTGTTTTCTCATCAGGAGTTTTGGAAATATATGCAGAAAATCAAGTTTATCTCTGGGGTAAAGATGAATATAGAATACTTACCACAAGATGGAAGATTTTCATTTGAGGCATCAGATAGAAACTGAGTTCAAAAGAAAGTTGATGCCAGAATTAACTTTATGCCTGGGGTAAAGAGTGAGAATGTTGTGATCAGATTTCTTGATGCTTCAAAAACTATTGATCATTTTGAAGAAATTGGTTTTTCTGCTTATCATATCGCACTTTTGAAAAAATATATGCAGAAAACAACAGGAATCATTATTATTACAGGTCCGACTGGATCTGGAAAGACAACTACCCTCTATACTATTCTCAAACAACTTAATGACGGGACTAAGAAAATAATTACGCTAGAAGATCCGATTGAATACAAGATTAGTGGAATTCAGCAATCTCAGATTAATTATGATAAATGATATGATTATGAAACTGGTCTCAAGGCAATATTGAGGCAAGATCCAGATATTATCCTGGTTTGAGAAACAAGAACCAAGGAAACGGCACAAATAGCAATTAACGCTGCTCTTACTGGGCATCTGGTCTTTACTACACTACATACAAACTCAGTGTTAGATTCTCTTTCTAGACTGATGAATATGTGAGTTGAGCCTTATCTTTTGACTCCTGCATTGCAACTTGTAATAGGTCAGAGGCTGGTTCGTAAAGCTTGTCCTCATTGTAGTACTCGAGAAGATGCAACACCAGAAGAAAATGCTGAAATCCTTGCTCATTTGGAGCATATTCAAAAGTTTCATCCAGATTTTTGATCTTCTTATCAAGGGAAGGTACTTCGTACAAAATGATGTGAACACTGTAATCATTCAGGATATAGCTGAAGAATCGCAATTCTTGAACTCCTTGAAATTACTGATGATTTAAGAGCAAAAATTCTAAATAATCCCTATGGTCAAGATTTAACAGAAACGGTAAAAGAATCTGATTTCCTACCATTGCAAGATGATGGAATATTGAAGGTGATATCTTGAGAAACAACGCTAGAAGAAATCCATAGAGTAAGTTACTAATAAAGACTCAGAACTTCTGAGTTTTTTATTTTTACTTGACTTTATAGCTCGAGAAGACTAGACTAGGAGGTGTTTAGATATTTTTTTCTTGATGCTTTACCTTTATAGCTTTGATCAGTTTGCAGGTTTTGATAGAGTTTTTGCTTATCAATGAGATGAGAAACTTGCTATTTGAGATTTAGTTTCTTTTGGTGATAACCTCTTTTTGGTCCTGTGAGAAAAAATTGCTTTTCCTGAGCTTTACACTACTCTTTTTGCTCAGGTTGGTAGTTTTTCTGTAGTTGAAAAATCATTTTTTTCTGAGAAATATATTGAACTTTTGCATTGGATGGTCTATTATTGGTACTCAAATTATAAAACGGTTATAAAGCTGTTTTTTGAATGAGAGGCGCTTAGTTTAGTCCAAAGAAAGCGGAAAATAAATAAAAAAATAAAAAAAGCTGAGGTTTCCATCGGAAAACAGCAAATAGTTGCTGAAAATAGTCAGATTTTGGTTGTCTTTCCTGATCTTTGGACTCGTGAGAATTATCTTCAGGAGGATAAAGAGGCTTTGCTGCTTAATAGTTTAGATACTCTAGCTAAAAAACAGACCAATCGATGGAAGATAAAGCAGTCTTTGTCTGGTATTATCATTGCGACTGGATCGGAGATTTTTCAAGATTTTCAGAATCTAAGTGATATATTCTTTGTTGAACCACAAAAGTGGTATTATGCGAATCAACAGGATCCTAGATATAAAGTATGAACTGTACTTGAAAAGATGAGTGAATTGCGGGGAGTTAAGATCAGTGAGATTTCTTCTGAAATGTTATAAAAAAGCTGGTATCAACCAGCTTTTTATTGTATTAAATTTTCTTAACGAGTTTCCTTACTTGATCGAAAAGATTGTCCATCAGTTTTTTCTGTTTTCTTCTTTTACGAATGTGGTCAAAGATAGTTACTTTATCAAGTTTGATACCTGGAAGGTAAAATCTAATCCATCGAGAAACTCTAATTGGAGTTGGTAATCGTCTATAGAGAAAACCTGGACCATCACAAGTAGCTATAAATTCAAACTTTTTCCCTTTTAATAGTGGCTCTGGTCCTTTTTTTTTATAACGATAAGCGAATTTTGCTGTAAAGACGTTCTCATACCAGCTTTTGAACTTTGATGGAGCATCGTTGAACCAAATAGGGAAAAAGACTACAAATTTATCTGTTTCTTTGACTTTACCCTCTCGCCAAGCCCTGAGTTCTGGATCATTCGTCGGGATTTTATCTGCTCAGAATGTTAAATATCAGAAATCGCCCTCTTTATCTTGGTAAAGATTGATTTGTTCAGCATTATATTTGTTTTTTAATTCATCAAGTGCAATATTCGCAAATTGATGAGAAAGTGAGTTTTCATCCGGATGAACCGTTAATAACAGTATTTTTTTCATTGAGACGAGAAGAGATAAATTAAGAAAAGTTAATATTCCCTGATAAAGAAGCTCAAAAAGTCTGATTTTTTGTCTCTTTGGGTTTCTGTGGCTTTGGATTAGAATATTTTCTAGGTTGATTCGCTTGTACAGACTCGTCTTTCATAGAGAGGGAGAGCTTTTCTCTTTCTCTATCAATATCAAGGACTCTTACTTCTACTTGCTGCCCTACTTTCACTACATCATTCGGATTTTGTACGAAGTAATTCGCAAGCTGAGATTTGTGCACGAGACCATCATTATGCAAACCAACATCTACAAAGGCTCAAAAATCTGTTACATTTCTCACTACTCCTTGCAACTTCATTCAGATTTCTACATCTTTGATATCTAAAATATTAGACTTGAAGCAAGGAGCTTCAATTTCTTCTCTTGGGTCGAGACCAGGTCTTTGGAGTTCCTTGAGAATATCTTGCATTGTTTCATATCAAAGTTCATATTTCTGAGCAAAATTTTCTATATCATTTTCTGAATATTGTGGTAGATCTTGCAATGGTAGGGTCAAATTTTTCTTTTTCATTCCAAGCATTTCTTCTAGAAATGCGTAGGTTTGTTTATGATTATCTGGATGAATTCCTGTACTATCAAGGATTTCTTTACCTCATTTGATTCTAAGGAATCAGATCGCCTGTTCATATGCCTTTGGTCAGAGTCCTTTTACTTTCTTAATTTGTTTTTTATCCTCAAAAAGTCAATTCTCATCTCTATAAGCAACGAGATTTTTCGCAACCGTTGTTGAAAGTCCAGCAATATACTGCAAAAGCGTATAACTTGCTGTATTTACGTCTACACCAACTGCATTTACAACATCTTCGACCTTTTCTTCTAGTTTTTCTTTGAGGAACTTTTGATCAACATCATGCTGATACTGCCCTACTCCAATTGCTTTAGGATCTATTTTTGTGAGTTCAGCTAATGGATCCTGTACTCTATGAGCAATACTGATTGCACCTCTAATTGTTACATCAAGATCTGGATACTCATCTTGAGCTAATTTAGAAGCCGAATATACTGAAGCTCAAGCTTCTGAAGTAATGATGTATTGGGTTTTTAGATCATTCTTTTTGATAAAATCTGCAACTACTTTTTCAGATTCTCTACTTGCAGTTCAGTTTCCAATTACAATCAGTTGAATTCAGAATTTTTTTACTAATTCTAATAGTGTTTTTTCAGCTTCAGCTATTTTTTTCTGAGGCTCTGTTGGATAAATTACTTCTTTTGCAAGGAATTTCCCCGTTTGATCCACTACTGCAAGTTTGCATCCTGTTCTAAATGCTGGATCAAATCCAAGAACTGTAAGCCCTTTTACTGGAGGTGTTAGAAGAAGATTTTTTAGGTTGTCTCAGAAGACTTTGATCGCCGATTCATCAGATCGTCTCTTTTTATCTGCTCTAAGCTCTCTTTCGATTGAAGGTAGTAAGAGCCTTTCTAGTCCGTCATCTATTGCTTCTTTGAGGTATTCTAGGCTTGAGTTTGGATTTTGGGGAATGAAAAAATGAGATGAAAATTCTGATATTTTTTCTGCTGAAAATTGCAACTTGATTGAGAGTTGTTTTTCTTTTTCTGCTCTATTTACTGCTAAGTAAGCATATGAAGGGATTTCTGAGAGTTTTTTTTGATATTCTTTATAGATTTTGTAAACTCAGTTCTCCTCAAATGTTTTTGTCGCTTTAGTAAAAAGAATCGCATTAAGCTCTTCAAATTCCTTAATCTTGGCTCTCAAATCAGCATGATCAGAGACTTCCTCGGCAACGATATCTTTTGCTCATTGAATCGCTTCTTGAACTGACTTTACTGAGGTTTTCTCATCTCCAGTATCTTTAATATATTTCTCTGCCTCTGCTTCAAATTCTTCCTTTGAGAGTTGTGCCTTTCCAAGAATCTTGGCTAATGGCTCAAGTCCTTTCGCCTTTGCAAGTGTGGCTTTTGTATTCTTTTTCTCCTTAAAAGGTCTATAAAGATCCTCAAGTCTTGCAAGCGTCTCAGCTTCAAGAATTTGCTGTTTAAGTTCTGGCGTTAAAAGTCCTTTCTCATCTATAAGACGAAGAATATCTTCTTTTCTTGCTTCGAGATTTTTAGTATAACTATAGAGTTCAAAAAAATCACGAAGTTGCTCATCTGTAGCTCCTTTTGTCATCTCTTTACGATAACGAGCAATAAAAGGGATAGTATTTCATTCATCTAAAAGCTGAATAATATTTGAGATTACTCAGGTTTCCATTCAGGTTTTTTGTCTAATAATTCAGATGAGTTTTTCCATATGTTTGTGTATAAATAATAAATGCTAGATTTGAGGCTCTCTTTTTTTGATAAGATTATTTTCAAATTTTTCAAGAGCAGGACTGATCTGGTTTGGAGCAAGTGTTTGTGTCGTTGCTTCCTGGGTATTTGGTGTATTTTTCACTAGGTCAAGGAGTGAGTTGCTATTTTCTTTGATCACTTCTTGAGCCTTTTCAGATCATGGATTAGGAGTATTTGCCATGGGAAGAATAGAAAATAAAAGGAATAAAAAATCTGATTTTTTATTGTATGATATTCTCCAAAAAATTCAAGTATAAAAAAAGACCTAGAAGGATACTTCTGGTCTCAGATGAGACTCAGAACCGATAGCAAGCCCTTAGAATACAGAAGGCTTTTTAGTCTTAGCAATACATACTGCCAAGAGTAGAGAGCCTTATACCTTCTGCAGACAACAATTTAACAAAATCGGTTCTAAGTCGTTATTTCAACTTTCATTTGGGTAAACTACTCGGTTGAAGTGCTAAGTGAAATTTAATAATGCATTAAATTCAGTTAGTTTTTTTTAATTTCTTTTTTTATTTTGTTTTACGTTAATGAGCATAGTTTTATTTTTATAAAAAACAAGGACAAAATCTAATTTTCCTCTAATGATTGGTTTGCACTTTTTGTTATTCTTTTAAGTAAGATTATTGACTCTTTAAATTTTCTTTATCATGTTTATTATTTTATAATAATAAAAAACCTGATTCCAACTGGATAAATCAGATTTTTCGGTATTTTATAGATTTTAGTAGCTTGCGTCACGAACAGCTCCTGGTTTTTCGGTGAATCTCATGATTTCTTTTTGAAAATGAAGCTCAACCTCACCAACTGCACCATTTCTATTTTTTCTGATACAGACGTCTGTAGCCCCCTTTTTATCGGTATCTGGGTCGTAATAGTCTTCTCTATGTAGCATAAGAACCGCATCTGCATCTTGCTCAATTGCTCCTGATTCTCTCAAATCTGAGAGTTGAGGCTTTTTATCAACTCTTTGTTCTACAGCACGAGAAAGCTGAGAAAGTGCCATAATTGGAACTTCTAACTCTCTTGCTAGTTCCTTCAGACTTCTAGAAATATCTGAAATCTCTTGAACTCTATTTCCCGCATAACTTGTCCCATGCATAAGCTGAAGGTAATCAATAATCACAATATCGAGTCAGCCTTTTTCAATTTTTAGTTTTCTCAGTTTCGACTTAAGTTCTGGAACTGTTAATGCTCCTCTATCGTCAATAAATATTTTCGCAACTCAGAGCGTACTATTTGCTTCTCATATTTTTGAGAAATCTTCCTCATTCATCTGCGCTGAACCATTAAGTTTATACATCGGAACTCCTGCAACTTCTGAGAGAATTCTATCAACAATTGATTCTGAGCTCATTTCAAGCGAGATAAAAACTACTGTTTTCTGTTGTTTTAGTGCAACGTTATTGAGTACATTTAATGCAAAAGCTGTTTTTCCCATACTTGGTCTAGCCGCAAGAATAATCAATTCTCCAGGCTTAAATCAAGTCAGCATCTTATCAATACCTTCATACCCAGAAAATACTTTCGATTCGTTCAGTTTTTCTGGATTATCTGCATATTCAATATACTCCATCACTCTCTTTTCCAAGATATCTCAGATTGCAATAATGCTCTCCCCTACTTGATTTTGGGTGAGATCAAAAATTTTCTTTTCAATAGCATCAAAAATCTGAAGTGTGTCTTTCTGTTCATAGACTTCACCACTGATTCACTGACAAACTTTTAAAACCTGCCTGAGGAGAGACTTTTCTCTTACAATTTTACTATATTCGGAACATGGTTGTGTAGAGAAAAGGAAAGAAGAAAGATCATAAAGGTAATCCACTCCTCCAATTACATCTAGATTTCAATTTTTAGAAAGCTGATCAGAAACAGTTACTACATCGATAGTCTTTCTCGCCATTCGAAGTTGCTGAATAGCTTCGTAAATGTAGCTATGCTCTTTTTGATAAAAGTCTTTGTAACCTAGTTTATCTGAATCATAAATCCACATTACTTCGCTATCAAGGAGAGCTCAACTGATGACTCACTTTTCAGCTTCTATATTATGTGGAGGAAGATTGATATTTTCAGGCATTGGGGGATATGATTGAAAGATAAATAACTAGAGATTATGATAACAAAAAATGAACTAAAATCAAGGGAAACTTTAGTTCATCTTTGGTATTTCTTTTAACTTTTTTACAAGTTTTTAACAAAAATTACTTCTTCAAAAAAGAAGCTTTCTTGAGCTTTTTCATTGCCCAATCGTAATGACTGGATGTTGCGGAAATACAGTAAGAACCAAGACTTGTCGTTCCTGTCCGAGAAAAATAAGGTTTTGTAAAGAGCTCCTGATCTGAAAAGCTATCTATGAACTTCATTACCTCAGAATGACTCTTGTTTAGAAACTGTTTTGCGGTTTGAAGCGAAGTTGTTTGATGCTTTTTTCGCAATGCTCTATTCATTTCTCCATATGTTTTCCAAGTATAAGGAGCGGGGAGAAATGAGGTCTTGACTCCTTTTTGGTTTTCTCCAATCCAATGAAGCAAGAGTTGATGCCATTCATAAAGATGGATAAGAACATCTCTCAGATTTTTATCTCTTTGCCAATGCGCTTCCTTCTGATGAGCTAGAAATTCAGGATCAAAAGAAAAATCTGATTCTTGATCCTGTTCTGAAAGAGATAGAATCAAGTTTTGGAGTTTTTGAAACTGAGTTTCTGAGGATTGAAGAAGATCAGTTTTATTTATCGGTCTTGGCATGGCTATCTCAATTAGTAATATAATAAAATCCTATTTCGCATCAAAAATGGAGTATTCCATCAAGGCATGCTCCCCTGCTCCAAAGGTATCAAGCTGTTTCAAGCCTCCATAGCGGCTTCCCATTCCTGCGGCGAGGATTACGAGAGTTAGTTTCATTGCTTATTTTTAATGGATAAAATAAATACAAGCACGATAAGAACTACGATGAAAACTCTAAAAATCAAAACATCAATACTCAAGCTAAAAGCTAAAAAAACTGATTAGATTTCTCTTGTAAACTCTCTGATTTTTGCCTTCGCTTTTTCGTTGTTTTGTTCGTATTCTAGGACATTAAAGTAATATTTTTTAGCATTGTCTAAATCCCCAACTTGCTCATAAAGTTCTGCTGTTGCCAACAAATATTTTGGGTTTGTAGGTCTAAGCTTTACAATCTTTTCCATATAGGCAAGTGCTTCTCAGCTTCTATCAGTATTATAGAAGATCTCAACCATTGTCAGATAGTATTTTGGGTTATCATTCTTTAGATTAATAGCTTTTTCTACAAGAAGTTCTGCTGTTTGATTGTATCCTGCCATAAAATAAATCTCTCATATTTGCCAAATCGCTTTATGATCATTCGGATCCTTTTCTGAGACTTTTTTAAGGAGGGAAAGTGCTTTTTTATAATTTCCTAAAGTGAAATACAACTCAGAAAGGGGCTTTAGAATTTCAAGAGATCCATCATCAATAGCCAATCCTTCAATCAGCTTTTTTTCATATTGCTCAAACTTCCCACTATTTTTAAGAATATTTGCTTCAATCAGGATTGTTTCAAGCTTCTTTTTATTCTTTTCTTTGTCCTCTTCCGAGTTCTTAGGCTCGAGATTTTCTTCTTTACTTTCAGGATCTAATTTAGGAGTATCTTTTTCCTCTTCTACTTCTGTTGAGTAGTTATTTGAGATGAAATCGTTTTCTTGTTCCTGTAGTTCTTCTTTGATCTCTTGCATTTCTTTATTTTCTTTAGCTACTTGTGCTTTAGTTTTTATAAATCAGAGAAAGCGTCTGCTAGCTCGCCATAATAATAATCCAAGAGGAATTATGATCATTGCTACTGTTAGAGCAATCCAAGCATAAGCGAATAATTTAGACATTCTGTAAACAAAAAGAATAAAACAGATTTTTACTTTATGAATTAGTTGATTCTAAGGCTGAAAGAGGCACTCTTAGAATAGCTCCTTCTGGAGTTTTTAGGATAACTTCTCTCGTCATGATATTATATGAACTAACAATTCAATTTTCATTTGATCATGGGCATTTTATTGTTGATCATTTTGTTGGGAAATTTTTTACTTCTTCTTGATAGATTTCTAGCTCATACATCAGACTACATTTTAATTTTCAGCATCTTCCCTTTAATCTTTCCATATCTCTACCATCTACTCCTTGTACTCCAATACACTCAACTTCTACGCTCGGTAATGGATTCAGACTTTGACATGCAGTAAGCATACCACAATCAGAACCTACTGCATAATCTTTAGCTGCAGGATCAAGTCTCATCATATCTCTTGCTCAGATTTGGAAAAGAAAAAGATTTTTTCAGATTTCAGCTCTAAGTTCTTTTACAAAATCTCAAAACACATATCTTTCCTCAGAATAAAAATAGAAATAAATCTGACCACCTATGGGATTATATCTTGCAGTGATTGGTTTTGATCATTCAAATCTGGCTTTAAACTTCTCTTTGAAGCTAGGGAAGACTTTATGAGCGATATCTTGTTGCTCTAAAAACTCTCTAGTCTCTTCTTCGGAAAATGCTCTTTCAAATTCAACAGTTCTGCTTGCTTTGATTGGATATCAAATCACCAATCAAATAGAGCTTTTTTGAACTCACTTTTCTTCACAGATATAGACAATCTTATCTCAATGTCTAAGTTGAGTCCTAATTTCATCAGGGCAATTAAGAACTTTAAAATTCTTGTTCATAAAATAGTCTAAGACATAGAGTTCCATTGTATTGGTATAATCAGTAAATATCTATTTAATGGTATTATTCAGTTTTTTCTTTCTTAGTTTTTTTGTTTGTATGTGGCAATTCTGCTGTACTATCTCCATTCATCATTTGAACGAATTCTTCACTAGAAAGATATTCTTTTTCAAGCAATATTTTACACATTTTTTCTATGAGATCTTTATTTTCAATCAGAATTGTTTTTGCCTTTGTATAAGCGTTCTCTAGATAATTCCTAATCTTTTGATCAAGGAGTTCTGCCATCTTTTCACTATAAGGATTTGTGAAGGCTTGCTCTTCTGAGTCTTTTAGATAATTGATCGGTCCAAAATCCTCATCCATTCCATATCTTAAGATCATATTTTTTACAATAGCAGTAGCTCTCTGAAAGTCATTTGAGGCACCAGTTGTAATCTCGTCTTTTCCAAAGAAAACCTCTTCTGCAGCTCTTCCTCAGAGTAAAGTCACTAGTTCATCAAGGAATTTTGCCTTTGAATAAAGATTTTTATCTTCCTCCGGAGTTGTCCAGGTGACTCATAATGCTTGTCCTCTACGCACAATTGAAATTTTTTCAACAGGATCAGCGTTCTCAAGCAAATGTCCCGTCACTGCATGTCCTAATTCATGATATGCAACCAGCTTTTTTTCTTTTTCTTTTGTAGATTTCACTTTTTTCTCAGGTCACATAATTACTTTTTCAAGCGCATACTCAAAATCTTGAATTGTTAATATTTCTCTATTATCTTTTGCTACTTGCAGAGTTGCTTCGTTTACTATATTTTCAATATCGGCTCCAACAAGTCCGCTTGTTCTCCTTGCTAAAGAATCAATACTAACTTTTTGATCAAGCTTTTTATTCTTGAGATAATAGTTAAAAATCTGAATTCTTTCCTCATATGTAGGAGCAGATACAAGGACTTTTCTGTCAAACCTTCCAGCTCTTAGAAGCGCTGGATCCAGAGTATCAGGTCTATTGGTTGCAGCAATGACAATAATGTTTGTAGATTGATCAAATCCATCCATTTCAGTTAGGATTTGATTAAGAGTTTGTTCCTGTTCCTGGTGTCCTCAAGTATATCAAGATCATCTTCTCTTTCCTATTGCGTCGATTTCATCAATAAAGATAATCGCTTTACCCGCAGCTTTTGCTTGCTCAAAGAGTTTTCTCACTTTTGCAGCTCCTAGTCCAACAAGCATTTCCATAAATTCAGATCCAGCTGTTGAGAAGAATGCAACATCAGCTTCTCCAGCCACTGCTCTTGCAAGTAGTGTTTTCCCTCCTCCTGGAGCACCATAGAGCAAGACTCATTTTGGAGGTCTTACTCCTAATTTCTCATATTTTTTTGGATTTTTGAGGTAATCTACAATTTCAATTAGTTCATTTTTTACTTCATCCATCCCTACAATATCACTGAAAGTCGTTTTACTTTCAGATTTTTTGTTTTCTTTTCAAACTTTTACTCAGAAGAGATTATTTCATCCCTTAGGCATGATAAACCTCATTCCCAGATAAAGAATGATGATGAAAATAATAATATATCCAACTTGAGCAATCAGCTTAGATAAAAGACTTTCTCACTTATAGGTCACAAGCACTGTATTGTCTCCTGTTACGCTAATTCCAAGTTCTGTAAGCGAGGTTGAAACTGGTTTTGTCGTAGTAAGGAGATTGTAGTTTTCAATTGTTACCTGATTTCAAAAGAGTAAGTTCTGAGTTCAAGATTCAATAAATGAGAATCCCTTCAATTCCTGATCATTGATAAGTTCTATTTTTGAGAAACTTCAGCTTTGATAATTTGCCATCCATTCACTTAAGGGAAGCTGTTTTGTTTCTTGTATAGCTTCTATTGTCCCTGTTCACGTACTAGAGAGTGTAAGCGAGCTACTTGACTGCAAAAATCTTAATCCTAAAGTTATTATAATAATGAAGAGTAATCCATACTGAAACCATTTCCATCATAGAGATCAGGTTTTTGCTTTTTTTTGTGGTGTTTTTTTCATTTATTATCTAGTGGTCATATGACTAAAGTTTCTTAACTATAAGGAACTAGAAAACAATTTCAACATAAAAAAACCTATTAAAAGCGAGCATTTAACAAAAAAAGAGAGAATACTATCCCCTCTTTTTTACTAGGAATTATAACAAACTAAATTCCTACATATTCATTAACTGTTGCTTTCATTTTTATCTTCGTTTTTTAGATAAAAGGTCTAAATACATAGACAATAGTACAGTAAACATTCAAAAACAAAAATCAAGAGATTATGATAAGTTTTCTTTATAAAAAAATAAAAAAATCTGATCTTGCTTTTTGAATAAATTTCCGCATAATGCATTTAATTTTCACTTTGTCAAAAAAAACTATGACTGAACTTAAAGCACTGCTTAAAACTACTCCTCAATATATTAATCTTCTATCATCTCATGGGATAAAAAACATTAAAGATTTTTTTAATTATTTTCCAAGAACCTATGAAGATAGGGCAAGCATTCAACCTCTCAATAATCTCCAAATTAACGAAAAAGGAACAGCGGCGACAAAGGGGAAAATTGTAGAGAAAAAGATCTTTAGAAGAGGCGGTAAAACAATTTATGATATTAAATTTGAGGATGAAAACTGAGCTCTTTGAGCGATCTCAATTTTTAATTCTGGGTATTTAGCGAGTAAAATTGAAGAATGAAAGTGGTATATTATTGTTGGTAAGCCAAATTTTAAATATGGGAAAATCATTTTCTCGCATCCAGATATCGTTCCAAGTTCAGAGAGCTGAGAAGTCAGTCAGCTCTATAATTCAGGAAGAATCTTCCCAGTTTATTCCGAAATGAACTGAATAAAACCATGATGGTTCGCTAAAAAAATTCGAGAAAATCTAAACCAAGTTCCCTTATGCTTTTCGGAATATCTCCCAGACAAGTTTCTAAAAGAGTTTAATCTCTTAAATGTAATAGATACCATTCAGAATATCCATTATCCTCAGAATCATCAATTAAAAAATCAAGCAATTCATAGAGTATTCTTTGACAGATTGCTAAGAATTCAGATTTTTTCTCTTATGAATAGACGTCAATATCAAAGCCAAACTAAACAAATCAGTCAATCACAACAGTGGGAAGTTTTAAAAGAACTTTTAACTCGTCTTCCGTTTGAACTTACCACCGCACAGAAAAAGGTTGTAAAACAGATTATTGATGATTTTCACTCTTGAAAACCGATGTTAAGACTTCTTCAGGGAGATGTTTGAAGTGGGAAAACGATCGTTGCTACCCTGTGAGCTTATTATATTAAGCAAATTTTTAACGGGCAAACAGCATTTTTAGCACCTCTTGAGGTTTTGGCTCAACAGCACTACAGAACAATTGCGAAGTTTTTGCTGCCACTCTGACTTAGGGTTGAATGTATTACTGGTTCCCTAACGAAAACACAAAAAGAAAAAATAAAATCTGATCTAGAAGCTTGAAAAATTGATGTCATTATTTGAACCCACGCCTTATTGCAAGAGGGAATTAAATTTCATAACTTGCAATATGTTGTAATTGATGAACAACATAAGTTTTGAGTAAAGCAAAGAGCCTTTTTTAAGCAATTCTGATCTCCACATATTTTGCAAATGAGTGCTACTCCTATCCCAAGATCAATGGCGATCGCATTTTTTGGAGAATTTGATGTGAGCATTATTAATGAATTGCCTCAAGGGAGAAAACCTATTGAGACAAAAATTATTAGTAATAGTGAGTTTCTAAAGCTGAAACCATGGATTGTTGATAAAGTACATAAAGGCCAGAAAGTCTTTGTTGTTACTCCACTTATTGAGGAGAGTGAAACATTAGATGAGGTACAGTCTGCTTTATCGAGTTATGAGGAAATGCAAGGACTCTACCCAGAATTATCTGGGAAAATCTGACTCCTTCATGGTAAAATGAAGCCTAAAGATAAAGATCAAGTAATGTCGGATTTTAAGTCTTGAAAACTAGTAATGCTTGTTTCTACAACAGTTATTGAGGTTTGAGTAGATGTGCCAGAGGCAACGGTAATGATTATAAAAAATGCCGAAAGATTCTGACTTGCACAACTTCATCAATTAAGGGGAAGAATTGGGAGATCAGATCTTCAATCTTATTGTTTCCTAGAAACTCCAAAAAAAAGTTGAGAAAGTTATGAAAGACTAAAAGCTATGGAAGAAACTACAGATGGTTTCAAACTTGCTGAGCTAGATCTTCAAAATCGCTGATCTGGGGAGATTTTAGGAACGATGCAGTCTTGACTTAGTGATATTCCATTTGATGTTTTATCGGATTTAAATTTTTTGGAAAAAGTTCAACAAGGAGCTCATTGGTTGTTAGAGCACTATCCAAATTTTGAATGATTACCTCAGTTACAGAAGTTTTTAGATGAAAAAATTGGAGATATTTTAGCATAAATAAAAAAACTCTCTAAATATTCTTAGAGAGTATAATCCCCAGTTTCCCGTTTTCATACTCATATCATCGCTTTCCCATCTGGGATCCTAGGGATTTGGTTTGTGAGAAAACAGTTCTACTATCAAGTTTCTTTTTGCGAAGGTAAAGACATATGGATACAAATCCTTCCAATTTTATCAATTGATATATCAAACGGTATTCCAATTTTTTCATCCTTGTCAGCTGAATAGTCACCTTCTGGTTTAGACTCGGATAAAATCTGATTTTTGTCTTTTTGATAAAGCTTTTTATTAAGCTCAGCATCGCTTATCTTTTCCTTTTTTTGCTTAGTAGAACTTTCGTTTTTTTTAATTTTCATACATTTTTTTGTTTTTTTGAGGCTTTAATATATATAAAAGTTTATTAAAGTCAATACTAAGTATAGTAAAAAAAGATAAAATCAGATTTTTCTCGCTTATATCTCCTGATAGTGTTGAAAAAATATTTTTTCTGACTATACTTTGATAGATTTTTTACTTGCAAAAAAACTCATGCACATTAAGGAAATTAAAATTTCAAATCTTTTGAGTTTCCCTTACAAGGAAGATTTTGAAAATATGGAAAAAATTTCTTTTTTTTCAAATGGATGATATGAAGGTCTCAGAATTTTAATTGGGAATAATGCTTCTGGTAAGAGTAATTTCGTAACTATTTTGGAGGAATTCTTTTCTACCCTTATCAAAGATTACCATTATTCGAGAGAATTTTCTCAAAATCCAGAAATTCCAATGAGGAAAGCTATTCAAGCAGAAAAAAATCTCACAAAAAAGCTGCATACAAACTATGCTACACCAAATAAACCTTCAGACTTTGAGATTTTGCTTGAACTTTGAGTAAATGATTATGAGAATATAGGTTTTGTCTGTAAATATACAGGTAAAATTAATGATATCATTAGCAAATATAGTAAATTAAACATTTCTTTCCAACAATATAAGCTTGAAACGCTTATGGAAAAGTCTTCTAATTTGAGGATTAAGGCCAGTTTTGATGAAAAAGAACAACAATTTATTATTGATGAAAGAGGTCTTGAAGAGTATCAGATTTTTATTTTACAATGTATCCAATATCAAAAACTACTCCAGATCATTATTACAATTTTTAATGAATTTGAGAAGAAACCTGAGGAGAGAAAGCGATATTTTCTTAAAAAAACTTTTGCTATTTTAAATACAGAAAGAAGCCAATTTGAATTTAGCAATTTTGTTAATCCCCATGATATTATTAACGATATTAATTATACAAGAAATAGCCTAGTATGATATGCTACTTGTATCTGAAAACTATGGAGCATTGTTGAAAATTTCTCCCAATCCCAACTTCTCTCTCCTAACCAGTCACATTCCGAATTCATACAAGATGAATTAGAAAAATCAGAATTTTATACAAGTCTAAGCTATATTATAGACAAATATTTATGAAAGAAGCTATACATTGACTATGTAAATTGAATGTTAAACATCCATCTTATAGACAATCAAGAAAGAATTGTCTACTTTGACGAACTCAGTAGCTGAGAGAGATCACTACTTACGATTATTTTTGCGATGTATGGTAATGACTTAAAAGAGGGATTCTTAATAATTAATGAGCCAGAATTGCACCTTCACCCTCAAATTCAGAAAGAAATTGCTCAGGTATTTGATCATGTAAGTCAAAATATCAACTCTCAATTTATTTTCTCTACAAATTCTGGGCTCTTTATCAATGAGGGGAATATTACTAATGTATATAGAGTTTATAGAAATGAGCAAAGCGAATCTCAGATTATTTCGCCTAAGATTCAGGTTGATTATGATGACGCCACATTGATTCATATGTTGAAGTTTGAAAATCTTTCAAAAATCTTTTTCGTAAATAAAATCATTCTTGTAGAATGAGATACTGATGCCTATTTCTTTAGCTTTTATCTTAATTATCTAAAGACGCTTCCTGAATGGAAATCTAAGATTTCAGATTATGAGGTGATTAATATTAATGGGAAATGATCTTTACATGCGTGGAGAAAATTTCTTAATAAATTTAATATCAAAAATTATTTTATCTGAGATTGGGATAACACAGTCGATTATTGATTTTTTTCAACTGCAGAGCTAAATAAATTTTATCAGCTCGCGAACCAAAATCTCAAACACTCACCTAAAACAAAAGAAAAGAAGTATAGTGATTATTACAATAGACTAGTAAAAACTATTCTTTCCTTTAGTCCAAAGAAATATAAAGCTATCATTAAATGAATAGAGAGACTCTATAAAGAAAAAATATTTATATTAAAGGAAGGGGCAATCGAAAGCTATGTTATTGTTGAGAGAAAGGGACTTGGACATATAGCACATTTCTGTAATGAATACTTCCATGATCGATTACATAATCCTCTTTTTGCTTCTCAAAGAAAGGAATTGAAAGAAATTATGAGTCAGATTTTTTGATAATCTTTTTAATATCTTTTCGAGACAATTCTTCTAATCTTTTGCTTAATAACTCCTCTGGGAGGGAGAAAGTTTCTCACTCCTCATTTTTTTGGATGATTTTACTAATCCTTCCAAGGGTTTTTCTGCTATATGGAGCGTATAAGTTTAGGAATTTTTCTAAATCTTTAAAATTGCAGTCTTCATGTTGAGTTTTTTTGATAAACTTTACTAGACAACTCTTAACCTTTGGAGCTGGAGAAAATGCTTTTGGTGGAACCATTTTAAGATATTCAATCGTATATCACCAGTTTAGTAATCGCCAAAGGTATGATTTTTTCGCAGCTGAAGAAACAATTTTTAATCCAACTTCATCCTGAATCATAAAAATTCCTCATAAAAAACCTTTTTCATGATTGGTAAAAAGCAGTCTAAAAATCGGAGAGGTAATATAATACGGAAGATTTCCAACAACTAGTGTAGAATTCTGATTTTTATTAATCTTAGAAAGGACAGTCTGAAAATCAACTTGAAGAATATCTTGAAAGATAATTTGATCATGATTTAATCCTATTGTGAGAAGATGTTCCTCCATTGTTAAGTCCTTTTCAATAACAAAAAAATTCTCAGAAATATCTTTTATCTTCTTTGTTATCGCGCCTTTTCATGGACCAATTTCAATAAGTGCTTCAGCGTTTGCAACCTTATAGAATTTTGCAATATTTTCTCAAATATAACTTCTAATAGCACTATCTTTTAAAAAATTTTGTCAAAGATATGTAGACATAAGTAGACATTTATTGTAAAATTATCCTAAAACAGTATACCACCGACTATTTTCCTCTGAAATATTAGCCACTTGAAACCTTTTTAGGTTGATCCATTTTTGAGCAAGAATACCATCTCAAACACTTGTAAAATGATCAATAATAGTATTTATAAATGGCTCTAAAAGTCAGATTTCTTTTATCTTTTTTAGAATATCAATTTGCATAAGATGTGACTTTTTCTCTGTTATTACTTTGAATCCCTGCATCAGTGTCTTCTCAATTTCGCTATCCTGATTCATCTTCTTTATGATTTCCAACGCAATTCAAGGTTTTCCTCAACTCATGTGTAAGACAATTTCAAGTTTTTCATCTGAAATAGCTGTATCTTGAGCTTTCAAAAAAGCTCTCATAGCTTGCTCATCAAGGAGATTGAAATGCACAAGCAAAGCCCTAGAAATAATTGTTGGCAACACTCCGCTTTCAGAACTAATTGTCGCAAAAATAAATCTTTGAGAAAGTGGTTCTTCACAGGTTTTTAGAAAGGCATTCATTGCTGATGTCGTCATCCTTTCTAGGTTTTCGATGAATAGGATCTTTTTTCCACTAATCGCTGATTGTTGTAATCGCGAATTAATTTCCCTGACTCCTCTATTTTCATATATTTCTCAATTAGCTAGTTGGATTGTTTTTTGTGTTGTTGGTGTTTCAATTTGAATAGTATGAGTTTTTTCCAGTTCTTCAGAGCAATCTCTAATATATAAAAAATCACTTCTCTTGTATACTCCTAGGATTTCTTCAGAAAATGACTCTATAAAACTAGTTTTTCAGAGTCATTTTTGTCCTATTAAAAGTATAAAAAGCGGATTTTTTGAAGAAAGATTACGGTCAAAAAACTGCCTGATATATGTTCTTTGTGCCTCATTTCAGAAGATCATTTGAATAAGATATGATACAAAAACAATCAGTAGTATAGTGTTTGGAAAATGAAAATCAATTGTTTTAAAATACTAGATAAAATAACTGTCAAGTATGAGATCATAGAACAAAAAAATAGCAACCTGAAAAAGGTACTAAAATCAGATTTTGTCTTTATTTTTGCTCTAATTATCGTATATATTTTATATTCGTTTTTTAGCACATCAAGATCCTATGTTCTCAAAAAAAATACTCTCAATTGCTATTCTTTTTTGTTATGTAGTTTCACAGGTCTTATCATATCTGGGATATGTCCAACGAGGAAGTGTATATGCAAGTGGAGAATCCAAAAATACTTATTCAAATCTAGTAGCAGTGCTTGTTGATGAGCGTGTTTATCCTAAAATTGAAAATGAGCTTAAGTGGTATACTACAGAGTATATTCAAAAGAAATATGATCAAAGTAAAGCATTAGTGCTTAAGATTAACACTCAAGAGTATTCAGCTCCAGAAATTACAAAACTCTTGGAAAATCTTTACTTTGAATGAGAAAAAGAGAAAAGTTCTCAGCTTATTGGACTTGTAATGATCTGAGAAATACCTTTTCCTGTGGTAAAATATTCCGATTATGTTTTCCCATCAATTTATCCTTATGTAGATTTTCTAGATCAAAAGTATCTTTGGAACGAATGAGAATGATATTTTACTCAAGCCAAACAAAATGGACAAGCAGAGATATGGCATTGAGTAATTAATTTCAAATCTGACGCTGATACTTATAAACGCTTCTTTCAAAAATTAAAAAACTATGATGCAGATCCAACTAAGTTTGCAGATAAGAAAGTTCGATATGATGATTTTGTCGCACTGCAAAGCAATTTTTTGGAAGAAAATTATCAGTTATACAAAAATAGATTAGCCTTTGCTGAAGATTTGATGTACAATCGTTACACCAATCTGCTTTTTGATTTTTTTCAAAAGAATGATAGTCAGAAAGTTAAGGAAATGGTAAATGATTTAGGAAATGCCTTGAAGGATCTAGGAGATAGCAGTACGATTTCTGGTTCTTTTTCTAATGGTTCTGAAGCTAAGACGCCGACTAAGATGCTGAAGAAAAAAATTGATGGGCATCTTCAAGAATATTCCTCAAGTTTGAGTGTACCCTTACAGAGAGCAATCGCGGATAATATAGAAGCATCAAACAGATGGACATGAGGTGCTGATACTCATCAAAATAAGATCCAACTCAAAGACCAACTCACTCTTTGAACCAACGAAATGAATGGAATTATTAGAGGAATCAATGATAAACTAGAGAATATGATTGATAACAAGATTTTGACTGAAAAATATGAGATGAAGTCTATTATCCCATTCTTTTATCAAAGACAAAAAGACTATAGAAAGATTGTAAAATTTTGAGGTAGGCTATCACCTATTAGAATTCCTTATCGGGTAGCAGATTATGATGACATATTCAGATTTTACTATTTTTGACATGATGCAGAGCTCCTCTCTTCTACTCAGCAATCCTCAATTTATAGAGGGACATTTAGGAACCTAGAAAAAATCTGAAATTATTCAGATATTATCAATAATTCAGATAACCCAGCAAAATCTACTCTAGATCAAACAAATTTAGGGTCTAAGAGTTTTGGTGCCTCATATGACATTTTTTCAAAGCAAATAGAAGCTAATAGAGGCTATAATATGATGAATACTAAAGCTGAATACGAACGCTATAGTAAGGAGAAGGAGCATGCAAATTTCGGAGAATCTTGTACAAGAATGTATTTTGGTCTACCAAGGTGGACCTCTAGATTTTGAATACCGTGTGCAACATATCACTGGGTTGGACAGTGAACGTGCAATCCTAGTTCTAGTAATTCAAGAGATTGGGTAGATTGTGAAAATTTTCAGCAATTCTGAAATAGACTTTGGTGAGGAGCTACTCCTCTGAATGTTGATGCAGAAAAGATGAGTCAATGAATCTATTCCTTCACTCATGGTTATGATTATAGATCAGCACGCCAATCAATATTTGATATCGCCTGAAGTGTAGATATTAAAAAGAAAGAAACCTCTGGTTATTCATTTGAGGGGCTTAAACACTACAGTTCTCCAACACAAATTTCTTATAGAAGTTGAGCCTATAGAGAATCTACTCGCCATGGTATAAATTATAGTGATGTTGACTATTTTAACCAAAGCTTAAACGATAAACAATTTAAAAAAGAAGGTTCAAATTCTTTTTCTCTTGTAAAACAAAAAAGATCAAAATCAGATGACAAGAGAAAATATATGTATAAGATACTTTCTTCAGAGGTAAAACATAAAGCTACTAGTGCTGATCAAATCGAGAATATTGAAAAACTAAAATATGATGATGAGAGCAGAGAGAAATTCTATCATGATCAAATTATTGAGGCATTAAATCTTAATGATTTTAATGCTCCATCTGAGGTAAATCTTGCCATGGATAAAAAGATTGATGAGTTTTCATCAAGTTTAACTCAGCTTTTTAGCTGAATTCAAATAATTCAGACCTTAGAAGCTGAGAAAAAACAATTGATTCTTGAAAGGACTCAGAAACTCCAGGAAAGAGAGAACCTTTTAAATCAAGCTAGGACTCAGCTCTGAAGCGCTAGTAATACTCTATCTGTTAGTATTAATCTTCTAAAAGAAAGACTAAATGCACTAAAAAATATAAATGATCATATTAAAAACCAACATCAGCTCGTCTATAAAACGCCTCTCGATAACTTTTCGTTAGCAGGCATTCTTTATTTAGGTAAAAATACTTTAGACTGACTTTGGAGAGAAGATTCTGGTGTTAGTATCTCTTATGATCAGTCTGATATCAAAAATAAATATGATGCTGTCTTAACCCAATTTTCTTCAAACGAAAATCAAATTAATCTAGAAAAAAGCAAATTTGAACAAGTCTGAATTCAGATTTCTTGATCTTTGGCTTCAGCTAGAAATAGTGGATGACCGCTTAGCAATATTTTAAGTAAGATCGTAAATCTAAATTTTAACCTTTCATGACTTGAAAATAAGATTATTGAAAGAGAAGTAAAGATCTTAAATGCAAAAGATAATCTTTGGAATAAACTTTTTAGGACAGAGCTTTTGAAATCTTGAAGTCAAAATAGCTTAGAGAATTTGCTGAGTGGTACAAGCGCAACTGAGCTTATTGGATCAGTACTTGAGGAGAAAGGAAAACTACTTTCAGGTTTTGACTTTTTACTCAATGAAAAAACTTTAGCATTATCAAGTTGATGAAGGATTGAGCTTGCAAAATCAGCATTTTTATCTCATTTTTCAGATAGGAATCAAGCTCTCTTTAATAGAATTGAGCTCGCAAATACTTTGCAAGAACAGATCAGAAATAGAACCACTCCTGCCGCACAAAAAAATGCCTTAATTGAACAATACAATCTTGAAATGGGTCGTATTTATTGAGATCTACTTCTATGAAACAATAAACACTATGTTGATGAGGGAAAGGATATCACCGATACCGCTCATAATAAATTGAAACAACTTTGGACTCAGGTTTGAAGTGGAGAGAGCTATTCTGGAAGTATTCAAAATTTAGATAAAAAGAATATCTATTTTCTTACTAGTAAAGAATTGAAATGTTTAGAGAATCCTTTCCTATGAGTTGGTTCTTATTTTCTCCCAATTCGTCAAAATGGTGCATGGACTGGAAATCAGCGTTTATGGATACCTAATAGTGCAGATCCAACTAGGCCACTTCCATACCGAATAGAAGACTGACTTGCTAAGTGCTATCCAAAACAATATGCTACTTTCTCTAATATAGATACCCAGCTCACTTATATGCAATCAGTGATCAATAGTATAAATGCTGGCCAGAATCCGCATCAGATTGCAGGACCTTATGCAAGTAATTCTATTACTGGGAATATCCAAACTTTGAGTACTATGTCACCGCTTATTTCACAAAAGGACACCGCATTTAATCTAAAGAAAGAGGAACTAGAGTGAGAGAGAGTCAGTCTTTTAAATACTTTACGAAGAGATTCTCAGCACACTAGTAATACTTGAACTTTATATCAAAAAACTGATTATTTTGTACTTGTAAGTGAGTTGAGTTTTTTGAGTGAAGAACTTGAACAACTATTGAGTAAAAACTACCTTGCTTGAGTGCAATCAGCTCTACAAATCGTTCGTCTCTCTGAACTAAAAACAGATATTCCACTTGGTCTGTATAAACCTTGGTATGAGAATATTATTACTCAAATTTGAAAATATCAAGAAAAACTGCATGAACGAATCCGTTATTCAAAAGTAATCCTTGTAAAACTAAAAAGATTAGAAAATCAGATTCAATCCTATAAGACTATACTGAAAAACTGGAAGGATAGTGATAATTTTGCTAGTAGTCTTTGAGAAAAATTGTGAAATGAGCTCTTGAGTAAGGTCTGAGTCATGATTGATAAGCTGCATAAGGGGCGCCCAGATGAAGAAGGATATTCAACAGATGTTTATAATATTTTGCAATGTTTAGGTGGTATAGAAACTCAAGAAGTATGTAAACAAAAATATAATACGGGTGCTTCGTTGACTGGTGATCTTATAGATCGTGTCCCTCGTGTTGATGATTTACTTGAAGATATTAGAGCACAGAAATCAGAATTTGAATCTATTTTCAAAAGTGAGGCAAAAAATCCAACAATCACTATCAAATGAATGTCAGATTTAACTCCTGATAGACCAATTGATTCTCCGAGATATACTACATTTCAGGGAATTTGATGAAATAGGATTAATCTTATTTATCCTAATATCTTTAAGTCGGAAGCCTACAATCAATCTTGAGCATTCCTACAACTAAAATCTCCTTCTGAATTTAAAACATCTCTTGAGAAGTATCTCAAAAATAAAGTAAATGAATATAATACTATTCTTACTGAAGAAAAGGATAAAGCTAATGCCAACTATCTGAGTAAAAAAGGACATTATGATCAACTTCGTAGTGTAGATTTTTTGGCAACTCCTTTCTTGGATAAGAATATTCGTAGGTATGAACTCTTTACCTATGATGAGTTTTTGAAATCAATTGGAGGAGAAAAAATGCTCAATACTCTAGCAGAACTCCTCTATTATCAGAATGTTGCGATCAAATCTAGGGCAATAAGCGATGATATAACAAAAGATATTAATTTTTCAGATTTAAGTTTTGATATTAATAATAAGGTTGAATATATTGTAGATAACTATCTCTCTCAGCATAAAGATCACATTTTATCCTCTCAGTGAATATATCCACAATTAGCACTTCCCACTTATGCTTCTAAAGGATATGAAGTTTGATTTATTAATTCTAATGATAGTGATACCATAGATTATGAAGGGAATGTAAAAAATTCTGATGAGGAGCCTATTTTAGATGAGATAGCTACTGCTTCAAATAAGCTCTCAGAAGTAGAGTCAGAACAATGAAATCTCGATGGCGAACAAAAAGAATGCTGATTTTATTATAATGACACACTCCTTCTCTATGATATAAAAGAAGCGAACTCTCCTTGGATTAGAGGATTGGGATGCCGGTTTAAGGAAGTGAAAAAAAAGCCATGAAAAATATCACTCACTCTACCTCATTGGGTAGGTTCTCTAAATGCTATAAAAGAAGCCATTAATCCATTCCCGGATATTAAAGATTCTTTTGATGATAAAAATGCGCATTTGGAGGAGAAAACGCAGATTGTTAGCGTAATTGATAATCCAGATAAAATTGCTAATACTGTGCTTGAAAAGATGGAGATTTCAACAACGAAAAAGAGCTTTACACTTGATGGCTGAGAGGAAAGGCTTATCATTCAAGCTAGAGATCCAAAGTTACTTAACAAAAATTTCAAGGTCAAGTTTTTGACTGTCGGTGAAAATTGCCTAAAAATTGAGAATCAAGAAAGCTGTAAAGCCCCTGTAGAAAAGGAGTTCAAGGCTAGTAGTAGCGGATATAATGTGGCAATTAGTTTAGGAGAACATAAAGCATGAACTTTTGCTACAACTATTGAGATCTGCCCTACTGATGATAAAGAACAATGCTGACATAAGACATTGACTTTCAGTGCTCGTGCAGGAAGTATTGATACCTTTACAATCAATATACCTAGTAAGGTCTGAGCTGGTATTTACACTTTGGTACCTTTGAATGTTGTAGATAGGTATAAAAATCAGATTTCTAGAAGTTTGTATCCATATATTTTAACAGCTGAGAAGTGAGGATTTCTTGCATGAAGTGGACTTGTAAAAAGTATAGAAGTTTCAGATTTTGCGAATTCTACTATTATTTATAGATCATCGCCTCAAGATACTGGAACAGAAACACTCTCACTTAGGGATTCAAAAACTAATAAGCTCGTTACTCAACAGAGTTTTCAAATTATTCCAGCAAAGCTTCAGGTTCATTATAATGATAAACCATTGTCTACACCTCTAAAATATCAACTAACAAAAGATAGTCTTTTTACTTGATCTGGAGCGCAGAGGAAACTAGATAAAAATAAAGTTATTACATTGGAACTAGGACTCTATTGATTAGATAATAAACGTATCGAACTGGATACTCAAGCAAGTCTTAATATAGAAAAATGAGGATTTAAGGCATATATGCTAGATAAGAAAGCAGGCTTGAAAGAGGTAAAAACCATTATTTTTGAAAAAGGAGCAGCAAAAGTTTTTCTGATTCCAACTTACAAAGCATGAACTGAAACAGTTAGCTTCGTAATTCCATGACTGCAGCCTCAAAGTTATCAAATAGAGATTCTCCCTGGGGAAATCACTAAGCTGAAACTCAATGTAGAGAAGAAAATGGCAGTTATTGGAGAGAAGATCAATGGTCAGATTTCTTTGTCTGATGCATGGTGAAACGCAGTTACTCAGCCGACTGATATTCTTTTAACAAGTAGCGATAACCAAAAAACTGTAAGTAATACTCTGAAAGTTAGGAATTGAAAAATCAATATTTCTCATACCTTTAAGGAGAATGAGACAAGTACCCTCTTGCAAGCAAGAGTACTGTGAAGCAAGAAAAACCTCCAGGATCAGGTAAGACTATCAGTTCAGAAGAAGTTTTTGGAACAGGCGGTGAATTCAGGTTTAAATGTTATGTATTTAAATCTCTTTGGTACTGACTGGGGAAATCAGCGATGATATCTATCAGAGAAGAATGCTTATAGTGAGAAAATTATTAAAAATTCTGATAAAACACTTGCTGTAACTACTCAGCTTGTTGATCTCAAAAAGGTGAAGAAAGCAAGCGTACTCTTAAAATCAAATGGGCAACTTGAAAATATTGACCAGTTGGCAATTAGTGCACAGCTTGATGGTAATAATCTTCTGCTTTCAGTTTGATGAATTGGACAGATAAAAATCCAAGATCAAATTAAGAATATCAAGATACTTAGCAATGGAGCGAAGATTTCAGAGGTTATAAACAGTACTAAGACTCCAAGTTTGATTGTTTCAGATGTAGCTAATGGATATGTTTATACTCAGGGAATTCTCTATAATAGCGGGAAAAGGCAACTTTGAACCTTAAATAAGGAACTATCACTTCATTTTACTCGTGAAAAAGAAGACAATTATCCAATTTGGGAGATGGTTTGGAATGGGAATAGTGTTGCAAAGGTTATTATCCCGCATCTTGATTACGCGAAGAGTAGTCCTCTTTCTAATGACGGAAAACTAGAAGACTCAAGATGGATATTTAGCGAAACTTATCAATGAGGATCAACAAATCGCCTTGCAAAAGGAATCTTTGAAGTTGGAAATACTCTAGATACAAATTATCAAGGATACGATTCTATTCAGAATAGTAATGACTTTAGAAAATATATTGGATTTAGAGCTGACTTTAAAAATGTTACACTATTTGCTGGAGGTAAGAGTGTTTGAGAATCAACTATCCCATTTGGATCAGAATTTTTGATTAATATTTGAGATCCACTCCTCAAAAGAATCCAGAAAAATACCAATCTAGAAAATACCGATTATAACTGAGGTATTGAAAAGACAATCTATTCGGATACTACAAATAGTATCTGGAAAGTTTTGGATATTGATTATAATAGAGATGGATTGAAGGATATTCTCGTTATTTATCAGGATTGAACTATTAAACTACAGAAGCAATATGCAGATAAGCAGTTTCAAGATATGGGAATGCTTATGATGACTACTGAACAGATGGAAGATGTATATGTTGGCGATATTGATGGGAATGGTTATGAGGATATTTTGATAAGGAATAGCAAACAACAATTCAGAGCTTATCTGAATGATGAGGGAATCTTTGATGTTGATGGAAGAATTGCTTGTCTGAATACCAATGTAAAGAACTGAGAAATTTCAGAGCATCCAAGCGTACTCTCTGGAGTTCATGAGGTTTTTGTAAGAGATATGGATCTTGACAAAAAACTTGATATCGTAACTTATGATCGTATGTGAGATATCAAAGTCTTTTATGGTAATGGGGACAAGAATAATCATAGCTACTTGAGTACTAACGAGTATTCATGTGATGATAACTGGCGAAAAAGACAGCAAAATTCAGTAAAAACTATTCACAACTTATGAATCGAGATTGCTAATCATGCAGTGAGAGATGAGAGCCTTGTTCGCTGGTGAGGACTAAAGATTCCAAGTAATGAGGAACTTACTACTCAAGCATCTGAGCAAGCAACACAAAATATTACAGATCAGATTCCAGGAAATGTTCAGGCGATGCTTAATGGGCAACAAACAGTTAACCCAGATGCTATTACAAATAGTATCACTAAGACAGATATGACTAGTGCAGTAGCAAGCACAATTGGGACCTATACTAAATATCTTCAGAATCCAGTCAAAGAACAGCTAGTACTAAATGATTGACTACCAGCGAAAGATCAGGCTTTCTTTACTATTGATACTCTAGATAGTAAGGATAAGGTTGATGTTACCAAGGAATATCGTGATATAAACTGAGGAAATCTACTAGATAATGATATTGTTGAGGTAAAGGTTAGGATTAAGGCAAATGCTAGTATTAGTAGTTGAGCATTCCTTGATAAGCCATATCTTCCTGCAAAGATCAAATATAATGGTAAAGATTCCAAAAATTTGAAACCTGAAAGTTTAGTCTTTGAAGTAAATAGGGCGAATGTTCATTGACCAGTTTGAGAATATGCATATGCTATCTCTGATATTCATTTAATAACAGGAGAACAACTGGTATATCGTTATCAGTTTCAGTATGATGATCAGATTTCTCCTTATTCATTAAAGCTAGAAGATGTAAATATCAAAGATTATGAATATAATACTATCAAAAAATCTGAACCTCGTGATGGTTATCTAAAAGATCAGTATCCTGATATTGTTCTTTGAGTTCAGAATTGATGTATTAAGCAAAAGTGAGTTCTCTTTAATCAAGGAAGATGGAATACAAGGTCTTATGTACAAAAGAGTATCAATCTACAAGAACTTGTTGCTGAGTATGAGAAAGATGTTAGAGCAAAGCAAAAACAAGCAATTGATGAGCAGATGAGAAAATTCCAAGATCAGAAAAGTATCACAGAGAATGGATTATCAAGTGCTCTAAATGATCCAAATCAAGAAAAAAGTAAAAAAAGCAATCCTATTCAGGATTTTATAGCTATTCTCAAAGCTTGAGAGGAAATACAGGAGAAAGCAGCAACCGTTTGAAAAAAACTATGGGATACTAATGAAACAGTTCGTCAAGAGGCATTTAAGTTCATTTTTTCTGGTGATGGTAGTTGGCAATCTGCGGGGGCATACTTTATGGATGCTCTTAGGGACTGAAAGTTTGAATCCTTTGGAACTGATAATGTTTGATGAGTTATTGATGGATTAGTTGGCGCCGTACTTCACAAAGATATTGATAAGCTCAGTAAGGATATCAATAAATGACTTGATATGCTCTGTCAGGGTGTAAGTTTTGGTGCAAAAGGGAGAAAGGCTTGTAAGGGACTACCTGTCCCATTTAATCAGGCTTTTCTAGCTCCTTGAGATTACCATGTGATGTGATGTGTTCCGATTCCTCCACTTACCAGAACACTTTGAAGAGGACTTCCAGTATTTCATTTTCCGGGAACATTACGAGTTCCATCTCCGTGAGGACCTATTCCTATAATGTTTCCTCGGGGACAAAAAGGACCGTGAGATGAATTTCTTTGGGCATGATGATGAGCTTATCCTTCCTTCATTAGAATCTATGCGGCACCTACTACTACAGCACAATTAGGACTTGCAATCTGTGGGGGTCCTCAAAAGGCTGCATTAGCCATGGAATCACCATATGCAGATCTAGGGGGAAACTGTGTCGTAACTTCTTTTGAGCTTCCATGTTGAAGTGATGGACATAACAATGAGGACGATTCTTGAGAAAAGTATGATAGTTGGATTTGAGAATATGGGAATACTCCATCATGTAATGATTGAAAGACTTGAGAAAGTCCGCTTCGTAATGTTGGATTTAATGGAATAAGCAAAAATACTGAAGTAAAGCTTCCTAGCAATGTAGCTGGTTCATTCAAAGTCTTTTGAAGTGATATTGAAATGAGAATGGCTTCAGATTTTGAACCTTCTAATTTTGGGAATAATAATGTTAGTGTTGGGAAAAATAGTATTTGAATCTGATTTACAAGAGTTGATGGGATAAAAGATACTAAAAATAAAATTTTGAATCCTAACGCAAAATGAATTCCTGAGAAATTGATGGGGCTTTTGGAGAAACAGATAGAATATATTAGGAATAATCTACTTCGTCGAAACTTAACACTCTATCTACCAGATGTAAAGATGCTTTCTAATCAGATTTCTAGTATCTTTTCATCAACAGAGTCTAGATTTCCAGGGAATAATCTAAAACAAGATAATAAAAAACAGGATATCTCTGATAAGAATTTGGACGCTTTACCTTCTAATATTAAGGAAAGACTGTGATCTAACCAGGAGGCTGCAAGTCGAAATCTTATGGACTGACTTAATCCATTTGAAAAAATGGCACAGCTCTTTAATAGTAGTGACCTTGTAAAGATATCTACCAAAAATATTTCAGTTAAGATCCCATGGATTTATTCTGAAGATATTGAGTCCTATATTTCATATCTAAAGACCTGGCTCTCTACACAAAATAGTATTTTAAAAAGTTGGAAAGATAAAGTTGCTGCAACTATTTTAACCTGTCCTTCAGAAATTGATAACTTATTCAAGAAAAAAGGTAAGGATGATCCAGAATTAAAAGAGAAAATTGAGGAATGTAAACTTGCGAATGGAGCTAATGAAAAGCTGATGAGAATCCAAGTACAACTCGATCAACTTAGTAGTAAAATCTTTCAAAACATTGAGATTTTAGAGCAATATAAAAGACTGCCTTTTGAAATCTATGAATGGTTGCATGTTATAGATAAATATACAATGGAAATCTCAAGTGTAATCACAAACTTCTTTGGATATATCAACTACTGGATGGAGATTAATGCAAACAGGTTCTCTCAATATGTTGATGCAGTTACAACTATTCTTGCTATAGTAAAGACATATCAGGTAATGCTTGATTTTTCTGCTAACTGGACTGCTAAATGTGGAACTTGTACCTATGATGCTTATGATCAATATGCTTGTAAACTTGCTCAACTTTGTGCTGGTTTAGATGTAGATCCTGTTCCAATACCAAAAATAAAGCTTCCCAATCTGATCATTGATCTCTCTAAGATCAATCTTGGAATGGAAATAACATTACCAAAGTTTAATTTTGTTCCAGAGAGTATTGAGTTGCCTAGAATTCCAAATCTGCCAACGCCTCCTGTAATTGGACTCAAATTAGATTTTGACTTTGAACTTCCAGATATCCCATTGTTGCCTGAGCCACCGAATCTTCCTGAGCTTCCTAGTCTCTTACCTCAAGTTAATTTAGAGCTTCCTATTTTACCTCCTGCTCCAAAGTTACCACAGCTTCCAGAGAGAATTTCAAAAATGCTAAATGTGGCAAATCAGGTTGGACAAATTGTTTGTAGGATAAAAAGTAAAAATGGTCTTGTTGCTGAAAGTTCAGTGAAAGCAAAAATTGAACAAATGACTCAAAGGACTTATGAGGTACCATTTGTAGATAAACTTGACTTTACTGCTAAGCTCTGGCAAGCTCCTCTACAAGGGTTTGACTATCAGGTAGATGCCTTAGTTAATCTTGAATATAGTTTTGATGGATTCTATAGTTTACTAAAATCGATTACAGATGGTATTAACAATCAAACAAATATGATTGCCAGCTATGGAAATTATAAAATGACTCAGGTTGTTGATTATTTAGATAAGCAAGCAGAGACTGCGGATGAATTTGTTAAGCAATGAAATGTCAATATCAAAGCTAATCTCAGTCCAAAAATCTGATTTCATTCAGAACAAGAAACTCCTAATGAATATCAGAGCACAAAAACTCAACTAAAGAAAGAACTCCAGCGTGTAATTGACCACTTGAGTAATGAAGAAGAGAAGCATAAGATCAGATCTTTAATTGCTCTGACAGACACGGATACTCAGGTAGAATCTAGCAAACAAAATTTTAAAAACATTGAAAATCAGGTTTCTTCTGTAATCAAAGAGCATCATACCACCACAAATCAGTTAGCAAATCTAGTGAGAAACCACTACGATACCTTCCTCTCAAAACTTGATCAGCATAATGAGAATCAGAAGATTTACCAACTCACCTATGCTACTCCACTCTTGGAGAAAAATACTAGAGCTGAAGCGATACTTCAGAATAATGAAAGCATAATGGATACCTATGTTGCTACAGAAGCTAAACAAGTTGATGGATATCTGGAGGCATTGGAAAAAAATAGTGCAAGCACTCTGAATATGTCCGCTGCTACGCATCAAAAAGCTAAACTCTATCTTGAATCCATCAAAGATCAGGTTAATCAATACTATGCGATCAAAACGACTGATTATGCCGGGAAAACAACTTTAGTCGCTAAAGATGGACAAAAAACAGAAAAAGCCCTCTATGCACAGGTACAGTGAAGTATTCCAGAGATGAGTACTCAGGCTTCTGCTGATTATTCTAGCTATATCAAGGGAATCCTTGTAAAAAGTAAGGATAATAAAAATGTAGTAAATGTTGTTCATTCAAAGTATAATGCTGAAAAGTACGAGAGTTATTATCAACAGGATCTGAATAATGATAAGGTTGAAGATTTGATTGCTTGGGATGAGCATAACATTTATGTGAAATATGCTAATGATGCTGAGCAGAAAGCACAAAACACTTCATCAACCTACTATCTCCTCTCCCCTAGTCTAAAAAATAGCTCAAAAAAATACGAAAAGGCTGCAGGATCAGAATTTAAACTTTATGATACTGTTGCTGAGGTGAAAAAATTCGTATTAAAGGGGCAGAGCTTTGATGAGATCAGCTTTTCATGGAATAATGACCAGTTTACGCAGAATGATGGATATTTGGTTAGAATTACAGATCGTGTAGATAGTTTGAAAGAGAAGTTTGGGCAATCTCAGTATAAATATGCACTCTTTTTGCCTAAGGGAGCAATCGCTACTGGATACAAAGTAGAAATTGATGGGAAGGAAACAAGTATTGAGCAGTTGGCTAAAGTTTGAAAGTTGTATGCTCTCGATTGGTACAATCCTAGCAATGAGACCATTAACTTTGGACTAGGAGATATTCCAAGAAATTGGCTCTATCTTCAGGTGAGTAGTCTCAAACTAAAAGATAAAGTCTATGCTCAACAATCTCCTTGGTCAAATCAAGTTGTCGGTGGAAGACAGGTGATCTGAGATGCCGAGCCTCCTGTAGCGGAGATTCAGCTGGTTAGAAGTAAAAAGTCAGAAATTGCTTGATATGGAAATACTCTAGAAGGATTCGTAGGTACCTACTATGATCTCAAGATTGATCGAGAAGATGCGACAAAAATTGAGAAAGTCCAGATCAAGGAAGGCGATAAAATTCTGGTTTCTAAATCTCTTTGAACTACTGGAGGAAGCATTAGTCTAGAGAATCTCTTCTTTACAGGAATACAGACTAGGCTTTATACAGCGACTGCTCTTGATAGTCAGGGCAATGAGGCCATTGAGAACATCTCACTAGAGATCAAAACACCAAACATTACGATCGAGAATGTTGAAAGATACTCTGGATATAGAGAGGGGATTAAGAATCCAGTAATTATTCATTCAGTACTTGAAACAGATATTGATGAGTGAGATGTAGGATTCCAAAGAAAGAGAAATCAGATTCAGAGCGATATTTCTGCAAAGCTCGGTGGAAATCAAGTCAAGAGCTTCCCTGTTAAGACTGATCAGACTCATATCACTGGTGCATTCTATGATTTTGGAGATTTGATAGGACTATATAGTACAAAGGGAAATCTCTTTGGTAAGGTGAATGCTCAGAATGGAGAAATCACTTTTGAACCATGATATCAAAATAAGCTTCAACTTGAGGTAGTGTTTGAGAAATGATACCCTAGTATCAAGGTAAAAGAAAACGGAATCAGTATTTTTGATATCTTGCTCACAGCAAAAGAGCTCAAGAGTATTCAGGTTTTGAGATGAGAACTCCTGTCTCTGAAATGAGCACAATATGGAAAATTTGATGGAGGTCAAGTACTCGTTATCAATAAAAATCCTCTGCTCTATATCTCAAAAGATGGATTAGTTGCTGGAAATACTGAACTGTATTGAAACTATAGCTTTGATAAAGCGAAAGAGACCGTAATCTATACTATCAAGGAGAATAGATTTGGCTCAGAGATTGCAAAGGTTGAGATCAAGACGCTCCCTTTGTAGTCTCTGGGGAATCTCCCTGAAAATTTGCAAAAAATAAAAAATCAGCTATACTTTAACTGTTTATCAGATATTCTCATATGAAGAAAGGTTTATTGGCATTGATGATTGGAGTGATTGGCATAGGGATATGAGGGATAAGTACTGCTCATGACTGTAATCTTTTTAATGAAGTATCAGTAATTGACTGGAAAGCTACTCCCTATCCTGCAATCTTAAAAGATGATCCAATTCTTAATGTTGTGCCAGAAGATGCACTCCATAGAGCACTCTTGAATCTACAAGCACACTGCTGTGCTACCAATAAGAGTAATAAAGCTGGGAAAGGGTGCCAATCCTCTAGCTCCGACTGGAAAAATAGAACCAACTATCCTCAATCAGCTTTCTTGTTTGATCATATTGTTGATGTGCTGATGAGAAGGCTCGCAAATGATAGAAGTTATCCTGGACTTCCTGTAGACAAAAAGGCAAATGAATGGCATAGTAAAGTTGATGGGTTAGTTAGTTCGGTTGATGGAGTTTTACCGCTGCAATTTCAGACGGAATATGATGCGTATTGGCAACTTCAGAGTAATTATCTTCTGCCTGAATATGAATATTCAAGCTCAGTAAAATATCCTGACTTGATAAGGCAACTTGAAAATATCAATAAACTTAATAAGTACGATCAATGGACAGTTAGAACGAGCTATTTTAATGTATGTTCGGTTGCAGTGTATCTAAATATGATCCTAGCACCTAACAATGCAAATACGCCGCTCCAAACTGCATGGAAAGAATGTAAAAAGCTGACTTCAGCTATGCTATCTAAAGAAAATCAATATCTCAAATCTATGATCGTATATAAATCTGATCAGTTGGTCAATGATAGTCTTCAGTTGTATTCTAATCTCTACAATGGGGAAAGAATGAATCGCTTCAAGATGACGCTTCATAAGCTTTCAACTGAATGGCTTGGAGTAGCAAGGCAGGTGCCGATGCTTGTTCCAATGTGTAGTTATTAAGCTCTTTTATATCTCAAATAGTAATATGAAAAAAGTACTTGGATTACTCTTGGTGGGGATCAGTTTTTTATGACTGTATAGTTTTGCTGATCATGAGAGGACAGAAAATAATCTTCACATTATTCCACAGACAACCTATACAAAGGAAGATACTAGGGAGATTATTAAGAATATTTGAGATATTGAGTCAGCTGGGACAGTGCTTGAGAGATATAGTGGTGCTGCTGCTGAGCTCGAAAAAAGATGAGATCTTGGAGCTGCGTTTGAGACTGGAGTCTTTAGCTGGAATATTGTGATTTCCTATTTAGTATATTTGCTAAGATTTATCTCACAGCTTGGACTATTGATCTGAGCAGTGATGATCCTCTATGCTGGGTATCAATATGCGACATTTATCTTTGGATTTTGAGATCCAAGTAAGGCAAAAACAACCATCAATCGTGCGATTCAGTGAGTACTGATCTTGGTATTTTCATTTGCAATATGGTGAGGATTGACTGCGATGTTTTTGTAAATTTATAAAAGAGAAACGACAAAAAACCTGAATTTCATTCAGGTTTTTCTTTTTATTTCTATCCTCAATATTTTTTAATCGCCTGCTGAAAAAATTCCCCCTTCTCCTCAAAATTTTTCCAATTACTATAACTTGGAGATGCAGTGGACAGAAGACACACTTTTCAAGCTGCGGTATGCTGATAAGCAAATCTTACAGCTTCATCCATATCTCTAGTCGAAAGCATATTTCAGTCAAAATCAGAAAGCAATTCACGGATTTTCTCACCAGACGGAGGGAAGAAAACCAAATTCTGAATTCAGAGTTCTTTTATCTTTTCTACAAGAATTTTGAAATCATATCCTCTATCTGTTCCTCAGAGAAACAGAGTTCACACCTTATTTCCAAAAGTTTTTAACGCCTCTAAAGTAGAATCAGGAGTCGTTGAAATGGCATCATCATAGAAAGTTATCCCCTTAAAAGTTCCAACAAGCTGTAGTCTATGAGGAAGTCCATGGAAATGAACTATCGTCTGATGGATTGAATCATTATTGATTCAAATATACTTTGCAACTGCAATTCCAAGCGAAATATTTTGAAGATTATGCTCTCCAAGAAGCAAACGATCCTCTGTAGAAAAGAGCTTCTCACCTTGATAAGTGAAAACTCCATCAGCCCATGTAGAGTCCCCTCCTTGCCCATAAGTATGGAGATTAGAATAAAGCTCAGAAAGCTGAAATTCTTGAGCAGTTCTCGCCAGAACAAAGTTCTGCTCTGATCACTTTAAGATATTGAGTTTTGCCTGAGTATAGTGCTCAAATCCGCCATGCCAATCTAAGTGCTCCGGGAAAATCGCTCACAAAACCGAAATAAAATTCTGTTTTTTAAGCTTCTCAAGCATATAACTTGAAAGCTCACAAACAACATAATCTCGCTCCTCCTCAAAATCAATCTCATCCAAAACCGGCTTCCCAATATTTCAAACAAGTTTCGCACGGAAACCAGCATCTTTTAAAAGCTCATAAATCAGACTTGTCATCGTAGATTTTCACTTACTGGCGGTAATTGCAATTACCTTCCCCTTATAGTGATCAAAGAAAAACTGCATTTGCGTCAAAACCTTATCTTGATAAGGCTTTAACTCAGCTGAATACGGCACGCCTGCTGACTTAAAGATAATATCAAAATCCTCCAAATGCGAGAGATACTGCTCTCCTGTCCTCAAAGCAATTCCCTGTTCCTCCAGTTCTGGCTGATCTTTTACATCCAAAACGGTCAATTTCTCAAAAACAAAACCATTATGTAATAGAAAATTCAAAGTCGATTTCCCCTCAAGTCAAAATCAAAGAAGCGCAATCTTTTTCCCAGCAAATAAGTTCTTATCTAGCATTGCCTTATCCAAAAGATATAAAATACTGATCTCTAAATCTTAAAACATTTTCCACTTATCAAAACAAAGAAAAAACCAGCTCCTCAGCTGGATTTTTCAGTTATTACAGTTCCTCATCTTCAAAAAGATGCTGAAGCACTCTCTTGTTTTCAGTCCTTTTTGGAGCATCATCATCCACGATATTCAGGATTTTTGTCTTTTGTGAATTTTGATTTGCAGACTTCCAAACCTCAATAACGCTCATAATCAATCAAACAACAAGGACGATCAACTGAACACTCAATCCCCAAGCAATACCGATCGTACCAGTATTTTGAGAAACCAGTCCTAGAGTATCCAAAATACCCATATATGCTGCAACAATAATCCGCAAAAACATAAAATTTAATACTGGTTCAGTCTCTCTAAATCCAAGGTATTTAATAATAAATCTCTTAAAATTGGTATGCATATTCCATCCAAAGAGGAATCCAAGCGAGAGCACAATAACAATAGCAGACTTAAAGTAAGTTTTCCCAAGTAACCAGATAGAATAACTAGATTGTCACTGAGTAATCGGAGTGATCTTTGCGATTGGAAGCAAGATCAAAACCGCTGCTAAGACAAACAAAAAGAGTACAAAAGTCTTTTGATGTTTTGTATAGTTACTAAACTTGCGAAAAGTCCTCTCCAAATATCTTTGGATATCAGTAAGTTTGAGTTTTTTTGCCATTATGTTCTCTACTTAGAAAAGATAAAATTCAGATTTCACCCTCTGATATATGGATTTTTGATAAAGTATCAAGTCTTATTTCACAAAATTCTATCAAAGGATTGTGTCTGATTTTTCTTACTTTTTTATTATTATAATTAGGCTTCACACCCAGAACAGCTGATAATTTTTTTACTAAACTGCTGTGCAGCATTCATACTATGCTGATAATAAAGTGTCTTAATCCCCAGTTTCCAAGCCTGAATATAAAGATAATTCACCTCTTTGGCTGGCGTCTTTGGACTAATCATCACATTAAGCGACTGAGATTGATCAGTAAACTGCTGTCTATCAGCCGCCTGATAAATAATCGCCATCTGATCTATCTCACAGAAAGTCTTAAAGACATCCTTCTCTTCCTGAGTTAAAAAGTCCAAATGCTGAACTGAACCATCATGATCTCTAATACTGAGCCAGATTTCTCTAGTATTTTGCCCCTTCTCTTCCAAAAGCTTTTCAAGATAAGGATTTTTGATTGTTACTTTAAGCTTCGCAACATCTTTCACATAACAATTTGACATATACGGCTCTATACTTTGAGAAACTTGTCCCAAGATAAAGGCAGATGAAGTCGTTGGAGCGATTGCATTGAGCGTAGTATTTCTTCTTCCATATCCTTTGAGCATTTCAGGTTCTCCATATTCCTGAGCTAGTGCTTCAGAAGCAGCATAAGATCTTTTTTGGATAAGTTCAAAAATCTCTTTATTCAGCTTTCTTGCCTGGAAACCTTCAAATGAAAACATCTTTGACTGCAAAAGTGAATGCCATCAAAGAACTCAGAGCCCAATAGCTCTATTTGACTTTGCAAAAGCATAAGCCTTTTTCATAAAATCAAAAGCAAGCTGATCATCTCTCTGATCTGAATCTCTAAGTTTCTCAAGCTTCTGAATAAACTCAGTCATTACTGCATCAAGGAAATATACAAGTGTTTCAACTGCATCAGTATCCTTCCACTCATCATAATGAGCCAAATTGATAGAAGAAAGACAACAAACAAACGACCAATCCTCATTTGCTGGCAACATAATCTCACTACAAAGATTACTCGCATAGATTTTCAGATTTTTATCCTTGTATACATCAACGGTATTATTATTTACCGTATCTGAGAAAAAAATGTAGGGATACCCCATTTCACCTCTTCTCTGAAGTAACTTCGCCCAAATGGCCCTTTTCTCTTGGTCTCCATCAATCATCTCCTGAAGCCACTGATCACCAACAGTTACTCAATGTGTGAGTTTCTGGATTGGATTCCCTTCACTTCAAATATCCAAAAATTCTGAAATATCTGGATGTTCAATCGGCAAATATGGAGCAAAACTTCCTCTCCTTACATTTCACTGACTTACCACATCAATAATGGTCTCAAAAAGCTCCATAAAATGAACAGCTCCTGAACTGACTCCATTATTTTTGATAGGAGTTCCTCTGGCTCTCAAAGCCCCGAAATACCCAGAAGTTCCACCTCCATATTTACTCATCATTCCTGCCTCAGCCTGAGCATAGAGAATATCTCACATATCATCAGCAATATATGATCCAAAACAACTGATTGGTAGCCCTCTTTCAAGTCCAAAATTTGACCACACTGGAGAAGCTAACGAATAAAAACCTCTTGCCATATAATCATAAAACTTCTCAGCAAAACCAGGCTTCTTTAGGATTTCTTCAGCATTTTTTGCAATTGCCAAGATTCTCTCTTCCGGACTTACTCCTTCCTGGAGATATCCATTTGCAAGGAACTTCCTACTATTTTCATTTAATCGTTTCATCAATACTTTATACGGTAAAAAAGATAAAAAATCAGATTTCTTTTATTTTCTCTTTGATAATATACAGCTCTATAGAAATCCGAAAAAGAACAACCTAAAACAAATCATCACTAGTAATACTCTGACTTCTTTTATTATAATTGATTGATCTTTTATTAAAAAAGTCCACATGCTTAGTTGCAATTACCTCATCATCAAACCAATCTGTCTGCTGAACTAAGCTTTCATCTATTTCGAATAACGGCTCTAGACCGATACTTTTTAAGGAATTGTTAAGTCTATTTTTTATAAACTCTTTGATCACTGCCTTTGGCAAAAAATTAAGCTCTCCCTGCTCACAGATCCAATCAACAATTGCACTCTCTGCTTCAAAAGCTTCTAAACAGTGTTTTTTTATCCTTTCATTATACTTTTCATCAAACCATTCTGGATGTTCTTTTTTGATGATATTGATAATATCAATACCAAATAGCCCATGAATCTGCTCCTCCTTTGATGTTGCCTCAACCGCATTTGACATTCCCTTAAAGAGATTCCTATATTTATTAAACGCCATAATAATAAGGAACTGAGAAAATAACGAAACATGCTCTATAAAAAGAGAAAAAAGCAGAACCGCCATTGCATATTCCTTTTCTTCATCATTACTAGAAGTTTTGATTGATCTCTCAAGGTAATTCACTCTATCAATAATACAAGGCACAGACTTAATCTGATTAAAATCATTATTTAATCCAAGAATCTCAAGCAAATGAGAATAAGCATCATGATGGCGAACCTCAGATTCTGCAAAAGTATACCCAACAGAACCAATTTCAGGTTTTGGAAGTCTTTTATAAATATCTCCCCAAAAGGTTTTCACACTTACTTCGATCTGCGCAATCGCAAGCATAGTATTTTTGAGTGCATTTCTCTCAGCATCAGTCACATTAACTTTGAAATCCTGTACATCTGAGGTAAAATTAAACTCAGTATGAATCCAATAAGAATGCCTAATCGCATCGACATATTCCAATAATTCTGGATATTCATAGGGCTTCAATGTGATCCTTTTTTTGAAGATATCTCTCTTTCTTTCTTGTGTTCTTTTTTCTCTATAAAGGATATAGTCCTTAGCAACCTGATGAAGTCAGGCTTCCATCAATTTTTGCTCAACCACATCCTGAATATCCTCAACATTAGGTACATAAGACTGATCCTGTCCCCACTTTTCCAAAAGTGCGTTATGAACCTGCTCAGCGATTGCCTCTGCCTCTTCTGGATGCTCATATTGAGAGTCGAGCATACCCTTTTTGATAGCATTAACAATCTTTGCTATATCAAAATCTACCATCATTCAATTTCTCTTTCTGATTTGCTTGATTACCATTCTCTGATAGCGTAAATAAAATAAAAAATCTGACGTTCTAAGCACCTTTTATCTTTCGAAAAACAACTATATATAGTCATCTTAGAAGATCAGTAACACAAGATATAGTATTGCGGGAATTAATTGCAAGTGTTTTTTTGCCTCACTTTCTTTATCGCTTGACATTTATAATAGGATAATTATAGTAGCATCACAAACAAAAAAAAGCACATTTTTATGACAAAAAATCACAAACAAAAAAAAGTAACTTCGATTTCATTGAAGTTCAAAACTCCTCAATGTATCAATTTCTACCGTAGAGAGATGTGTCCAGACCACTGGTCTCTAGTCTTTTCTGGCTGTGTACCATCTCTTGAACTTAAAGTTAATACCCAGAAGATGTATCTTCAAGTCAGTGAACCTAATCCAGGTGTCGAGCTAGAACTTAATATCATTATTGAAAATAAAGTTTACAGTAATGATGAACAAGGCATTAGGATAGCTAGATATGAGGATACTTCCTATGCCGTTAGACTGCCCAAAAACGGGCTCTCTGCAATAAAAATTAACGGTGAAGATTATTGGAACTCGGAAGCACAAGCATTTGTAAAAGTGTTTAGAGGTGAGAAATATCATTTCAAACATTGATACATAAAAAGTTTTGACATTCTAAAACAAAAAACTAGAAACAGAATTAAAAAAATCAAGTTTTATGAGACACAAGGAAAATGAAAAAAATCTGACTTTAGTACATCTAAAGTTTAGAGACAGACAAAAGGTGGACTGCTATCGTTGGATGCCTGAACTAGAAAAAAGGGTATATGATAATCATATACTAGTTTCTGGACTCTGTATCAGCAATCAAGATGGGTTAGAATTTGCTCTTAGAGCTCTCTCTACTATCCGTAATGAAGTAGAAATTTATGTTACTACTGGGAATTATTACTACGTAGTAATAATTGAGGAAACTGATATTAATACAGTTGAACTCAATGATATTCCTTCTTGGGATAGAAAGGAGAAAAAGCTTATTTAAGATCAGCCATTCTCAAACCTTTCTATGGAGTAAAATCTATAGAAAATTAAAAACCTGAAGCATAATTCAGGTTTTTCTTTTTTTATGTTAATTATTCTCTGTTGGTTCTGTAAGTTTATCCTGATGATGTGCAGGCGTCATACACAGAGACACAATCACTGAAAGGACAAGTACAGAAAGCAGCACAATCAACGAAATTTTTGCTGGAATATGAAAGAGCGGTGAAATGAGCATTTTTGTCCCTATAAAGGTCAATATAATTGCAATTCCATAACTCAGATACTTAAACCTATCAATAAAGTTTGCAAGAAGGAAATATAAACTTCTTAGTCCTAAAATAGCAAAGATATTTGAAGAATAGAGAATAAAGGGATCATTAGGAGCGATTGCAAAGATTGCTGGAATACTATCCACAGCAAAGAGCAAATCCGTAAATTCAATTACTCAAACGACAATCAAAAGCGGTGTTGCATATCTTAGTCCATTTTGAAAAACAAAGAATTTTCCTCACTCAAAAGTATCAGTTACTCTTGGGAAAAAGTATTTTACCACCCTAGCTCCAGCCGAATCAGAGAAGTTTTTATTTTCTTCGTGTTCATGCTTAGCAAAAAATGACTTAATCCCAGCATAAATAAGGAAACCTCAAAAAATTGTGAGGAGTAAATTAATCTTAACTGGATGATCAAAGAGCAAGAATTCAGGAAGATAGGTCAGTTCTATAAGCTTTACTCCTGCAAAGATAAATATCGCTCTAAAAATCAATGCTCATATAATTCCTCGGAAGAGTACTTTATGCTGGAGCTTCTTTGGAACTTTGAAAAAGCCAAAGACCATAATGAATACAAACAAATTATCCACAGATAAAAGCTTCTCTACCCAATATGCAGACTGGAAATATGAGAACCTCTCAAATCCAAGTTCCCAATAAATATATCCACTAAAGAGCATCGCCAGACCAATCCATACAAGCGATCGAGCTAACGCCTCTTTACTCTTGATCTCATGATTTTTCTTGTTAAATACTCAGAGATCTAAGAGCAACATAACTACGATCAGTACAGCAAAAACAATTTCAAGTTTTAGCATCTTTGTTTAACAGAATAAAAATCTGATTTTTCTGACTTTTCAAGTCTCTAACCGAACCACTATACACATCTACTCAACCATTTCCAGTGAAAATATTGTATTTTCCATTGAAAAAGCGTCTGACATATCTATACATTGAAATCAGTATTTATCCTTTTATGTTTGTGATACGATGTCAAACCTTGAGATGATGGAATCCATCTTAGCATACCGAAAATCAGACAACACCTTTGAAAAAAGCATCAAAGAGAGAAATGAAGCAATGGCATACAAGTTTTTTGATGGTCCTCCATTTGCCAGTGGTAATCCACATTATGGTCATCTTTTAGCATGAAGTATCAAAGATACCATCCCAAGATATATGACGATGAGAGGTTATCAAGTTAAAAGAAAACGAGGTTGGGACTGTCATGGTTTGCCAGTAGAAAAAGCTGTTGAAAAAGCACTTGGTATTGATGGGAAAAAAGACATTGAAGAAAAAATCTGAATTCAAACTTTTGTAGAAAAGTGCCGCGAATATGTAAATCAGACAAATACTGAGTGGAAACGATTCGTAGATCATACAGGAAGATGGGTTGATATTACCAATCCTTATTTTACGATGGATCTAGATTTTATGGAAAGCGTAATGCGATGCTTTTCTAATATCTACAACCAGAATAAAGTATACAAAGGATTCAAAGTACAGGGATACTGTCCAAGCTGTGCAACGCCGCTAGCAAACAACGAAATTGCAGAAGGATATGAAGATAGGCAAGATACTGCACTTACTGTAAAATTTCCACACCTTGCACCTGAAAGCGAGAAGTATTCTTGTTCTGAGGATGGGTTTATAGATGTTGTAGCTGGTGTACTTCGCGATGAGAAAGGTCGCTATGCGATGATTCATCATACCAAGGAAAATCTCTGGTTTTTCCCTGGAGGGAAAGTTGAAAAAGGAGAAGATCTCATCACAGCACTTAAAAGAGAACTCAAAGAAGAAATCTGAACAGAGCTCACTGCGAGCAAGTATCTCTGAGCAGTAAAAATCATTCATCTCTCAAAGCCTCGAAGAGTTCACCGATTTGAGGTAGAGTCAAACGACATTCCAACCCTCCAAGAACCAGAAAAACACAAAGATATCCAATGGGTAACCGAAGAACTCTATGAAAACAGTATTGGTTTTGCAATCAATATCAATGGAACAATCATCAATGATGAAAGGGAACTTCTGCATGATTTCATCGATTTTTATCTTTTCAAAAAAGTTCTCAATCCACAAGAAAAAGGACTTATTGAAGGGAAATTCAACTTCCTCGCCTGGACAACAACACCTTGGACACTCCCAAGTAATATGTTTTTGACTATTGGGGAAGATATCGACTATGTAACCGTCTACGATCAAAAATCACAAGAATACTATGTGCTCGCTGAGGCTTTACTCAAAAAATACTATAAATCACCAGAAGACTATACTTTCATTTACAAGCAGAAAGGGAAAGAACTAAAAAATCTGACCTATCAGCCACTTTTTGATTACATCAAAAAATCAAATATTGCAGATGAATATAAGAATCAGTTTTTTCAAATTTTAACCTGAGAATTCGTAAGTACTGAGGATGGAACAGGTATCGTACATACGGCTCCAAGCTTTGGAGAGGACGATTTTAACGCTGTTGCAAACCTTCTTGGAGGAGAAACCTCAAAAGAATGGCTCTTTATGCCTGTTGATGAATATGGATGCTTTACAGATGAAGTCCCAGATTATCAAGGAATGAAAGTCATGGAAAGCAATAAACCTATCACTGAACATCTCAAAGCAAACCAAAAAATCGTAAAAACTGAAAGCCTTGTTCACTCATATCCTCACTGCCGAAGGTGTAAAACTCCACTCATTTACAAAGCTATGTCGAGCCGATTCATCAAAGAAAAAGAGATGAATGCTCAAACTGCTAGCCAAGCTGGAGAGATCAAATTTATCCCAGAAACCGTAAAAAACAGATTCGTAAATGGATTGCAACAAGCTCCAGATTGGAATGTTGCTAGAAATAGATACCGAGGTTCTCCACTACCTATCTGGCAGAATGTAGAAAATCCAGAAGATCGTTTTGTGATCAATACACTTGATGAGCTCTATCATCTCACCACTTTAGGCTCAAAAAATCTGACCAAAAATGTCTTTATCCGCCATGGAAGGACTGATTTCAATGAAGAGAAAAAATTTGACTCACTAGGAGATGCAAGACTTAATGAACTCTGAGAACAGCAGGCTCAAGGACTCGTTAGTAAGCTTGCTCCTCATATAGAAAAAAAATCTGATGTTGTTTTCATTTTATCTCCTCTTCCAAGAGTTTGGCAGACCATCAAACCAACCTTGATCAGCTTTTTCTGAGCTGATGAAGTAGCAAGATGTGAAAAACTCTACTTTGAACATCATGAGGGTCACAAGGATCGTTTTGAGAAAAGGAAAACCTTTGATCATGTACATCATGGAGAAACTGAGGAAATCGTTGTAAAACTCAATGATCAGCTTTTTATTGATTCTCGTATTACAGACTTGATCAACTATACGGATCAAGGAGAAAAGATTTCTTGTGATATGTTTAATCGATTTGATGAGGAAAGAAGCATTGGAACTGATTGAGAAAAGCTTGAGGATTATAGAAAAAGAACTGAAAGTACAATCCACTACTGGAATAGCAATCATCAGACAAAAACTCTGGTTTATGTTTCTCATGATGATACTATCGCAATGCTAAGAAGAGCATTCCGCAAGTTTGAATATGGACTCCATAGAAAAAATTATAAACTTGGTAATGCTGAAGTCAGATTTCACTACCGAGATAGTGATAAACAGTGAGAAGTTGATCTTCACAAGCCATATGTAGATACTTATCGAGGAATTAGAGAAGGTAAAACCTATAAAAGAACACCTGAAGTTTTGGATTGTTGGTTTGAATCAGGAGCAATGCCGTTTGGGCAGGATCACTACCTTGGAGAAGAGGGAAGAAATATTAGTTATCCAGCGGATTTTATCGCGGAAGGACTTGATCAGACAAGAGGTCGATTCCGTTCTCTTCATGTGGTTGGGCATGCAATCAAAGGAGAAAACGCCTACAAAAATGTGATCGTAAACGGACTCGTACTCGCAGAAGATGGTAAAAAAATGTCTAAAAGTCTGAAAAACTATCCAGATCCAAAGGAACTTATTGAAAAATGGGGTGCTGATGCGTTTAGGCTTTATACTTTGAGTAGTCCAGTTGTGAGGTCTGAACCTATGAGATTCTCTGAAAAAGGTGTTGAACAACTCTTTAAGGACTTTAATATCCCACTAGAAAATGTCTTTAAGTTCTTTGAGACCTACGCAAAAATTGATAATTGGAAAGCTAATCAAAAAGAGACATACCTTATGAATGGAATACCTGAGGATAAAGTACTAAAAGAAAACCTAGTTAGAATTCAACCTGACATAATCTATATACATCCAGACTTCAAAAAAGATGAAACAAGAATTAAGAAACTAACTAAAGATTTATTAAATAAGAAATGTGAAATCTTCTTCAAAGATCGAAAACCTGAGGATACACATTCGTTCTCTTGAACCCCAGAAACAAGGCTTAGTATCACTAAAGAAGAATATATAAAACGAGAGCGACCTAAAATACATTCTGAAGAAATTAATAAAAATTTCCAAGAATGAGAAGTGATAAAGCTGCCAAATTATGAAATCCACAATGACCTAGATAGATGGATTCTAGCAGAACTGCATAAGACTTTATATGTCGTAGATCAATGACTTAGGAATTATAACCTTGATGGAGCAATCAAGTCAGGGATTGATTTTATAGAAAAACTCAGTAATCGATATCTTAGAAGAAGTAGAAGAAGATTCTGGCAAGATGGGTTAACACAAAACAAACGTTCCGCTTATTGAACACTTTTTGAGGTATTGACAACGTATCTTCAAATGATGGCACCATTTACACCATTCATTACTGAGGACTTGCGAAAAAGATTACAAGCATTCAAAGGAGAAGGAAATCAAAAAACTGAGTCAATTCATCTTTCATTCTGGCCATTTGCAAGTGAATACTATATAAATCATGACCTTATAGAAGAATTTACAACAATTAGAAAAATAATTAATCTCGCGCTCTTCATCAGAGCAAAAAATAAGATCGCACTTAAGCAACCACTTAAATCACTAAGTATTAGAATTGAATAAATTCATAAAAAGAGAAAAACCTGAAATTAACTTCAGGTCTTTTCTTAAACTTCTAGGTTCAAAACTACAAATAAATACAGATTAATAACAATACCTCACCTCAGGCTCAAGCTGAATTCAAAACTTAGCGAATACACTCTCCTCTACCTTTCTCGCATAATCTAAGACTGCAGCTCAGCTCTCGCCTTCGTTTACCAAAATGAGGGCATGTTTTTCATACATTTTAACTCAGTTTTCTTCTTTTCCCTTCCATCAGCAAAGTTCTATGAGCTGCCCAGCTGAGAGTTTCATTGTCTCTCGCTCAGTCAAATGTGCCTTGAGCTCTGGAAACTGAGCAGAAAGTTCTTCTCGCTCAGGAAGTCAGATTTCTGGATTTTTTCGATAACTTCCTGCCGTTCAGATCGTATGATAGTCAGGCAATTTATTCGCTCTAATATCAGAGATAATCTCAGATATCTCACGCAACTTTTCAAAAGGAGAAAGCTGATCAAATTCAGATTTTTTTTCTGATAAAACTTTCTGAATATCAGCATATTCGATAGCAAATTGATAATCATCATTGACTTTCTTGAGTTCAAAAATGATATGCGTGATAATAAACTGATCCTGAAGCTCATGCTTAAAAATACTCTCACGATACCCAAACTGACACTCCTCTTTCGTTAATTTTTGAATTGTTTTTGTCTCCAGATTTACACCGACAACCTCAGAAATACTAGTGCTCGACTCCTGTCCATACGCTCAAATATTTGAAACTGCACTCGTACCTACAGTCCCAGGGATATCAATCAAATTCTCTACTCCACCAAGTCCCCTCTCAGCTGCCCAATATACAAAATTATTCCACGGTTCACCAGCTCAAACCTGAACTTTTAGACGTGTTTCATCTTCAGAAAGGATCTTAAATCAAGGGATCTCCATCTTTACAACAATCCCATCAAATGCCTCAGCACAAAAAAGCGTATTCGCACCTCATCAAAGTATCCAATGCTTACACTCATCCCAAAGTGGAGTTTCAATAAGATTCAAAAGCTGATAGGTCGTAGTAATTGGCATAAAATAACGGGCAATACAGTTCGTCTTAAGTGTTGTAAAGGGTTTTAGGTTGATATTTTCTTGCATCTAGATAGGAAAAGAAAATAAAAGTCAGATTTTTTTATTATTTGATAAATTACAGAATAAGTCTACAATCTACTATAAGTTTTATCAGTATAGTTCTTCAAAATATCTAAAGCTCTATGTACATCCTGAGCTGTTGCAGCAGGCGTTCACTCCAAAGGATATTCCCATCAGAGTTTTTTCCGCTTATCCTTTCCTAAATTATGATAAGGCAAAATCTCAAGTCTTTCCATACTTTTTAGAGTTTGGACATATTTTCCGTATTGATGAAGATCTTCCTCATCATCAGTCAATCCAGGCACCAACACATATCTAAGCCAATAAGGTTTTTGAATCTTCTCAAGATACTCAAGCGTTGCTAAAGTATTAGTATTTTCCTGTCAAACAAGCAAAAGATGCTTTTTAGGATTAATCTGCTTAAGATCTGGGAGAATCAAATCTGAAAGCGCAATAACTTCTAATGCTTCAGGTGTTCTTACAAAACCATTCGTATCAATACAAATATGGTATCCTTCAGCTTTTAATCTTTTTACAATGGGTAAAAGTGCTGGAGCTTGCAAAAGCGGCTCTCCTCCAGAGAAAGTAATCCCTCCACCATTTGCAAAATAAGGACGATTTCTCTCAGCTAAATCCAGGATTTGTTCCTCGTCCATTCGCTTCGCTTCCTCATTTTCCAGCGGGATCGTATCTGGATTATGGCAATACAAGCACTTAAACATACAGCCTTGCAAAAAGATCGCCACTCTAATCCCAGGTCCATCCTGTGTTGCAAAAGTTTCTACAGTATTTACACGGAGCATCTTTGCAATAAAAAATAAAAAAATCTGATTTTTCTCCCTTTTTTGATACTATATTGATACAAAAGGGAATATTTATCTAAAAAAAATCTCCGCACTTCCTGAAAAGGCGGAGACCAAGACATTTTCTATTAGATAACCTCAATCTGATATCCACTGAGCTGAGAAGCAAGTTTGATATTGCTAGCTCCTTTTCCGATAGCAAGCGGTTTTTGAGATTCATCAATCTTTACAACAACCTTTCCATTAGGCTTAAATTCAACATTTTTTTCCTCAACCTGAGCTGGTTTTAGAAGTCCGATGATGAGCTGAGTTGGATCTTCAGTATTTTGAACGAAATCAACTTTTTCTCCATCAAGAAGTGAAAGAACAGTATTGATACGATCTCCCTTATGTCCAACCATCACTCCAACTGCATCTACTCAATCCTGCGTACTTGAAACCAGAATTTTAGTCTTTTTTCCAGCAATTCTAGCGATATTATCAATCTGCACAGCTCCAGACTCAAATTCAGGAACGATCTTTTTGAGAATTGCCTCTACATAATCAGGACTTGATTGTGTGATATCAAGGACGATACCTCCAGTATCTCTACTAATCTTCTTGAGATAGACAAAGACTTCCTCTCCAATTTCATAAACCCTATTTGGAATCTGACTCTCAGGTGGCAAAACAACCGTTGTCCCATCAATATCAAGAATGATACTATCTGAATGCACTCTCAATACCTTTGCCTTCAAAAGTTCTTCTTCTTTATCCTGAAACTTCTCGTAGAATCTCTCTCTTTCAATATTTTTGATCCCTTGCTTGATCGTCTGAGCCGCAGCCTGAGCCGCAATTCTTGAAAGTTCAAGCTTTGCAGGAGTAATATTGATCAAAAGCTGTTCTCAAACTGAGATATCTTTTCTCTCTTCTTTTGCCTCAGCAAGCAAAATCTGAGTATCTTCATTTTCAATCTCTTCTACTACTTCAAGTGCCTTATAGATACTGATCGTACCATCATTTTCAATATTTACCAGCACCTCAGCCTTTCTATATTCAGGGAAATCCTTTTTAAATCCTGACTTAATTCAGTTTCTAATCACTTCTAGGACTTGATACGGATCAAGTTTATATTCTTCTACGAGCTGCATCATCGCAGCCTGGATACTTTTTCCATCGAGTTTCATGCTCGTATTTTTATTAGTAAGATAAAAAGTTCTCTTCAGGATTGACTATAGTTATTCTGATTGTTTTTGCAAGAAGAAAGTGATTAGTCGCGGAAAATTAAACACCTTTATATTGATTTCTTTAAACTTTTACATATCATACAGTTGTTTTACACAAAAAAATAAGAGATATAATGAGGCAAATATCTTTTGATGTTTCTGCTAGAACTGCAAAATTAATAGGAAAGGAAAACTTTGCAAACGCGAATGGTGCTGTAATTGAACTGATAAAAAACTCCTATGATGCTGATGCAACAGTTGCAATGGCTGTTTTTTATAAAGATGCACTATATATTATAGACAACTGAAGCTGAATGACAGAAGATATAATTATAAACAATTGGATGAAAATTGGAACTGACAATAAACAAATCACATTTGAAACAGAGGGGAAAAGGATTAAATCGTGAGCAAAGTGAATTTGACGTTTTGCGTTGGATAGATTATGAAAGGTTTCTGAAATGTATACAAAAGATAAACACAGTCATGTTATAAATTATTGGAAAGTAAATTGGGAGCAATTTAATACCTCTGCTTCAATTTCTGAGGTAAAGGCTCATCTTGAATCATTGGCTTCTTTTGACTTAAAACAATTTCTTTTATCAGAAATACCTAACCTTGAAGAATTTAGTGATAAGTTAAATAAAATTGCGTTAGATCATTGAACTATTTTTAAATTGACAGATCTTAATGATGATTGGAATATTGTTGAGATTAATAGTCTATTTCAAAATTTAGAAATGCTTATTCCTCCCTTTAATGAGATAGATTTTTCGTTATTTCTTTATTCAGATAAAAAAAGATTCTGAAAAGTAAAAACAGCTTTTTGTTGAGACTTTGATTATTATCTATTTGCAAAATATATCTGATGACCATCATACAGTTTAGAAGTAGAAATAGTTAGAAACGAATTGGATGTAAAAAAAATTCAATTAGAATATCCAGAATTTTTTACAAATAAAAAAATTCAAGAAACAGATATTAATATTCAAACCTTAGATAAGGGCATCTCTAGAAAAGAAATTTCATTACTTACATTCCCTTGATTTTCAAATGTTGATAAGAATATTTTAAATCAAATATGACCTTTTAACTTCTCGTTTTATTTTTTAAAAAATAAAAACACTAATAGCAAATACCCATATAGAGCAATAAATTACAGTGTAAGAAAAAATCGGCTAGATAAGTTTTGATGAATCAAAATTTTTAGAGATAATTTTAGAGTAAGACCATATTGAGAAGATTGATATGATCGACTTTTATTATGAGAAAGACAAGCTCAAAGTCCACAATGATCTTGACAAAGGATTGGAGATTATCGCATTAGACCAAATCAAATATCAGGAATGGTTAATATTTCTAGAGTAAGTAATAAATTTTTTGAAGATAAATCTGGAAGAGAGGGAATTGTTGAAAATGATGCTTTTAAGTTATTTAAAAATATATTAATTAATATTATATGAATATTTGAGGAAGATAGAAATCTTATTATGTATACATTAAATGAATTAAGGAAAAAGAAAGATGAAAGAGAAACGAAAAAAGAGGAATGACGAAATGCTATCAATGAAGTTAAAAAAAGAGAAAAAGAAGGAATCGTATCTCAAATAGAAATAGCCTTAAAAAATGCTACTGAAATTTTACAAGAGGAAATTGAAGAGAAGAATCAAGAGTTGATGATGTTGAGACATTTAGCTAGCATTGGATTAATTGTCAGTACCTTTTCTCATGAACTAAAGAATTTAAAAAATCTTCTAGCATCTAGAGGAAAAGAATTAAATGATGTGCTTCATAAATACATAAATGATGACCAATTAAAGGATATTAATCCCTATGAAAACCCTTTCTATCTAATATCTTTGCAAATAAATGATGATAAAACCATAAAACATCGAATTGATCTTTCTTTATGATCTTTACAAAAAGATAAAAGAGAAAGAAAAATTACAAATATATTTGAGTACCTAGATCGTTTTAAATCAGTATGGAGTACAGTATTAGAGAAAAGAAAAATAAAAATGACTCTTAACCTACCCTCACAATGTTTAAACTCAAACATAAAGTGTTTTACTGCAGACTTAGATTCAATTTTCAATAATTTGCTATCCAACTCAATTGAAGCACTGATAAAATCAAAAAAACCAAAAAAGAAAATTATTATTTCTGCTGAAATTGTTGACGAATATATGTATATCTATTTTGAAGATAATTGAGAAGGGTTAGTTGATGAATTTAAAAATAATCCAGAGCATATTTTTAATCCTTTTATAACTTCAAAAGTAGATAAACGAGGAAATAAAATTGGGACAGGACTCTGAATGTATATTATTTTGCTAACGATACATGATTACAAAGATGCACAAATAGAGATTAAAGATTTTACAGATAAATTCACTGTATGTTTAAAATTTAAATTATATCAATGATAAATTTACAGCCGTACAAAATATGTTTTATTGATGAAGAGGTAGCACAACGTTCACATTTTTATCATCAATTTAAAGATGAGTTTGAAATAACAACCCCAGAACCACCAAATGAAATAAAAGATATTCCATTGTTTTTCTCTGAACTTTTTTCAAATGGGGTAGATATGTTTATAGTTGACTTTTCCATGATAGAAATGTTAGGATATAATGCTGACTTATTGGAACAAGAGTTATTAAAAATGAATCCACATTTCCCCTTTCTTATAACTACTTCTGCTATACAAGATGCGTTTAATTATATTGATAATCCAAATATTGTATATGATAAAGCTACTCGAAACAAAGAGGAAAATGGAATAGATAATAACCAAGATCTAATAAATTTTAAAAATAAAATCAAAAAAATTATTGAAAAATATAAACATACAAAAGAAAGATATGAACTAGTAGAAGAGAACTTAAATGAAAAATTTATTAAAGGAGAATTATCTACTGAAGAAGAGGCTAGTTTTATTAAAGCAATCCAGTTTTTGATGGAAATAAAAGGAAATAAAATCCCTATATCATATTTTACAAAATCAACAAATAATAAATTAGATAAACTAATAGAAGAAACAGAAAAATTATTAAATAAGTTCGAAAAAAGATGTATCCATTAAGAAACTCTACACCAAACAGGAGAACAAATGTCCAACAATTTGCAAACTATAAAAGCTATAGAAAGATTCTAAAAGAGGATTTTAATCATAGATGTTGATATTGCAATCAAAGAGAAGCTGGTATGATTTCACGCCCTTTTTGTATTGATCATTTTGTTCCCAAAAAGCCAAGATCTCCTATCATAAATCCCATAGCGGATAATTATTATAACAATCTTGTATATAGCTGTCCACGATGTAATGAAAAGAAGTGAAATAAATGGCCCACTTGAAATGGGAATATCCATAATGACGGAATAGTTGGATTTGTTGATCCTACATCAAAAGATTATGATAACTTATTTTATAGAGATAAAAACTGAAAAATTATATCTTCAGGGACTAATGATCAACTTGCTAAATATATTATCAAAGAAATCGGCCTAAATCATTCAATTCATATAATGATGCGGAAAAGAGACAAACTAGAATCGCAATACGAAATTCTTAAGGAACAAAACATTGCAAATGAACTATTGAGTTTATATGAAACACTTCTCAAATACGATGAATAATAAAAAAACTTGAAGCTTTTATACTCCTAAGTGTGTCTCTAAATTTATAATAGATTACCTCCTTGATACAAAAAAAAGAATACAATTAAAGATACTTGAACCAAGTTGTTGAGAGGGTGTTTTTATTCAAAGTATACTTGAGTCATGGGAAATAAAGAATATCAAAGAAATTACTTTATGTGATATCAATCAAGAAGCTCTTGAACATGCCTATCAATACTCATGAGATTTAAAATTAGAAAAGTATCTATGAGACTTCCTCACAATCAAGTTTAATAACAAATATGATTATATCATAGGAAACCCACCCTATATTGATAAAAAATATTTGTCTATAAAACAGAAGACATTATATCAAAAGCTAAATAATGAAGCTGTGTGAAATAATAAGGCAATAAATAATATATGGCCTTCTTTTGTTTACAAATCAGAAACATTATTAAAAAAAGATGGTATTTTGGCCTTTGTTTTGCCAGAAGAACTATTAACTGTAAACTATGCAAGAGATACTCTAGATTTTTTATTAAAAGAATTTAATAGGCTTGAAATATTTAGTATAGATAAAGTTATCTTTGGGGATGCTTGACAAAATACGATAGTTTTATTTGCATATAAAAAACACAAAGAGAAATGACTATTCTTGGGAGAAATTAATGTAGACGGCAATAAAAAAACAAAATTTACATATAGGAGCCATCTCTTATCAAGAGAAGATCATAGCACACTATCTCAAAAAGAATTATCAAGCGGACTGACATTAAACGACTTATTTTTCATTAACAAAATCCAGAAAAAATTTAATATTATTTGAAATATAGCAAGCTCACAAACAGGGATTGTGACATGAGCAAATGATTTCTTTATTCTTTCACATGAAGAAATTATTAAAAATGGTTTAAAAGAATATGGAATTCCTATTATTAGAAAATGATCTTATATTAAAAACAAACTATATTTTGATAAAAAAGATTTTTCTATGCTTCAAAAGGAAGGGAAGCCTGTATTTTTCTTAAATTTTAAAGGGAATATAATAGATCCTAAAGCAAAAACATATTTGAATATTGGAAAAAAACAATGAATTAATTTAAGATATAAATGTAATTCATATAAACCAAATCGATATAACATTCCAAATGTACATCCAGCCTACTTGTTTTTTTTCAAAAGAAGTCATCTTTTACCAAAATTAATATACTGTCCATCATGAATCATGGTAACTGATTCTGCGTATAAAATTGATTTAAAAGACAAAAAATATCAAGAATTTCAGTTTTGTTTTTATAATTCTTTTACTCTATTAATGATGGAATTATGATGAAGAAAGTATTGAGGAGGTGTTTTAGAATTAACTCCAAATGAATTTAAGGAATTAATAATTCCTTTTTTTGAGGATATCCCAAAAGAAAAGTTAGTACAGTTTAAAAATATGAAAATAAATAAAATAGAAGATTTTATAAGTAAAAATGACAAATATTTACTAAAAGAAAGACTAGGATTAAACGATGACGAAATAAAGATAATACAAAATATGAGAAAAAAGCTAATACAAAGAAGATTAAAAAGTAAATAGTTATTTCTTCCTTCTTAAATCAACCCCTGCTTCCTCGCAATCGTCCTCGCAGACTCAGTCAAATACTTCTTTCTAATTCTAATCGCCTTTGGCGTGATCTCAACGAGTTCATCAAGTCCGATATACCCCATCGCCTGCTCCAAAGACAAATGCACGATCGGATCAATTCTCATCGCTTCATCATTTCCAGAGTTGCGGACATTGTTCATTTGCTTGTTGATGGTGAGGTTAACGGTCATATCTCCTCCTTTTAAATGCTCCCCTACGATCATTCCTTCATAGATTGGCTGAGCTGGGTCTACGAAGATTGGTCCTCTCTCCTGGAGTTTGAAGATTCCATACATCATCGCTTGTCCGGTGGCAGACGAAATCATAGATCAGACTTGTCTTTTTACAATTTCTCATTTAAACGGTTCATAGTGAGAAAAAGCTGAATACATAATTCATTCTCCCTTGGTCGCGAGGATAAATTCTCCACGGAATCCGAGAAGACCTCTGGTTGGAATGATAAATTCCATGGTTGTAAGTCCATTTTCTGAACTCATATTTTGCATGAGTCCTTTACGAGTTGCGAGCATATCAATCACCGTTCCAGAGAGTCCATCTTCAACACTAACGACAAGGTTTTCCATTGGCTCAAGTTTTTGTCCATTTTCTTCTTTGTAAATTACTTGAGGCGCTCACACTTGCAGTTCCCAACCTTCTCTTCTGATCGCTTCAATCAATACTCCAAGGTGCAACTCTCCTCTTCCTGAGACGATAAATTTTCCTTCCACCATTTCAACTTTCAAACCGACATTGGTTTCAGCTTCTTTTTCTAGTCTTTCTGCCATATTTCTAGTCGTCATATATTTCCCATCTTTCCCAGCAAAAGGGCTATCATTCACCAAAAACTCCATACTCAAGGTCGGCTCATCAATCGCAATTGTCGGTAATGCCTCAAACTCCCCTACTCCAACGGTCTCTCCCACGAAAATATTTGGGATTCCACTGATGGTCACGATATCTCAGCATTCTGCCTGAGGAATCTCAATCCTCTGGAGTCCAAGCGTTCTAAAAATATGCGCGATCTTTCCTGTTCTTTTCTCTCCATCATTTCCGATGATCGTTACCTGACTTCCTGCGTTCAAAGTCCCCTGATATACACGCCCAACTCCAAGTCTTCCCAAATAATCATCATATCCGAGGTTTGCAACCTGCATACAGAAAGGGAGATCAGATTTTTCAGCTGCTGGAGCCACATTTTCCAAGATCGCATCAAAAAGCGGAGTTAAATCCTTCGCTTCATCAGTCAGATTTTTCATCGCATATCCATTCTTTGCACTCGCATAAATAATGGGGAAATCCGCCTGCTCATCACTCGCTCCAAGCAAAATAAACAGATCAAAAAGCTGATCAATCACTCGGTCAGGTCTTGCGGCTGGTTTATCAATTTTATTAAGTACGACCATCGGTTTGAGTCAGAGTTCTAGACTCTTTTTAAGCACAAATTTGGTCTGTGGCATCGGACCTTCATACGCATCCACCACGAGGATTACAGAATCCACCATTCTCAATACTCTCTCCACCTCACTTCCAAAGTCGGCATGCCCTGGGGTATCTACGATATTGATTCTCTCGCCTTGGTATTCAATCGCGGTATTCTTGGCATAAATGGTGATTCCTCTCTCCCTTTCCTGATCGTTATTGTCCATAACGAGGTCTTGCTCTTCCATTTTTTTGAGGGTTCCAGACTGCCTCAAGAGCTGATCTACGAGTGAAGTCTTTCCATGATCTACATGGGCGATAATTGCGATATTTCTAATTGCCATTTGCTTTTTGGTATAAAAAAATAAAAAACCAGAATCAGATTTCTTGGTTTTTTCTCTAAAATCAAGCATTCTGAAATTGGTTTGAGTATAGCGAATTGAGGAGTTTTTTCAATAAAAAAATAGAGGACCATCAGTATACTGATAGTCCTCAATAACTTTTTACTTTCTTAGAGCTTTGAGAAGAAATCCTCTAGCTCAGCTATCTCTAGAAGATAGGAAGCTTCATCTTCAGGATCTAACGAAGACAGCTCAGAAATAAGAGCTTCCCTAAATTTAGAGAGATCGGTATCCCAACCTATAAATTTTGCCACTTTAAACAACGAATACCCCAGATCAGTATTCATAGGGACCTCCTTCGTTTTAATCATAGTTTTGATAGATCCTAAAGGAATTTGTTTTGCCTGCTTAATTGTCCTCTTAGTTAGATAGAATGAGATAAAAACACAAATAGCTACAATAAGATACATAATTTGTACGATTTTCAGCTCATTAAAGTACTCTTGGAGAGTCATTTCCTCCCGAATCTTCACCAAAGAGACTAAGGGCAATATAAAATTTAGGATCAGCAAGACACAGATAACCAACATAAGGATATCAACCTTCTTTGATCTCTTGATCAGTTTTTTATAGTTCCTTGCTCTGAATAGTACTTGCTCTAAAATGCAAGATTTTGTTAATTTTGTTTCCATGTTTTTACTTTTTTAATAATGATTGCTTTTTATTTACAAGGAATAATATACTCTTTTTAATTAAAATGTCAATATATTTTTTTACCAATAAAAAAATTCTAAAGAGAAGATAGAGATATTTGAAGCAAACATAAATTCTAATCACTACAGAATATCCTAACCTCCATTTATTGTCAAAAAATTCTTGATTTTAACTCTTAAATATACAACATTAAAAAAATCTGATTTTTATTCTCTTTTCTCATATTTTAATGAATCTTTTCTCCAATACAGCTCAAAAACCACTTTCTCTCGCTCTCAAATACCGCCCCAAGCAATTAAGCGAGTTTTTTGGGCAAACGCATTTGATCTGAGAAAAATGAATACTCAAACCCTTTATACAAAAAGGAAGTTTCATCAATGCAATTTTTCGAGGGAATCCATGAACCGGGAAAACAACTCTCGCTGAGCTTATTTCTAAGCTTCTCAAGTATGAATATGTCTATCTGAATGCAACTAAGGCCTCTACAACTGATATCAAAAATATCTCTCAAACCGCACAAAAAAGGCGAGATATTGAAGGCAGTCAGACTTTAGTCTTTTTGGATGAAATCCATAGATTCAATAAACTCCAGCAAGACGCACTTTTGGAAGATTTAGAGCTTGGACATTTTATACTTATTTGAGCTACCACTGAAAATCCCTATTATAACCTCAACAACGCGCTTCTCTCAAGATGTTTATGCTTTGAATTCAAAAAACTAAGTGAAACCAAGCTTTTCAATATCCTAAAAGCCATAGATCAAAAAGAACAATTCTGATTTTCAGATGAAATTTTGACCTTTCTTTCAGAAAGTACCGAGTGAGATGCAAGATCTGCAATCAATCTCCTGGAACTTATCAGCAAAGTTGATCAAAAGCTTAGTTTAGAAGAGATAAAAAACCTGATCCCAACTAATAAATCCTACCACAAAACCGAAGATAAATACAACACCATTTCTGCTATGATCAAAAGTATCAGAGGTAGCGATCCAGATGCAGCAGTATATTGGCTCGCAAAGATGCTTGCAGGATGAGAAGATCCAGAATATATTGCTAGAAGGCTGACTATTCTCGCTGCCGAGGACATTTGACTTGCCAATCCTCAAGCGCTCCCTATCGCAACTGCCGCTCTTCATGCTGCAAAAGAGCTTTGAATGCCAGAGATTCGTATACCACTCGCTGAAGTTGCAATTTATCTTGCTCTCTCTCCCAAGAGCAATTCCGCCTACAATGCGATAAATACCGCACTTGACCTTGTCAATAAACAAGATATCCAAGAAGTCCCCTTCCACCTAACAAAACTCTGAGCTCATCAGTATAAATATCCACACAATTTCAAAAATCACTACACCGACCAACAATATCTCCAAAAACCACTTGAGTTGTATATTCCCTGTGAAAACAAATTTGAAACAGCAGCTCAGGAACGGCTAAAGTCAATCAAAAAATAAGTCACTATTTTCTTTATTCATAATTGCGCATAGCCTGTCATCGCGAGGCGAAGCCATGGCGATCCAGATAGAAATCAAAAAAGGAATGTATATCATCCTGGATTGCTTCGCTATTGCTCGCAATGACGGGTTTAAGGGGAGTACTTCACTCCGTTCGCAATGACAGGTTGAGTACTACAGCCCCTCAGTCTCGCTGCTCTCGACAGCTCCCCTAGCAGGGAGCGAAAATTCTCTCTCTGTTCACAAGGGCAGTTCGCAATCACGGAGTTGATTTCAAGTTGCTTTCAGGATGAAAATGCGTAAGCTATAGTGAATTGCTTTTATTGCTGAATTTTATTCTGAGAGAACTCTATGTCTTCACCGCTTTCTACCTATCTTCAACTAACTCCAGCACAAATTGAAGAAAAAAAACTGAATCAAAATCCAGCTTTTTTGGATCATCTTTTAGGGAAATTACATGAACATATTGCTAAAAAGGGGAAGATTCTCCTGATCACCTTGACCAAAAAATCATCTGAGGAAGTAACAAGTTTTCTGATTGCTCAAGGATTTAAGGCTTTTTATCTTCATAGTGAGATTGCGACTATTGACCGCTGGGAAATTATCAAGAAGCTTAGAACCTGAGAAATCGATATTATTGTCTGAGTAAATCTCCTCAGAGAGGGAATCGATCTCCCAGAGGTAACGCTGATTGGGGTTTTAGATGCAGATAAAGAGGGGTTTTTGAGATCAACAACGTCTTTGATTCAGATCATCGGTCGTGCTGCGAGAAATCCCAATAGTGAAGTAGTACTCTATGCTGATGCATTCACTGAATCGATGCTTAAATCACTACGAGAAACCTATCGTCGTCGTGAGATTCAGCAAAATTTCAATCAAAAAAACTGAATTACTCCGCATATCGCCTTGTCTAATGTAAAGGAACTGGAAACGGTAAAAACAGATCTGAGTTTAGATCAGGATTTTTGATCTCTTACAAGAGGTAAAGTAAAGAAACTCAAGAGAGCAACTAAAGCTGAAAAAGAAATCATTCTCAAGGATCTCAAAATCCAGCTTGATGAAGCCATCAAGGCATGGGAATTTGAAAAAGCAGCTCAGATTCGTGATCAGATCAAGGAAATTTCTGGCGATTAAATTATACTGGATTGAAAGCCCCTCAGTCTCACTATGCTCGCCAGCTCCCCTAGCAGGGAGCAAAAAATCTTACTTTGCTCGCAATGACGGTTTTGATTAGAGATTATCCATAGGCAAGTTCAAGATCAGCCTCAATATCTGCGGTAGAATGTTCTGACTGACTGGATTTTTGAGCTTCATAGTTATTACGGAAGTCCTGAGAAAAAGATGAAAGCTGCCCGTTTTGATCAAGAGGAAGTCCACTTGAGAGGTGGTGGAGGGTCGCTGAAAGGTCGCTTATATTGAGCTTAAAGTCTGAGCTAGTAGGATCAAGTGATGGAGAGCGTAGTTCTTGTCTTGTAAAAAGATTGAAAAAGCTGAGCATCGCACCAGATCGTGCTTTAAGATCAGATTTTTTTTCTTTTGTCGCTTGATAGAGTTGAGTTAAGGTGTCTCTGAGTACAGGATCAGCGATTTTTTTGATCTCATCTGGAGAATTGAGCGTCTGAGTGAGTTTTTCAATACTCGCAATCAATCTCTTGAGCTGATCGGTTGTCAAAGACTCACTCGTTTTATCAAGGCATCTAAATAGGTTTCTTAGTTCAGGATTAGTATTTAATTCTCCTCCAGTATTAAGCTGGGCAGAGATCTCAGCTGGAATCAATCCACTCGTGAATAGTTGGACTCAGACATTTTTTTCTGCATCTCTGGCAATACGCTCAGAGATTCTTGGCTCCTCAGCTGAGCTAACAAAGAAATTATCAATACTTGAACTAACAAGCAGTGATAATTTCTCATTATATTCATGAGGAGTATCTGCAGTATCTATCATCTCTCAAAATGTCTCAGTAGAACACTCTTTTCCTAGCTGATCGGCGATAGTATCTGAGGTTGGCATTTTGATATTAAGATCGGTTCTTTTCCCTGTTGCTCATAGCGAAAGTTGCCCAGTATTTGGGTCGGTATAGAGATAATCATCACACTGCAAGGTCGCATTAGGATCGCTAAGATTATAGTAGATACTGATAGGTTTTCCCTTGATGGTTCACTTGATCTTCATAATTTTGTCTTCAGCTCAAGAAAGGAGGTCCTGATGCTGCTCTATTGTCGCATATTCTCCTCCTTCCTTTTGCATAAGATCGGCAAGCGTCTGTTTACCAAGGCTATCCTGATCTAAGTAGCGAAGAATAGCCACCAAAGGTGCTTGCGCAGCTGCAGCTTTTAGATAATTCACATTTTTATCAGTAAACTTCTTTTTTAGTCAGTCAAAGTGTGCTTGATACTGCTGGAGAGCAGTTATTTCTTCAGCAGAAAATCAAGACTCACTATGATCAAGGTCAGCTTTCTTTTTTCTTTCTAATAGTGGCAATATGTGGTCAAAAAATCTCTTCTGATCAGCATCTCAAAAAAGCTGAAAGATTTTCTGCTGTTGTTTGATATTCAGCTTATCATCTAGCACATTTACTTTCTCCAGCCCTTTAAGGCTCTCATCATTTTTTGCAAATTCCATGAGCTGAGGATTCTGCTCAAAGGTCTCCTTTCTCGGCTCATTACTCAGGGGATATCCTCCATCGGTCTTTTCAACGATACCGAGCGACTTTTCCATCTTTTTGAGGGTTGTGAGGAAGGTTTCCCCCTCTGGAGTCTTGGTATCTAGCGAGGCGATTTTTTCTCTCGCGAGCGAAAATTGGGCATAATCACTGAGTGAGAGTCCGCTTTTTTTGAGTCTTGCCTTAGTATTTGGAGAAAGAGCATTGATTTTTGTATTGATTTCCTCAGGGCTATGTTGTTTGAGGTCAGGAGAGAGTTTTTGATAGGATTCTTTTGTGGCTTTGATTCTCTTGGAGATTTCTGTCCCCTCTTTATTTTCTCTTATTGTGTCTTCTCAGAGCTTCTTTTCCTTCTGATTTTTATTTTGTTGCTGCTCTTTTGTTTTTTGTTGCTGCTCTTTTGTTTTTTGTTGCTGCTCTTTTGTTTTTTGTTGCTGCT